>JAEUML010000171.1 GCA_016792785.1 Alphaproteobacteria bacterium
CGCCGTCATCGTGACCGTCATCGTGATGTTGGTCGCGGCCACCCCGCTTGCGAACTTCATCAACGCGAACCCGACGATCGTGATGCTGGCCTTGAGCTTCCTGCTCATGATCGGCATGGCGCTCATCGCCGACGGCTTCGGATTCCACGTGCCCAAGGGCTACATCTACGCCGCCATGGGCTTCTCCGCCCTGGTCGAAGCGTTGAACATGCTGGCCCGCAACCGCGCGAAGAAAAAGGCGGCCGCAAAGGGGAAATCGGGCTGAGTTTGCGGCAGGGCGCGCGGGAGCACATACTCTCGCGCCGCCGGCCATTGGGGGAAACATGCGGATTCTCGGCGCGTTCGTTCTGGTTCTGGCGCTTGTCGGCGGCGTCCTCTACTGGCTGCTGCAACCGCCGGCCCCGCTCCCCGCGCCCGAGCGGGGCGGTGCGTTCCACAATATCACCGTGATTCAGCCCGGCGAGAGCCGGCGCGAAGGTCAATCGCTCACGATCACAGATCGCACGATCGGCGACATCACGCCGTCCGCCGATGCCAGCGAGAGCCCTTACGCCGGCAAGTATGTGCTGCCCGGCCTCATCAACATGCACGCGCATCATCCGCCGCAGAACATCCCCGTCGCGCAGGATCTGTTCCCGCTTCTGTTCTTGATGCATGGCGTCACGACCGTGCGCGATGCCGGTGACATCGACGGCAAAACGGTCTTGCCCATTCGCCGCAAGATCGAAGCGGGCGCGATGCCGGGCCCACGTGTCTTCGCTTGCGGCCCCTTCGTCGACGGCCCTGAGAAGATTTGGGAGAACACCCGCGTCGTCACCGATCCGGCGAAAGCCGTTGATGTCGTCCGCTCGATCAAGGCCGACGGCTACGACTGCGTCAAACTCTACAATTCGCTCGCACCTGATGTTCTGGCGGCGCTGATCGCTGCCGCGAAGGATCAGGGCATGCCCACGATCGGCCACGTCTCGCACCATGTGCCCTATCCGGGGGGCATCGGGGACGTCCAGCATTTCACGGGCGCCGCCTTCGCGCCGAACACCGACCCGCGCTCGTTCCCGGAAGTGATGGACGCTTGGGGCACGCCCTTCGACGACGCGCAACTCGCGCGCACGGTCGAAGCGACGCGCGCGGCGGGCGCGGCGAACACGCCAACACTCGTCACGACGGCGAAGTTTTCCAACTACGATCGTTACGAAGAGATGCGCGCGTCACCCGAAGCGGCGCTGCTGCCGCGCTACTTCGCGGACGTGATCTGGCATCCGAAGGACGGCTTGCGCCGGGACACGAGCGCAAAGAACATGAGCCGCCTGAAGACGGCGATCCCCGCCGTCCAGCGCCTCATCAAACGCCTGCACGAATCCGGCGCCAAGCTCCACATCGGCACCGACACGATGACGGCCTTCGTCATTCCCGGCGTCGACATGCACGAAGAGATGCGGCTCTTCGTCGAAAGTGGCATCCCCCTCGAAGAGGTCTGGAAGATCGCAACCTCTGGCAACGGCGCCCACTTGAAACAAGGATTGGGCCGCCTGGAACCAGGCGCACCCGCTGACCTCCTCATCTTCCGCGAGGACCCGACGAAGGACTTGGCGAACCTCGCGACGCTGGAAGCCGTGATCGCCGACGGTCGCATCTACACGAAGGCCGATCTCGACGAACGCTTCGCGCGCCTCAAGGCGCAATGGTCGAACCCGATCGTCGACCCGATCATGACGGAAGCGGTGCGCATGGCTATGGCACGGTTCAGGGAAGGAAGCGAATAGAACTGGCACCCACTTTCGTGACGATCAATCCCTGCTTAACCAAGGTGGCACCGAACGGGCCTGAAATCCGCTTGATGCGCTACCATCTCTCGTCACGCCGTGGGGTCTTCGATGTTCACTTGTCGCGCCGCGCTCACGCTCGTGGGCTTCATCGCTTTGGCCGTCGTCGCGTCATGGAGTGCGCGCGCATCCAATTACACGTTCGACTACGAAAAGTGGGACACGGCAGTCGCCGAGCACTTCCGTGGCCCCTATTTGCAAACGACGCAATTCACGGCCGACAAGATGCCATTCGACCATGGCCTCTATATCGCGCCGGGCCAAACCACTTACACGATCAAGCCGGATCAGAAGGCGAAGCTCGAATACATGCGCTTCGACATGGTGGTCTCGGACCAAGGCAAAGTCATTCAGGCGCAGCCTACAGGCGGCTCGCCGCTGAAGTACGGTGACCCCCGCTACCCTATAGAGTCCTGGGTTCGAACGTGGACCTTCGCTCCTTTTTCAAGAGGCGGACGCGCGTTCCAGGCGCGTATCCGAAACGTCCCTGTCGGAATTTTGCGGTTGCCACCGAACTACTATCAAAGGCTACCCCAACTCGACAACGCGCCGTTGAAGGAACACGGCGTTGCAATGGATTGCTCAGGCGGTAGCGACTGGGGTGGTAGTGGCGAGAATACGGGCTTCACGCTCTCCGTTGGCGGCGACGGCAACGTCGTCTACGTGGGCCGCCGAGGCGTTGCCATCAAAGGGCGGCACACCGGTAGAACGGTCTCCACTGCGTATCCTTTGTTTCGCCAGTTGTTCGAAGTCGACCCCGTCGCACTTGGCTCGCAAATCGGCCCCTTCGCATTCGACGCGTACTCCGGCTGCCAAGTCAAGTTGACCCGCGGATCGAAGACTCTGTTCTCGTTCTACATCGCAACCGAGGTATCCGCGCACGAGTTCAACGGACCAAGACTCCAGAACCCGATCATCAACGCGATCTGGAATGTCGCCGGCCTGGATCGCTGGCGTCGCGGCGACCAGCGCACGGTGCCCGCATTGCAGACCGAAGGTTGGAACTTCAAGGTGAACAACCCGGCGAACAGCGGCATGATTGAAGACGTGGCGCAATTCGGCACAGCCGATCTGCTGCGCGACCTGATCATCCTGGGCGCACCCGTTCGCGATAAGGCAGAGCCGCCGAAGACGCCGGGCGACAAGCACATGCGGGGCGACACCGCGCTTGACCGAGCCGCGAAGCGGGGAAACCACGACATGGTCCTCGCACTTCTTCAGGCCAAGCGCGATTGGAGCAAGGCGACGCTCACGCGCGCGCTCTTTCGCATAGCACGCTTCGGTGGCGTCGAAATCGCCAGGGCGCTTCTCGCCGCCGGCGCCGATCCGAAGGCGCGGGGTGACTACAACGCGAGCTGGCTTATGAACGCCGCAAGCTCGGGCGACCCAACACTTGTCGCATTGGCGTTGGCCAGCGGCGGTGGCGCGGTGAACGACAATTCGTCCGAATTCGGCATCACGCCGCTGCACGAGGCCGCCACTCGATGGCGCGACGACGGCAGCGTTCGCCGGCAACGCGACCGGGGCGAAGCCGTGAAGCTGTTACTGAGGCACGGCGCGGCCCTTGAGGCGAACCAGAAACATGGCGGAACGCCGCTGATCGTCGGCGCCTACAATCCGTATGTGACGAGGGCGCTTCTCGCGGCCGGCGCCAACCCCAACGCGCGCGACGAGCGCGGCGAAACGGCACTCATGAAATGCCCGGCAATCGAAAGCGCTCGCGCATTGCTTGCGGCCGGCGCAAACCCGCATCTGAAGCACGACAGTGGCGCGTCGACGATCACGGCGATCAAGGCGAACTGCCGTGACGACGTCGACCGCGCGGCCGCAATCATCAAGCTCGTCGAGGGCTACCGCTAGGGAGGCGCGAGTCATGGCCGAAACCATCCCCATCGCGATGGCCCGCTTCCGCGCGGCCGCGGAGGAGCGACTCAACTCGCCCGTTCGCCGGGCGTGAGCGAGACTTCAATGCGCTTGCCGCCGCGCAGCAGCGAGACGGTAACCTCGCGCTCGATCTTGTCCGCCCCGAGCCGCCGCAGAAGCTCGTCGACGCCTTCGACCGGCTGACCGTCCAGCGCGACCAGAATGTCACGCGACAGCAGACCTGCGCGGTCCGCGGGACTGGCCGGCTCGACGATGTTGATCATCGCCCCCGACGACCCCGTTCCCGCCGCGAGCTGCAGCCGCCGCGGAATGGCGATCGTCTGCGCCGCGATGCCGACGAACGCGCGCCTGACGCGACCGTGCCGCACGATCTCGCTCAACACGAAGCTCGCCGTGTTGCTGGCGACCGCAAAGCAGATGCCCTGCGCGCCCATGATGACGGCCGTGTTGATGCCCACCACATCGCCGCGCGAGTTGACGAGCGGCCCACCGGAGTTCCCGGGATTGAGCGCTGCATCCGTCTGGATGACGTCGTCGATCAGCCGCCCCGACTGCGCCCGCAAGCTGCGCCCCAGCGCCGACACGACACCCGCCGTCACCGTCGACTCGAAGCCCAACGGATTGCCGATCGCAACCACCAGATGCCCAGGCTTCAACATCCTCGAGTCGCCGAGTGCGGCAGTCGGCAACTTCCCATGCGCATGCGCATGCAACAGCGCGAGGTCCGTATGCGGATCGTCGCCCAAGACGCGCGCCTCGAAACTCTGTTGCTCGGCCGTGGTCAGCCGCGCGGCTGACGCGCCTTGCACCACATGACTGTTCGTCAGCACCAGCCCATCGGACGAAATGATAACGCCCGATCCCGTCCCGCCGCGCTTTGTGCCAAGCGCCTCAACGCGCACGACGGCGGGGCCAACCGCCTCTGCAACGCCCGAAACGGCCCGCGAGTAAGCGTCAAGCAGAACGCTGTCGCTCTCGGCCGCACGCGACCCATCACCCGAAGGCCGTCGCCATGCACCCGAAAGAAACGAAACCTTGTTCGCAAACGCCGCCATGACGAAGACAGATTTGACCGCGCTGCGCGGATTTCAAGACCGTGCGCCGCAAGTGTCGTCAGGCCTATTGCGTCAACCTGGTCAGCTCGTCTTCTGCACGCCGTCGACGGTCACCTTCCGCGCGTGAGCGAGGGCGACGCCGTACGGCGTCTCGGTCATGATCTTGACCGGCACCATGAAGCGCTTCACAGGCCCGCCGGAATTGCTTTCCATCGCCGCGAACCAGGTCGTGATCGTCGGAATAGCCTTGCCCTTGTTCAGATTGGGCTTGAAGCCTGCGAGCTGCTTGTAGGTCACGGTGCACTTCACCGCCGGTCCCGAATAACCGCCGTCGGTCTTGACCTTGTCGTTGCCGACGAACTTGAGCTCGATGTCGTAGCGCCGCCGCCCATCGAACACGCGCACGGTATCGCCGCACGGCTTGTCCGCCGTGTGCGAAACGCCCGAGAGCGCGAAGACGAGGCCCGACAGCGGGTCGAGCGTGCCGCGCTTCTGTTCTTCCGTCACCGGGAAGCGCTCGGTGTTGTAGGGCGGATCGGAGAAGAGTTGAATTCCGGCCGACGTATAGGTCAGGCCGACCTTCTGGTTCGTCTTCTCGTTGTTCGTGTTCGAGTCGTATTTCTGCGGCTGCAAGCCTGCGCCGTTCACCGCGCCGATCGACGTCGCATCGATCACCGCTTCGTAGAACGAGTTCACGACGCCCGCCGTCTTCAACCGCGACACGGCCGAATAGGAATTGCCGCTGAAGCTCGACTTGATGCCGATATTCCCGAGATTGAACCCGCCCAGATAAACCTGCCAAACGAGCTGCACCGTGCTCGCCGGTCCCTTCGTCTGAAGCTGCGGCTCGCTCGGCGGCGGCGGCGCGCTTTCGGCGTTGGCCATGGTCGCCAACGGAAACAGGGAAAGAGACGTCGCCAGGAACAAACGCGTGAGCATCAGACGTGAACCTCGCTTAAGAACGCGGGAGAAACGAAGGGGTGGAGTTGCCCGGGGAAAGGCCCACTTGTTTCGTCCACCACGATGGTTGAATTGTGGCGGAAATCCCGAACCGGCTTCAAGCGGCTTTTGTCACTACTCCAAATGAACGCTAATTCATCTCAGACGGCAAAAGCCGCGGATTTGGTGGCCGCGCTGACGGCGGGCGACCGCCGCGCCTTGGCGAAGGCGATCACGCTCGTCGAATCGAGCCGTGCCGCGGACGAACCCGCCGCCACCGCCTTGGTGAATGCCGCGCTGCCGCACGCAGGCCGGGCGATCCGCGTCGGCCTGTCGGGAGCGCCGGGTGTCGGCAAGTCGACGTTCATCGAGGCGTTCGGCACGTGGTTGACGGGGCAGGGCAGAAGCGTCGCCGTGCTCGCCGTCGATCCGTCATCGCGCCGGTCCGGCGGATCAATTTTGGGTGACAAGACGCGCATGGTGAAGCTCGCGCAGGACCCGCGCGCCTTCATACGTCCTTCGCCCGCGGGCGCAACGCTGGGCGGTGTCGCACGGCGCACGCGCGAGACGATGCTCTTGGTCGAGGCGGCGGGCTTCGACGTTGTGCTGGTCGAAACCGTGGGCGTCGGCCAGTCCGAAACCGCGGTCGCCGACATGGTCGACATGTTTATCGTCCTGGTCTCGCCGGGCGGCGGTGACGAGCTTCAGGGCATCAAGCGGGGCATTATGGAACTCGCCGATCTCGTTGTCGTGACAAAGGCCGACGGCGATCTGAAGCCCGCGGCAACGCGCGCGGCCGCCGAGTACGAAGCGGCGCTCCACCTGATGCGCCCGAAATTCGACAACTGGTTCGCCGCAGTGCGCATGGTCTCGAGCACGGAAGGAAAAGGGATCGCCGAGGTGTGGTCCGACATCGAGACCTTTCGCGCGCGCCTCGCCGAAACCGGCGCCTGGGAGCGTCAGCGCCGTGCGCAAAGCGTCGCATGGCTGTGGACGGAATTGCGCGAAGGGCTGCTGGCGTGGCTCAAAGACGACAAGGGCGCGGCCCGCGAACTCGCCAAAGCCGAGGCCCATGTCGCAAAAGGCGAAGCAGCGCCCCCGGCCGCCGCCCGGGCCATTTTGGCGCGCTTTCGCGGGGAAACTTGACGCAATTCCGCCCCTCAACTATAGGTCCGCCCTCCCGCGTGGGCCCTAACCCGCGCGGGTTCTCATTTCATCCGAATCGACGGGACTAGAGACGACCATGGCGCGGCGCTGCGAACTGACCGGCAAAGGCGTGTTGAGCGGACACAATGTCAGCCACGCGAACAACAAGACCAAGCGCAAGTTCCGCCCGAACATCGCGGAAGTGGCGCTGATTTCGGACAAGCTCGACCGCACGATCCGTCTGCGCATTTCCAAGCACGCGCTGCGTTCGATCGACCACAACGGCGGCCTCGACGCCTACATCGTCAAGCTGGACGACGAGAAGTTGTCCGATCGCGCACTGCGCGTGAAGCGCGAGATCGTGCGCGCCGCCAAGGCTGCCAAAGCCGCGGCGTAACGCCCGCCACTTGCATCGCCGCGCCGACTCCGAGCACGCTTGCGCGCGTCAACCCTGATTTGCGCCCCGTCGATGTCCGCTAACGTCAGCCGTCTTACCGCCCAAGGTGGAACGATCGTTTCGCATGCGCCACCGCGTGCGCATTGGCTCGTCCGCATGGCACGCGACGTTGCGCTGCTGAGCGCGCCGGTCGTGATGGCGGTGCTCACGCTGATGATTGCCTGGCAGTTTCGCCTGACGCCGCTGACCGTCTTCGACGGCGTGCTGAGCCCGCGCGGCGTACCCGAACTCTATCCCTCGACGTGGCTGACCGTGGGTCACGCGATCGTGCCGGTCGTGTTCCTGATCACCAATCTCGTCAATCGCAGGCTTGGCGACGACTACACGATCGCGCATGTCCTCGCCTCCTGGGCACTCGTCGCGGTTGGCGCCGCCGTATTGATCGCGCCCGCCGATGCACCGTCCGTGCGCGTCGCCGTTACCTTCTTGGGCGCGATGGTTCTGGGCCAGTTGGCCGGCACGTTCGTCTTCGATCGCACGCGCGGCGTCGTGTGGTGGAAAGCCCCGCTTTACGGCGCGCTCACGAGCTCGTTCGTCGCGATGTTCCTTTTCTATCCGCTCGCCTATCTAGGCGGCGATTGGATTTGGCTGAACCGCATGTCGGTCGACGCCGGCACGAAGGCGGCAATGTCGTTCCTGCTGCTGGTGCCGTACTACCTCCTGCGCCCAATCGTGCGTCCCGGCGGCGGCCTCGGCGGCTTCTGACCTCAGAACAACCCTTCGACCTCGCCCATCTCGTCGAGTCGTATCGTGTTGGCGGCAGGAACCCGCGGCAAGCCCGGCATGGTCATGATGTCCCCGGTGATCACGACCAGGAACTCCGCCCCCGCCGACAGCCGCACTTCGCGGATAGCCACCACATGCCCCGACGGCGCGCCCTTCAATAGCGGGTCGGTCGAGAACGAGTACTGCGTCTTTGCCATGCAGATCGGCAGATGCCCGAAGCCGCCGCTTTGCAGCTCGCGAAAGCGTTGGCGCACGTTCGTGTCCGCCGCGATCTCGCTCGCGCCATAGAGCTTGGTCGCGATCGTGTGCACCTTGTCCCAAAGCGGCATATCGTCGGGATAGAGCGTCGCAAACTGCGCCGCGCCTTTGTCGCATAGCTCGACGACCTGGCGCGCAAGTTCCGCAGTGCCTTTGCCGCCGTCGCTCCAATGCGTACACACGACCGCGGTGACGCCTTGCGCGCGCGCCGCCTGCTTCACGGCTTCGAGTTCCGCGTCCGTGTCGGTGTCGAAGCGGTTGATCGCGACAACCGCCGGCACCCCGAACGACCTCACATTCGCGATGTGCCGCGCGAGGTTGGAGCAACCCTTGGCCACCGCCGCGACGTTTTCTTCGCTTAAGTGCTCCTTCGTGACGCCGCCATGCATCTTGAGCGCCCGCACGGTCGCCACGATCACGGCGGCTGACGGCGAAAGCCCAGCCTTGCGGCACTTGATGTTGAAGAACTTTTCCGCACCCAGATCGGCGCCGAACCCAGCCTCTGTCACCACATAGTCCGCGAGCTTCAGCGCCGTCGTCGTCGCCAGGACGGAGTTGCAGCCATGCGCGATGTTGCCGAACGGCCCGCCATGCACGAACACGGGATTGTTCTCGAGCGTCTGCACAAGGTTCGGCATCAGCGCGTCTTTGAGCAGCACCGTCATCGCCCCGTGCGCGTTCACGTCGCGCGCGGTGACGTTCTTGCGCTCGCGTGTGTGCGCCACGACGATATTGCCGAGCCGCCGCTCCAAATCCTTCAGATCGCGGGCAAGGCAGAAGATCGCCATCACTTCCGAGGCGACCGTGATGTCGAACCCGTCCTCGCGCGGGAACCCGTTCGAAACACCGCCAAGCGAACTCACGACCTGTCGGAGCGCCCGGTCGTTCATGTCGATGACGCGCCGCCAGAACACGCGCCGCGGGTCGATGCCCAGCGCATTGCCCCAATAAACGTGGTTGTCGATCATCGCCGCGAGCAGATTGTTCGCCGTCGTGATCGCATGGAAGTCGCCGGTGAAGTGAAGGTTGATCTCCTCCATCGGCACGACCTGCGCATAGCCGCCGCCCGCCGCGCCCCCCTTCATGCCGAAGCAGGGCCCCAGCGACGGCTCGCGGATGCACCCGCTCGCCCGCTTGCCGATATGGGCGAGCCCATCAACGAGCCCGACGGTCGTCGTTGTCTTGCCTTCGCCCGCGGGCGTCGGCGTGATCGCGGTGACGAGCACGAGCTTGCCGTCGGGCTTGCCCTTAAGCCCCTCGATGAAGTCGAAGTCGATCTTCGCCTTCGTCCGCCCGTATTGCAGCATCGCCTCGGCCGGAATGCCGATCTTCGCCCCGACGTCGGCGATCGGCTTCATGCGCGCGGCGCGCGCGATTTCGATATCGGTGGTCATGCCCCCTCCGTGTTCGGGGGGAAGTTACGGATCGCCCCTCACCGGGGCAAGCGCGGGCTTGAGGCCGCAAGCGCGACGCCGCTGAGGATGAACGCCGTTCCGCTAACCCGGTTCACGAGCCGTCCACCGCCTGCTGAACTGAGCCACACGCGCGTCCGTCGCGCGCCGAGCGCGTAGACCGAGTGAATGGCGACCACGATCGCGGCATAAGTGGCGACGAGAACCGCGCCGCGTTCGAGACCATGAACGCTGTGATCGATGAACTGTGGAAAGAGGGCGAGGAAGAACAAGATCGCATTCGGATTCGACGCCTGCAGCACGAAGCCTTCTGCGAAACGACGCGCGAGACTCGCCCGCGTCGTCGGTAGCTCGACGAAGGCCCGCACCGGCGCGCGCCACATCTTGATGCCGAGATAAATCAGATAGGCCGCACCCGCATATTTCATGACGGCGAACGCAAAGGACGAAGCGAGCAGAACGGCGCCGACCCCGATGACAGAGAGCGATGCAACCAGGAATGTCCCCGACGCAACGCCTAAGATGCCAGCAAACGCATCACCCCAGGAGTGCCGAACCGCGTTCGTCAGCGTCAGCATCACACCCGGTCCCGGCGTGACGATATTAACCGCCGAAAGCCCCACGAACAGCACGAACGCGTCGACCACCGCGGTTCAGTCCTTGAGCTCGAACATCATGAGAAGCGTCTGCTGCAGCGGCGTGTTGAAGTTATCGTCCGACACGATGTAGACGAACGTCTCGCCGTTCGCGCCCTTGCGCACCGAGAGCCCCTCCATATTGTCGATCATGAAGTTCATGCCGACGTCGGCCACGACCTCCCCGTCGAGCACGTCGTCGGGCTCAAGCTTCGGCGACGCGATGCGCCGCATTTGGAAACCGACGCCGCCAAGCCGCGTGAACCGCCGCTCCAGCGTCAGCACGTCGCCATTGTCGAGCTGCCGCACATCGGTGAGCTTGAACGGCGAACGCCGCTTCAAGGACAACGGCACCGGGTCCGCACCGTCCGACAGTACCCACCCGCGAAGATTTCCGGCCCCGTCATAGAAGCCCTCTGTGAGCGCGAGCAGCCGCCCGTCGTTGAGCATGGTCACGCCTTCGAGTCCGGCGTTGCTCGGTGCCTTCTTCAGCTCGGATGGCACCGGCAACGCCGCTGCGCGCCCGCGCATGCCTTCCTTGGCGAACGCATAGCGCCACACGCCGTTCCGTCCCTCGAAGCTCACGAAGACGTCGCCATCCAGTGAACCCGCCAAACCCTCTGCGTCGCCTTGTTTGCCGTGAAGCGCCTGTCCGTCGGGACCGTTCAATGAACCGATCTCGACCCCTTCAACGCCGACGAGCCTCTTATCCCGGTAGCGCAAGGTGCCGCTCAGCCAGTGGCTCGCATCAGTGATGGCGAGAAACCGCTCACCGTCCTCCGATACGAGCAGCCCGGATATGCCGCCAAAATCGCTGTCGTCGGACGTCAGGCGAAGCGTGCCGCGGTGGATCAGTTTGCCGACGGTCGATTTCGCGTCCTCGCCCGTGCTGAACGGTACGTTGCGCGCGTTGATCGAGAGCGGCCGTGACTCATCGTCCGCTGCGCTGGTTTCTGCCGCAGTGAATGCGAGCGCGACGACTGCCGCCCACAGGACAGACGGTCTCACCGCGCGACCGCCGCCGCGGCGCGCTGCGGTTTGAGCTTCACGCGGGCGCTGCTGCCCTTCGGTTTCGCGTCGTCCTCGTCGAACAGCTCCGCGAGTTTGTCCGTCATCGCCCCGCCCAGTTGCTCCGCATCGACGATCGTCACCGCGCGCTTGTAGTAGCGCGTCACGTCGTGCCCGATGCCGATCGCGATCACTTCGATCGGCGAACGCGTCTCGATCGCCTCGATCACGTCGCGCAAATGCCGCTCGAGGTAGTTGCCTGCGTTCACCGACAGCGTCGAATCGTCGACCGGTGCACCGTCCGAAATCACCATCAGAATGCGCCGCTGCTCCTGACGTGCGATCAGCCGGTTGTGCGCCCACATCAACGCCTCGCCGTCGATGTTCTCCTTGAGCAGTCCTTCGCGCATCATGAGGCCGAGATTCCGCCGTGCGCGCCGCCAAGGCGCGTCGGCTTGCTTGTAGATGATGTGGCGAAGGTCGTTCAGCCGGCCGGGCGCCGGGGGCTTGTTTTCGGAAAGCCACTTGTCGCGCGACTGCCCGCCCTTCCACGCCTTCGTCGTGAAGCCCAAAATCTCGACCTTCACGTTGCAGCGCTCCAGAGTGCGCGCGAGAATGTCGGCGCACATGGCCGCCACCATGATCGGCCGCCCGCGCATCGACCCCGAATTGTCGAGCAACAGCGTGACCACCGTATCCCGGAACTTCATGTCCTTCTCGACCTTGTAGGACAGCGGCGACATCGGATCGACGACGATGCGCGACAGCCGCGCCGCGTCCAAAATGCCCTCTTCGAGATCGAACTCCCACGTCCGGTTTTGCTTGGCCATCAACTTGCGCTGCAGCCGGTTCGCCAATCGCGCAACGACACCCTGCAGCGCTTGCAACTGTTGATCGAGATAAGCGCGCAACCGCGTCAACTCTTCCGCGTCGCACAGCTCCTCGGCCGTGATCATCTCGTCGAATTGCTGCGTGAAGATTTTGTAGTTCGGCTCGTTCTGCCCCGAGAAGGGAAGGTCCGGCCGCCAAGGCTGCTTGCCGTCGGCCGTGTCGTCGGCTTCCGAGCGCGACGCGCGCTCCTCGGTCTCGACCTCGACCGCCTGCTGCTCGCCGTCTTCGCCGTCGCTCTCCGACATCTCGGTGTCTTCGGCGGAGGCGCCTTGCGGCTCGCTGCTGTCGCTCGCCTCCGAATCGGCGTTCTCGGATTGCTCTTGCGTCGCCTCGTCTTGGCTGTCTTCGTCCGAACCGTCCGGATCTTCCCCGAGTTCATCGCCCAAGCCAAGGTCGCTCAGAATGCGCCGCGTCAGCTTCGCAAACCCCGCCTGATCCTTGATGTTGTCGAACAGCTTCTCAAGGTCGCCGCCCGCCTTCGCCTCGATGTGCTCGCGCCAAGCTTCCACGACCGCCTTGCCCGCCGAGGGGATCGGCCGTCCCGTCAAGCGTTCGCGCACGACGAGCCCCACGGCCTCCGCGAGCGGCGCCTCATCGCGCCCTCGCGCCTGCGCATAACCCTTCTGCTTCAGCCGCGCCTCGAGCGCGGCCTCAACATTCTTCGCCACGCCCTTCATTGCGTTCGCGCCGATGGATTCGACGCGCGCCTGTTCGGCGGCCTCGAAGATCGAGCGCGCCGACGATCCGGGCGGCGCATA
>JAEUML010000181.1 GCA_016792785.1 Alphaproteobacteria bacterium
CTTCACGGAGTTCGGCCGCACCGTCGCGCCGAACGGCTCGGGCGGCACCGACCACGGCATCGCCAGCGTCGCCTTCCTTGCGGGCGGCGCCGTCAGCGGGGGCAGGGTCCTCGGCCAATGGCCGGGCCTCAAACCCGGCGCACTCTACGAGGGCCGCGACCTCGCGCCAACAACGGACCTCCGCGCCGTCTTCAAAGGCGTCCTCGCCGACCACATGCGAATGACCCGCGACGCGGTGGACCAAGTGTTCCCCGACAGCGGCAACGTGACACCACTCGGCGGCATGATCCGTCTCTGACGCGGAACTCGATGCCGGACGCCACGCGCGGGAGTTGAGCGCAACAAGTGGTGCACGAAGGTCGGAGGCGTGCACCGTGCTGGATCGCCGAAGTCGGCTTGACGCAAGGTCCCTTGTCGCGATGACTGTATGCGACGAATCTCCGGGGCCGCGATGGATCAGAAAGCGCTCATTCGCGCCGTCGATACGCTGCTTGAAGCCCAAGCTGACAACAATCGTCTTCGCGACAATTTCGAAGGTTTGGCTCGCGATCCGGCGTTTCCGGGGCTTACTTGGTACTGGGGTCCGCGCCTTTACGCCCGCAGCCGCCCGACCTTCCGACCGTTCATCTTCAACCAGTTCTCGGACTGGACGACGGACGGCAAACGCTGGACCCGCATCCACTGGAAAGACCACGCGAAGGATCTCGAAGGCTGGCTTGAGGCCGCGCGCCAAGCGCGGGATGCGAATCTCATACGTCGCCTGATCCGCTGGAAGTTCGCCAAGGCGAAGGGCTGGGGCATCGACGAGCCGCGCTTCACCGCCGCGCTTCTCGAAGCCTATCGAAGCGCGTCGGGTCCGGCCGCACGCGCGATCGTCCTCGATGAGTTCAACGACTGGTTCTCGTTGGACGAGGCCAGCGCTCTCGCGCTGTACGACATGGACCGGGGCTCGAAAAAGTTCATCCTCGACCACGTGCCGCGCGGTTACTGGGACGAGCAAAAGCGTGCGATGTGGGACAAGCTCGCCGTCCGCGCCGAAGCGAAAGGCGACCTCGCGCTGAGCCGTGCGCTCTACCGCCGCCTCGTGCCCCTCGCACGCTGGCGCGAAGACGCCTTCGCTCTGGCGAAGTCCGTAACCGAACCGCAACGTCTGAACGATGCGCTGCTTGAGCGGCATCCGGAAGGTTATCGCGTCGACGTCATGCCGACCCTGATCGCGCTGCTCGAAAGGCGCGGTAAGGATGTTTTCCCGTACATTCGCAGCAAATTTGAGAGCGCGATCGGCGGCTGGGGTCGTGACAAGGAAGCCAAGCGACTCATCGACTTCGCCGCATCGCGCGCGTGGTGGGATTTATGGACCGCCGCTGTCCGCCTCGGACCCGAGAGCCACTACCGCGCAGGGATCGCCGCGATCTTGGACGATCCCGCGCTGAACGACGAAGCGAAACGCGAGAGGCTTCGCGGGCTGGCGGGTGTGAGCCAAGAGTGGAACTGGCCGGGCCTTGGCCTCGCTCGAGTGCATGCATTGGACGACAGTCTAGCGTCGCTTCTCTACCAACGCTACCCGGACCTCGTGCGCGGCCCCTTCCGCGCGCAGGTAACGCCACGCTGGTGGGGGCAAGGCTACCCAAAGCTCGTCCGGCACGCTCAAGACGCAAGCGATACGGAGCTTATGGACGTGCTGGCAGCGCGTTATGCCACGCAAGTTTCGTGGCGGGAGCGTGCGGGCCGCACGCTGTCGAAGCCCGATCCGTTGCAAGTAACGGCGACGGAACTCGCCAAGTACTATCAGGCGATCCGCGACCGCGACGAAGAAGAGTTCGCGCGTCGCGCTGCCGGTGTGCTGACGCGCATTCCGGCGTTCACGTTGTTCAGCTATCACGCACTGGTTCGTCACAATGACCTGGCACGACTCTTGTTCTCCCGTTCGGCGTTGTCCTTCCTGTCATCGCCGGTCGCCGTGCAAGATCTCGTGGAAGGCTCCGACATCCACGTCATGTCGCTGGCCTACCGTATCCTTGCGTTGCGCGACCCGCGCGCCGTCAAGCTTGCCGCCGCCAATCTCGAGATTTTGTTGGGAACACTCTTGCGCCCCATCCACCGCAAGACGCGGCTGGCGGCATTCGCAGCGCTCGCGAACGCGGCGCGCTCAAGTCCAGACGCCGCGAAACGTGTGCTTTCCCGCGCCCGCGATGCACTCAAACTGCCCAACAAGCGGTACCCAAAGGCCGAACTTATCGGGCTCATCGGGTCCGTTTTGGAAGCCGCACCGGAACTCGCAGGGTCACGCGAAAAGCCGGTGATCTACCGCCGTTCCGTCCCAACGCGGAGCGCGGCATGATCGTCCTTGTCGACTACGCATCGCCCTCGCTGTTCGACTCGACCGCCGACGCCACGAACGTTGCCGTCGCCACGAACCTACGACGTCCGGTGCGCTTTCACGGTCGCGTGCGGGACCAGGGTTTCATTCTGCGCATCGCATTGCGCGCACTCGGCGAATTGATCTGGTCGAACGACATGTGGTGGGGCGAGGCGGCGATTCTCGACCCGGTCATCACGGTGCACCCGGATCGCGTCTTCTTCGAGGCATTCAGTCAAGATCAATCCGTCTACGGCGCGCTCATCGTCGATCCCAAGCTGTTTGAAACGATGGGTGACGTCGTCACCGGCACCACGAATATCGACTTCTCGGCTTGGCTTTGGGGGGCGCTCGGCGAGATGCGCACAAGCCGTTCGACGACGTTTCGCATCGGTCCCGAAGGCTTAGAAGTCAAAACCTCTGGCGCCGGGGGGCGCTTCGAGAAGAAGGTCGACCTTCCCGACAGTTGGGTGCGCGGCTTCCTGCAGGTGCAAGCCGCCATGGGCCTGCCCGGCACACGCGTGCAGGTGAAGCCGATCGATCTGCTCTCCGCCCTTCGCATGCTGCGACATACGAAGGCCAAGGTCTCGCCGCGCGGACTGCGTTACGAATTTGAACCCGGTCAAGACGTCAAACTTGTGCTGGAACCGTGGGAACACGTCGTGACGTTCGAAGGCGCGACGCACAACTACACCGAACACAAGACGACCCGCGTTTGGGGCCGGCGGCGATTGAAGCTGATCGAGGGACTGCTGCCGTTCGCCGAAAGCGTGGACATCTATTTGAAAGGCCGGGCGCTGCCGAGCTTCTACGCGGTCAAGCTCCCGGGCATAACGTTTCTGCTTGGTCTGACCGGTTGGTCCGGCAGCGGTTTTACGGGGACCGGCGGGTTCGGTCTGCTTGGGACCGGCGCCGCCGAAGACGAGCCGAGGCTGCTGGCGGCACTCGACCTTTTGCGCAAGCGCTATCATGCGTCGATCGATCAGGTGGCCGAGGCGCTGGGTACAGACAAGGCTGCGGCCTCTCGTATCCTCGTGCGTCTGTGCCGGCAGGGCAGGGCGATGTTCGACGTCGAGGCGCGCGACTACCGCCATCGCGAACTGTTCGAAGCACCGGCCGACGAAGCCACCTATTTCCCGCCCGACATCCGGCAAGAACGCGCGCAAGCAATTCTCGACAAGGGCGACGCGAAGGTCACGTCCTGCGTCGTCGAGGAGACGCGAAAAATCCGCAGCTACCGCGATCCGCAAACCGGTCAGGCCAAGCAAAAGATCGTGCGTGAGGTCGTCTATCGCGACTGGCGCGTGCTTGGGGAGGTGGGTGGACACAAGCCTGTCGAAATCGCCGTCAACGACAACGGCCACATCATCTTTGGCCGCTGTACCTGCCAGTTCTTCGCCGACAATCTTATGAATCAAGGTCCTTGCGAGCACATGCTCGCGCTCTTCAAAGCGAGCGAATCGGATCGCAAGGACCAACCCTCAAGCCTGCCTGCCGACGCGTCCGCGGTCGGCGAACCCACGCGCAAGCAGCCCTCGCGCTGGGAAGTTGACAGCGGCGGGGGGGACGCGTGACATGACGAACAGACATGCAGTGCCCGGATCGAGGCTGAGCTTTCCAGCTTTCAACGCCACGGTGTTTCGCCGTGGTTGCCTATTGATCCCATTACATCGCCACGGCTCCCAACGTACGAAACGTCGGGATACCACGGGTCCAGAGCTTAGTGGGTGGATGGCGGCCTTGTCCGGGCCTGCATGCTCTTTCATCGGCGAAGCACGCCGATGACAGGCATCTTTCGGCTCCTCGTACTCATCGGTCTGTTTGTCGCCGTCTACTTCGGCTACAGGGCGTACCGGCGCTGGCGCCACAAACAGACCGTCAAGGAATTCAAGAAGGCTCCCGTCCGCGACGTGTCCACGGTGGCGGACGAAGGGCAGGCGTCGCTCAAGACGGAGAAGATTAAGATCGGCGGCCCGCTGAAGCCGAACCATCGCCGTCTTGCCCTCCGCGACGACCGCCTGTTGCCGAAGCCGCCGCTCGGCCCCGACTACTACTCGAAATGGCCGCGCCCGCCGAAGCCGAAATACCTGACCGAGACCGACGCGGACCGGCTGTTCAGCCTATCCCTGCGCACGTCGGAGCGCGACGTCATGGACCTCGCGACCGACGAGGAGCAGCTGAAGCGCTACGGCCTGCCGGTTTGGAAGTCGGAGGCCGATGTCGCGAGCGCGCTCGGTCTCACCCAGGGCCAGTTCCGTTACTTCTCGCAACATCGTCACCGCGAACAGGCGCCGCACTACGTTGCCTTTGCGATCCCAAAGCGCAACGGCGAGGAACGCATCATCCACGCGCCGAAGACGAAGCTGAAAGCCGTGCTACGCGCGTTGGACAAGCAACTCGTGTCTAAGCTGCCGGTCAGCGAGCACGCGCACGGCTTCGTCAAAGGCCGTTCGATTGCCACGAACGCTAGGCCGCACGTTGGGAAGCCGATGGTCGCGAAGTTCGATATCAAGGATTGCTTCCCGACGATCACGATGGGCCGGGTGCGAGGCCTGCTTCTCGCTATGGGATACAGCTATCCCGTCGCCGCTGCGCTCGCCGTGCTAATGACGGAGTCGCCGCGCCAGCCCGTCGAGGCGGAGGGCAGGCTCTACCACACGCCCATCGGCCCTCGTATCTGTGTGCAAGGCGCGCCGACGAGCCCCGGCCTCTGCAACGCGATCCTCCTGCGCATGGATCGCCGCCTCGCGGGGCTCGCCAAGAAGCGCGGTCTCGCCTACACGCGCTACGCCGACGACCTCACGTTCTCCGGTCCCGAAGCCGAGACGAAAAAACTCCTTGGCCTCGTCCCAAAAGTCGCAAACGAAGAGGGCTTTGCGATCAATCACGACAAGACTCGCCTGATGCGCCAATCCGGCCGCCAAGCGGTAACCGGTGTGATCGTCAACAAGGACATGGGGCTTTCGCGCAAGGTGCGTCGTAAGCTTCGCGCAGCACTCCATCGACGAAGGGTCGGCAAGGCGGATGCGGCAGATGGCGCACGCCTGGAAGGTAAGCTCGCATACCTGAGCATGCTCAACGTCGGCCAGGCGAAGCGCCTTAGAGAGGCTCAACCTGAGCTTTGATCAGCCGGCCGCTTTCTATATGGTCGCGCTCCCTTTGCGCCGGGTTCATCTATCCGGCGCGCGAAGAGAGTGACGATCTATGACCCAGAAGCGAATCCTGATCACAAGCGCGCTGCCGTATATCAACGGCGTCAAGCATCTGGGAAAT
>JAEUML010000236.1 GCA_016792785.1 Alphaproteobacteria bacterium
TCGGACTCTGTCACGAGCCCAAGGTCGCCGCCGTTGCTGGCCGACGGCGCCTGGCTGAACTGCCGCGCCAAGGCGGAGAAGTTCGCGCCGCCGCGCAATTGACCGAGGATGCTCTGGATGTTCTGGCGGACTTGTTCTTCCGCCTCGGGCGTGTCGACGCCTAGGAAGATTTCCGACACCGCATACTGTGTCTGCTTCGCCGATGCTTGCAGCTGAAGGTACGCCGCGTCGACCTCTTCGTCCGACACGGTCACGCGGGGCGACATGCGCTGCTGCACCAGCCGCTGCCACGCGATGTCGGCCTTGATTTGGTTTTGCAGCGTCGAACGCGCGATGCCGTTCTCGTCCAGCATCTTGTAAATCGAATCGACCGCGATGTTGTTCTGCTGCGCGATGCGCTTGAAATTCTTGTCGAGGTCGTCTTGCGTTATCTTCACATTGAACTTTTGCGCTTCCTGCAGCTGCAGCGTTTCGTCGACCAGCTGACGCAAGACTTGCGGCCGCAAACGCTTGATCGCGTCGGCGCCTTGCGCGCCCGACGTCACCATGACGAGCTTGATCCGCTGATCGAGATCGTAGGTCGAGATGATCGTGTCGTTGACGATCGCGGCGGCCCGCATCGTCACCGGTTCCTTGGTGGCGCCGACGGCGATCGTCGGGCTCGCGACCGCAAGGGCCACGAGCGCGGCGGCGCAAACCATACCGGGGAGATGGAACAACGAAACGGAACGACGAGCGTACATCGCAGTGACCGGGAGCGAGAGGTGACTGAACGCCAGCACTTGGAACCCTGAGGGGTGACTCAGGTCAAGCCGCTGCAATGCCCGGGAGAATAGCCACTTCCGGCCACTCTGCAACCTGCGCGCGGCGCGCTTTTGGCGCCTAGTTCACGCCTTTCAGGCGAAATGTGAAGAGAAACGAGCTTGCGGGCTCGATATCGCGGTCGCGGGTGAAGCGGCGGCGGAAATCCACGCCGAATTCGGCGCAGTCGTCCTCGTAGGAGATGCCGAACTTGCTCTCGATCATCTCATCGCCGGCGAGGTCGCGGCGACCCGACCCGCGAAGCCAAATGTTTTCGAGCGCCTGGATGCTGCCCGCGACGTTCACTTCTTCGCGCTGATCGGGCAGCAGCGGGTCCGGCTCCAGCAGCACGTAGCCCGCCTTGAACGAGTAAAAATCCGGATCGTAAGCCTCTGCATAGACTTCGTTACGCTCGAATCGGGCGGCGGATTGGTCGATCCGGAAACGATGCACGAGTCGGATATTGCCGTCGGGCTGAATGGTGAGGCGGCCGACATAGTCGGACTGCTGGTTGCGCAGCCCCGTCTCTTCCGCGAACGCGTTGTCCTCGTGGAAGCGATAACTCTGCCCCAGGATCGCCTCGACGAATCCCTCGTCGAAATAGGCAGCCGCGCGTACCCCTGCGTTCACGCGAGGGCCCGTTTCCCAGCGATCGAGTCCCGGGAACTTGTTGAACGAGAACAGGTTCGTCTCGTCGAACTCGAACGCAGCGCTATCTTCGTTCGGAATCTCGTCCGGATTGCCGCCGTACGGCGCACCCACGATCTGCACGATCGGTTCGATGATCTGCTTCCAGCCCCAATCCGTCCGCACCAGGGGATAGCGCCACTCAGCGCCCGCCCAAGGCAGGATTCGCCCGACGGTCTCCTCGTCCGTGCCGCTCGGGCCGGTATCGGTGACATGATAGGCATCGGCGCGCAGATTGGCGAAGAACGTCACCAGATGCCCGCCCGTCGTCGTCAGCGGCAGTTTCCACGACGCCGTCGACGACACGCGCGCGGTGTCCTGGCCTTCGCCGCGATGCAGATAGAGCGCGTTGCCGTGCAACGCAAAGCGTCCGCCGAGAACGGTTTCGTCGGGCACATACTCGATGTCGACCAACGGCAGAACGAGCGGCGTCGTTCCCGGATCGTCCGTCTCGCGCAAGCCCTGGAAGTACCAACCGTTCACCGACGCGTATGACCGCCCGTCGATTCCTTCGATGAAGAGGTTGTTCTCGAGGCGATCGAGCGAAGAGATGTCGTAACGCTTCAGATACGTGTCGTTGGACGTCAGTTGCGCGTCATAGCCCCAGCGCCAGACCTCATCGATCTGAAACCGCCCACGGCCGAAGAGGTGCCCTTGCAGCGTCTCTTCGTCCTGCTCGGCCCCGAAGCGATCACGCGGCTTTCCGTATCGGCCGGAAGCTTGAAAATTGTACGATCCGGTTTGGGTGCGTTGCCGCCACTCGCCCTTTAGCAGCGGTCCGTCCTCTTCCGTGTACATCGGCGCAAGAAGCAGGTCGTAGCTCGGGTCCAGCGCGAAATAGTACGGAACCTCGACGAAGTAGCCGAGGTCGCTGGAATGTCCGATACCCGGCACAAGGAAGCCGGACTGGCGCGGCGCCTCCGGGTCCGAGTGCGAGAAGTACGGCAGATACGCGATCGGAACGCCGAACACTTCGAAGAACGCGTCTTCGTATTCGACGCGCGCCTTTTCCTGATTGTAGATCACGCGGAACGCTTTGATCTGCCAAGTCGGCGCCTTGGTTGGGTCTTCCTTGCAAGGTTTGCAGGTCGTGTAGCCGGCCTTCTCAAGCGTCAGCACCGATCCGCCCGTGCGCGTCGCACGCGCGGCCGCCAAGTGCCCTCGGCCCGCAATCATCACGTTCAGGCTCTCGATGACGCCTTCGCGCATGTCGTCGGTGACTTCGATGCGATTGCCCGACAGCGTCGTACCGTTCGCTTCACGGATCGTGGCGTTGCCCTCGGCGACGACGATGCGAGTCTTCTGGTCGTAGGTTAGCTTTTCGGCCGAGAGCGTCCGCGGTCCGTACGAGACCTCGACATTGCCCTCCGCAGTCACGACGCTCGTGTTGGCGTCGTAGGTCATTTGATCGGCGCGGATCAGAACTTCCTGGGGCTTCTTCTCGTCGGTCCCGCCCGCAGCGGCGGGATCTTCGGACGCCGAACGCGACATGAGCGGAATGAGCAGCGGCGCGTGACCAGCGGCTGCTGCGATCGACGCGGACGAACACGTAGCAAGGAGAACTGTGATGAGGCGATACGCGACCGTCATCCGTCCTCCTGGTTGAACAAAGACGCCATACCCAACAACAACGCTGTGGTAGCAGGCGCCCACGCAGCCAGTGCGACCGGGACGATGCCGGATATCCCCAGGGCGTGTGTCACGTCCGTGAAGAAATACAACAGGAACCCGGTCAGAACGCCTGAGAGAATGAGCCTCGCAGCCCCCCCCAAACGCGCCAGCCTTAGCGAGAATGCCGCCGCCACGAATATCATAGCGCATAACAGCAGCGGCGCCGCAAGCAAGGCGTGGTAGTGAAGCCTATGTTTTGTCGCCGAAAATCCGGCTGCCTCGGCCTGGGAAATGAACTGCGGAAGGTCCCAAAACGCGATAGTATCAGGGGTTGCAAAGCTTTCTTGAATTTGGTTGGGAGTTAAGGACGTTTTCACATCGAGTGTCGGATAGAACACAGCTGGACGGTCCGGACCCGTTACCCATGCCCGTTCGAGCCGCCATTTCTCCCGCTCCAGGGTCGCGACTTTGGCGTCGATTCGACCCCGGAATTGGTCCTTCCCCTCGTAGATGAACAGGATCACGTCCTGCAGCCGCAGCCCGCTGTCCGACACCCGGAGGGCGTGGATCACGGTCTGACCCTTCTCGTCCCCTTGTCTGAGCCAGAGCCCGTTGTTCGAAACCGCGAGCAACGACGACCGCCCGCGGATGTAGCGCGCCTCCAACTCCTCGTAGCGAGACACCAACTGGGCCGCGAAAGGGTTGTAGGCCGTCGTCATGAACACGCCGATCACGAACGAGACGGCGAGGGCAGGGGCAAGGAACAGCCAGGCCGACACGCCCGATGCGCGCGCCACGACCAGTTCTTGCGACCGGGTCAGCCGGGCGAAGTTCCAGATCGCGCCGAACAGAACGGCGAAGGGCATCATCTTCTCGGTCAGGTTCGGCAGCTTCAACAGCGCCATGCCGATGATGCTCGACAGCGGAACCGCCTCGCGCCCCGCCGTGCGGTTCAAGAGTTCGACGATGTCGATGACGAAGCCCAGCGTCACGCACATCCCGAACACGATCCCGACGCTGATCAGGAACTGCAAACCGAGATAGCGCGAGAGCGTCCAGCTGAGGCTCATCGCGCAACGCCCGCTGGTTGACCGGCCACCTTGCTGCGCTTGAGCATCTCAAAGTTCGGGATCGAAAGAAACGCGAGCAGGCCGACGATCCAAAGCACCGGCCACGCATACATCAGCGGTACCGCATCGGGGTTCGAGTTGGTCAGCTGCTGAAAGGCAAATCCGGGCAGCCGCGCGAGAAGCACGGCGCCCATCGCCAACGCGATGCGCCCGCCATAACCGCGCCGGTTGAAGTTCCCGCCGATCAGCGCGACCACGCCGATCAGCGCGAAGACGATGCAATAAAGCGGCGCCGTCAGTCTGTTGTGCGCCTCGGAAAAGAACTTTCGCCGCTGCTTGTCGGTGACCGTCTTTTCGGGATTCAAGAGCTCGCTGATGTAGCGCTCGCTCGCCTCGCGCGCCGTGTCGTCGCGCTGCTTGTCGAACTGGCC
>JAEUML010000325.1 GCA_016792785.1 Alphaproteobacteria bacterium
TGGCCCGCGCGATTGCACACCGTCACAAACGAAGCGTCGGCAAGCTTGCGTCGCAAGTCCCAATCGGGCGCCGTCCAAATGTCCTTGGCGTGCGCCGAAATGCTGAAGCCGATCCCCCGGAGCAGCGCCGCATAACGCGCGACCGACGAAGGACTATGCGCGAAATGCGCATAGATGTGCCTGACGCTTGCGGGCATCTGCTGCGCAAGCACGCAAGCCTGTCCAAAGCGCCTCACGCGCGCCGCCGCGAACTCAGACGCTAAGTCCACGCGAAACGCCCGAAGCGCAGCGCCGAACCCGGGCAACCTGGTCGCTGCTACGACAGCGCGCGCAACCGTCGTCGGTGCATCGCGCAAGTACTCCGGCAAGTACTGAGGCGCCGCCCGCACGTCATGCGCAACCAACGCCGCGTCCGGCCCGGGCTTGCGCAAAGCATGCAGCGAAAAGCGAAGGCCGCGCGCTTCCAGCGCCGCCAGTTCCCGCGCGATGAACGTCTCCGACAATCGCGGAAACCCTTTCACCACGACGGCGAGCGTCGGCGCCGTCATATCGTGCGCGGCCGCCCGAACCAACTGCTGCATCGCGCGACGATCGTCTCGAGTCCGTCGAGTAGACCGGTGACCGCGCCGCGCGACGGCGGTTGCTGCGACGGAACACGGCGCAGCGCTTCGATCATCGCGTCGACATCGCTCGCCTCGCCGTCCTCGGGCTCGCGCAACATGCGCGCAAGTCCCAAGCGCTCCGCCGCCTCGGCGCGTATCGTCTGCTCAAGCCGCGGCACATGGCGCGGCACCATCAACGCCCGCTTGTCGAACGACAGAATCTCGCAAAACGTGTTGTAACCGCCCATCGAAGCAACGCCGAGCGCCTCGGCCATCAAGTGCTCCATTCGCGGCTCGAACGTCAGCATGCGAATGGATGCAACGGCGCGCGCGCGTGCCTCGAACGCCGCGCGCGCCTCGGCCCGCATGAACGGCCCGACCACGAACAAGGCGGGCGGCAACGCCGCCGCCGCACGCTCATAGGCGCTGAGTGCCCAGTCGATCAGCAACTCGCCGTCGCCGCCCCCGCCTGTCGTGACCAAAAGCCGCCGTGCGATGTCGTCGAGCCCCGCCGCCGGCATCGCCACCGGCCGCGACCGTTTCAGATAACCGGTGAAGACCGAGCGCCGCGCCACGTCCGCGCTCAACCCCAGCCCCTGCAGCGGATCGTAGATACGTTGCAGCCCGTAGATCCAGATGTCGTCGTAAAGTTGCTCGATCGTCGGAATCACGCGCTTGCGCCGCCATTCCGTTGCCAAAGCCTGCGGCTCGTCGAGCACGTCGCGCAAGCCCAGCACGAGACGCGTGCCGCGCGCCTTCAACGCCTCCAACGTGCCCTCAAGTTCGCCGCGCAAACCCAACGGCTCCTTGTCGACCAGAAACGCATCCGGCGCGAACGACACCGCCGCCTCCTTGAGCAGCGACGAGCGCAACGCCGTCGTCTCCTGAATCGACGCATGTTCGCTGAGCGGCACGTAGTCGCCGTTGCGCAGCTTGATGATGCCCGGCACGCGCACGAAATCGACGCGCGCCTTGAAGTCAAAACTGCCGATGATCGGCGATCCCGAAACGATCAGCACTTTGAGCTTCGGAAACGCCTCGGCGAGTGCATGCGCGATCGTGCGGCAGCGGCGGATATGCCCGAGCCCGAAACTGTCGTGGCTGTAGATCAAAACGCGGCCGGGCGACGGAGAAATGGTTAAACCTCAAGAGCCAGTTTCGCCGGAATCTTGCACGCCGCGCGCGGCCGCGAAAGGGCGTGCGTTCGTTGGTCTTTCCCACTAGCCTGGGCCGCGAATCCAAACATGTCCGCATGGCCACGCATCAGTCGCTCTACAACTACATCTGGAAGCACTCGCGCCGCGATCAGATGGTGATCCTTGCGATCGCCCTGGCCGCGCAGCCGTTCTATTTCCTGACCCTGACGCTGCCGAAGCTGATTATCAACGGCCCGATCCAGGGCGGCGGGTTCGAGACCGCCGATGCGACGCAGAATTTCCTGCGCCTTGTCCTCGATTTCCCCGAATGGCTGGGTGGCCAATGGGCGCTGCTCGAGGGTTTCGCGCTCGAACGCGTCCCGTACCTGTTCGCCCTGTCGTTCGCGTTTCTGGCGCTCGTCGGCTTCAACGGCTTCCTGAAGTTCCTGATCAATACGATGAAGGGCCGCTTGGGTGAGCGCCTGTTGCGCCGCCTGCGCTACGACCTGATCGACCGCGTCCTGCGTTTTCCGCCGTCTCATTTGCGCAAGTCGAAGCAATCCGAAATCGCCTCGATGGTGAAGGACGAGGTCGAGCCTTTGGGCGGCTTCTCCGGCGACGCGTTCGTCTGGCCGGTCTTTCTCGCGGGCCAGGCGCTGACGGCGCTGACGTTTATCTTGGTGCAGAGTTTCTGGCTCGGCCTCGTCTCCGCGATCGTCGTTCTTGGCCAAGCGATGGTGATCCCGCGCCTGCGACGCCCGATCCTGCAACTCGGCAAGATGCGCCAGCTTCAGGCGCGCGAGCTTGCCGGGCGCGTGGGTGAGATTGTCGACGGCGGCGCCGACATCCGCGTCCACGGCACGTCGAACTGGGAACGCGCCGACATCGTGCGCCGCCTCGGCCGCATCTTCGACATCCGCTTCGAGCTCTATCAGCGCAAATACTTCGTGAAGTCGCTGAACAACTTCATGGCCCAGCTGACGCCGTTCATCTTCTACGCAGCCGGCGGCTACTTTGTGATCACGGGTCAGCTCGACGTCGGTCAACTCGTCGCCGTCATTGTCGCCTACAAAGACCTCCCTGGTCCGATCAAGGAACTGATCGACTGGGACCTGCAGCGCCAGGACGTCGAGATCAAGTACAACCAGGTCATGGATCAGTTCCAGCCGGACGGCATGGTCCCGCCGGAGCAGCATCTCGATGCCGGCCGGACGGAGCGGTTGAAGGCGCCGATCGAACTCACGAACGTCACAGCGATTGACGACGCGGGTTTCACGCTGATCGATGACATCGACCTCAGTTTGCCGCTCGACCAATCGATCGCGGCCATCGGCCCTTCCGGCTCGGGCAAAGAGGCGCTGGGCCAACTCTTCGCCCGTCAGGTCACGCTCAAGAGCGGCGCGATGAAAACGAATGAGGTGGACTACTTCACGCTTCCCGAAGCCACCGTCAGCCGCTGCATCGGGTACGCCGGACCGGAAGGCTATTTCTTCCCGCTCGACCTCAAGGAAAACCTGCTCTACGGCTTGAAACTCGCGCCCAAGGAGGCGTCGGGCTCCGAAGCGCGCCGCCGCGAAGCCGTGCGCGCCGGCAATCCCGCTTTCGACGCCGAGGCCGATTGGCTCGACTACGAAGCGCTCGGCACGCGCGACCCGAAGATCATCACCGACCGCATCGTCGACGTGCTCACGATGGTCGAACTCGAAGGCGACGTCTATCATTTCGGCTTGCAGTCGCGCCTCAACCCGAAGCTCTACGGCGCGGCTTCCGAACGCATCGTCGAAGCGCGCCTTGAATTGCACAAGCGCCTCGCCGCGCCCGACCGCGCAAACCTGGTCGAGCGCTTCGACCCCGGCGTCTACAACCGCAACGCCTCGATTGCGGAGAACATTCTATTCGGCGCCTCGACCGATCCGCTTTTGCAGCCGCAGAATCTGCCGACGCTGCCGCACTTCCAGCGTGTCGTCGCCGAAGAGGGGCTTGAAAAGCACTTGGTCGCGATGGGCGAGTCGATCGCCGAGACCATGCTCGAGCTCTTCCGCGACTTCCCGCCCGACCACCCCTTCTTCGACGAATTCAGCTTCATCCCGTCGAGCGAATTGGCCGCCTACACGCAGATCATGAAGCGGGCGAAGACGACAGGCACGACCTACCCCGACCGCGCGAAACTCTCCGTCCTGCCGCTCCGCTATGTCGAGGCTCGTCATCGTTTGGGCCTGATCACGGACGACATTCGCGAGCGCCTGCTCGCGACCCGCCGCACGTTCGCCCAGACATTGCCGCCGGAACTCAAATCCCGGATCTCGTTCTACGAGGAAGGCAAATACAACCTCGCCGCCTCGATCCAGGACAATATCCTGCTGGGCCGCGTCTCCTACGGCGTCGCGCGCGCGCACGAGCAGGTGAACGTCCTCATCCGCGAAGTGCTCGACCAGCTCGACGTGCGTGACCTGATCATCGAGGCGGGGCTCGCCTTCAACGCCGGCGTCGGCGGCAAACGTCTGACGACCGCGCAGCGCCAAAAGCTCGGCCTCGCGCGCGCGTTGATCAAGGACCCGCAAGTGCTCGTCGTCAACGGCGCGCTCGCCAACCTCGACGACCGGCAGAAGACGCTGATCGTCGAGCGCGTGCTGAAACACCGCGCGGGCAAAACGACGCTGTGGGTGCTGACGAAGGACGACCTCGCCGACCGCTTCGACCGCGTGCTCGTGTTCGACCACGGCAAGCTTAGCGCCGACCGGCAGCAGAAATTGCACGAGGCCGCGCAATGAGGAGGGGTAAGCGATGAGCATTCTGACCGAAGTCGAACTCCTGCGCCGCGTGCCCCTGTTCGCCAACATCGACACCTCGCGCCTGAAACTGCTCGCCTTCACGAGCGAGCGTCTGACGTTCAACGCCGGCGCCGTCCTGTTCCGCGAGGGCGATCGCGGCGAAAGCGCCTATTTGATCCTGGGCGGCAAGGTCGACGTCTCGGTCCATTCGCCGAACGGCGAGGTCGTCGTCGCCCAAATCGCGGCGAACAACATCGTGGGCGAGATGTCGCTGCTCTGCGAAATGCCGCGCACCGCGACGGTAACCGCCGTCGAACCGCTCGACACGCTTCGCATCAAGAAGGATCAGTTCCTGCAGCTTCTGCGCGATCTGCCGCAAATCACGCTCGAGGTCATGCGCGAACTTGCGATCCGCCTTCATCACGTCAACCAGGACCTCTCCGCCGCCCGGGCGAAGCTGCGCGCGGCGGGGCTAGAACAATGACGATCGACCGCGCCCACCCCGAAAAATATCCGCCGAACATTCAGGCGATCCTGAAACGCCCCGCTCCCGCCGCGGTCGTGATGGGCCAGGAACTGCTCGACGTCGACGTGGAGGCGGGCACGGTGCGCGTCGCCTACGCCGCAAGCGATCAACTCGCCAACCGCTTCGGCGCAATCCATGGCGGCATGACCGCCGCGATGCTCGACGACGTAATCTCGCTCGCGGCAGGCCTCGTGATCGAATGGGGCCAGATCACGCCGACGCTCGAAATGAAGGTCAGCTACATCGCGCAAGCAAAACCGAACACGCGCATCCTCGCCGAAGCCCGCACAATCCGCCGTGGCGGCACGGTCATCTTCCTCGAAGCCGACCTCAAAGACGAAACCGGCAAACTCCTCGCCACCGCCTC
>JAEUML010000336.1 GCA_016792785.1 Alphaproteobacteria bacterium
TCCGGCCGCCGAAGGAGCAACCGCCCTGGAATCTCTCAGGCACCCGGGACCGCAAAGGCGATGACAGTCTGGAAAGCGAACGTTCGGATGACGAACGTTCCACCGACGGGGTAGGCGGGGTCTCCCGCGAAATCTCTCAGGTCCTCATGACAGACAGGGTGCTCTGAACCGCGGCTGCTGCTGCGGGGTTGGGGCATCGCGAACCTGTTGTGAGAGAGACTGGGATGTGATGGCTGATCTTAGCCGCAAATTGGAACTGGCGCAGTCTGGGAGCGCGGGCGTCTCGCCCGCTCTTATGCGCCGTCTTACCGCCGCTAGAGCCGGCTGGAACCCGGCGCTCCCAGGAAGAAGAGCGGGCGGGACGCCCGCGCTCCCGGACTGCGCTCTTGCGGGGGCGCGGCTGTGACCCAACCTGAAAATCAGAAACGCACGCCGCTCTACGCACTCAACGCCGAGCTCGGCGGCAAGATGGTGCCGTTCGCCGGTTACGACATGCCGGTGCAGTTCCCCTCAGGCATCTTGAAGGAGCACCTGCACACGCGCGCCGCCGCAGGGCTGTTCGACGTTTCGCATATGGGCCAGGCGTGGCTCCATCTCGAGGGCAAGGGCGATCATGACGCGATCGCGGCGCTCCTCGAAACGCTCACCCCCGGTGAAATCAAGGGCCTAAAGCCCGGCCAGATCCGCTACACGCTGCTCTTGAACGACGAAGGCGGCATCCGCGACGACTTCATGGTGAGCCGGCCGGTGGCACCCGAGAAAGCGGGGACACTGTTCCTCGTCGTCAACGCAGCAACCAAGGACGCCGACTTCGCGCACATCGCGGCGAAGCTGAAGGGCAAAGCAAAACTCGAACGCCTCGAAGACCGTGCGCTCATCGCGCTGCAAGGCCCGAAGGCCGCGGCCGTCCTGGAGCGCATCGTACCGGGCGTCGCGGCCATGACGTTCATGACGATAGCGACGTTCGCGTGGGAGCGCGCAGAACTCTTCGTCTCCCGCTCCGGCTACACGGGCGAGGACGGCTACGAAATCTCTGTCCCCGGCGCGCTGGCGACAGCCTTCGCCCGCGTGCTGCTTGCCCAGCCCGAAGTCGCCCCCATCGGCCTCGGCGCGCGCGACAGCCTGCGCTTGGAGGCGGGCCTCTGCCTCTACGGCCACGACATCGACGAGACGACGACGCCGGTCGAAGCGAACCTCACCTGGGCGATCGGCAAGCGCCGCAAGCTGGAGAAGGGGTTTCCGGGCGCCGACAAGATCCTCGACCAACTCTTCAATGGCGCGAAGCGCGTCCGCGTCGGCATCAAACCCGAAGGCCGCGCCCCCGCGCGCGAAGGCACCGAAATCGTGGACGCCACCGGCGCCCCCGCCGGCCGCATCACCTCCGGCGGTTTCGGCCCGACGGTCAACGGCCCGATCGCCATGGGCTACGTCCTTAGCCACCTCGCCAACGACGGCACACCGCTCACCCTTATCGTCCGCGGCCAAAAACTTCCGGCGCGCGTCGTCCCCATGCCCTTCGTCCAAAAACGCTTCCACAAACCCTGAGATCAGCCATGACCACGAAATACACCAAAGACCACGAATGGGTTCGCGTCGACGGCGCGATCGCGACCGTCGGCATCACCGCCTACGCCGCCGAACAGCTGGGCGACGTCGTCTTCGTCGAGTTGCCTGCGGTCGGCAAAGCAGTCGAGAAGGGCGGCGAGGCTGCCGTCGTCGAAAGCGTGAAAGCGGCGAGCGAAGTCTACGCCCCGATCTCCGGCGAGGTCGTCGAAGTCAACAGCGCCCTCGAAGCCGAACCCGCGAAGGTCAACGCCGACGCTACCGGCGCCGGTTGGTTCATGAAGCTCAAAGTCAAGAACGCCGCCGACCTGAACGGCCTCATGTCCGAGGCCGAATACAACGACTACGTAAAGGGGCTCTGATGCGCTACCTGCCGCTCACCACCGCCGACCGCAGCGCAATGCTGTCGAAGATCGGCGCGAAGTCGATCGACGACCTCTACCGCGACGTCCCGCGCGAGGCGTATCTGACCACCCTGGTCGATTTGCCGATGCACGCCGGCGAACTCGAAGTCGAACGCCAAATGGCAAAACTCGCCGCGCGCAACGTGTCGGCCGGCAGCGTGCCGTTCTTCTGCGGCGCCGGCGCCTACCGTCATCACGTCCCCGCGACAGTGGATCACCTGATCCAGCGTTCCGAATTTCTGACCAGCTACACGCCCTATCAGCCAGAAATCGCGCAAGGCACGCTGCAATATCTGTTCGAATTCCAAACCCAGGTCGCGATGCTGACCGGCATGGACGTCGCGAACGCCAGCATGTACGACGGCTCTACCGCGACGGCTGAGGCGGTTCTGATGGCGTCGCGCGTGACGAACCGCAAGCGCATCGTCCTCTCGCCGAACCTGCACCCGCACTACACGGAAACGGTGCGCACGACAGCCGAAGCCGCGGGCCTCTCGATCGTCGAAGGCAACGAAACCGCGCTCGACGACAAGACCGCCTGCTTCGTGGTCCAGAACCCGGACTTCACCGGCGCAATCCGCGACATCACCCCGCTCTCCGACGCCGCGCACGCGAAAGGCGCGCTGCTCGTCGCCGTGGTGACGGAAATCGTCTCGCTGGGCGCGATCACCCCGCCCGGCGAAATGGGCGCCGATATCGTGGCCGCTGAAGGCCAGTCGATCGGCAACGC
>JAEUML010000356.1 GCA_016792785.1 Alphaproteobacteria bacterium
ATCGCAAAAGCAAACCCTCTCGCTCGGATCAAACCCGACCGGCTCGCGCCGACCCAGCCCATCCAAACGAACAGGTTCCTTACACGGATACAGCCAACGAAAAGACCCAAAGCCGCAAAGCCCAAAGCCCAACGCAAAACCGCATCCGCGCACAATTAAGAAAGAGAACGTCAAACAGCTTCAATTGCCTGGTCAATGACCAGCGCCTCCAACGCCGCCCACATCCCCCTTCCCGGTTACATAAATTGTCAAGTCGCAGCGCCTAAAAACCGGATCTCGCAAACGAGAAGGGTATCTCAGACGAAACGACGCCGCCGTTGTCATGTCACTGACACCCGGCGGCGTCGAAGGAGCGGGGGTATAAGGGCGCGCTCCCACGAAGTCAAAGGGAAAATCGGCGTCGCGACACATTATCCCCACGTCCGCGCTGCCGCCGTCGTTTACCGCAATTTCCGTCTCGCTTTAGCGCAAAATGCGGTGACTGCATTTAGGATAGCCTGCATGTCGGCAAGACCAAAAATTGTGCTCGCCTTAGGCGGCGGCGTGGCGCGCGGATGGGCGCATATTGGTGTCCTGCGCGAGCTCGAGAAGGCGGGACTTGCGCCCGACGCCGTCTGCGGCACATCGATTGGCGCCTTGATCGGCGGACTGTACCTTGCCGGAAAACTCGACGCGCTCGAACTCTGGGCGCGCAGCCTCACACAGCGCCGGATGCTGGGCCTGCTCGATTTCACGATCGGCGGTTCAGGCCTCTTCGGCGGCAAACGTCTTGCTGCCCAGCTCGAAGAACAGATCGGCAGCACCTGCATCGAAATGTTGAACCGGCCTTTCGTCGCCGTTGCGACCGAGCTCGACACCGGCCGCGAGGTCTGGCTGCGCGAAGGAAGCCTGATCCAAGCACTCACCGCGTCATACGCGCTGCCCGGCGTCTTCTCCCCCATCAAACAGGATGGACGATGGTTGGTCGACGGTGCCTTGGTGAACCCGTGCCCGACATCGGTCGCCCGCGCGTTCGGCGGTCATGTGGTGGTCGCTGTCAGCCTCCACTCAGACCTTCTCGGCGCGCCCGATGATCCGCCTCCAACAAACCCAGCAACCGTGAGCTCCGAGCACGAAGGTGCTTCAGCGCTCTCACGCTGGCTTCGTCCGGACCGCATGATCTTGCAGAAAATATTCGCCGACCGTCCCGATGGCCCCGCGCTGAGTTCGGTGATGGTCGGGGCACTCAACATCCTGTTGGACCGCCTCACCCGGGCCCGCTTGGCCGGCGATCCTGCAGATGTGCTCATCGCGCCTCACGTGGCACGGATCGGACTCGTGGAATTCCACCGCGCCGCCGAAACGATCGACCTCGGCGCACAAGCAGCGCGCGAAGCCGTGCCGCTGATCCGGCATGCGCTGTCAACGCTGAAGGCGTGAGGTCAGCCAGCCTGCGTAATGTAAGTCTGCATAGCGTGGCGTTCGAGGTCGCTATCCTCGATCCGCCGCTTGACCACGTCGCCGATCGAGATGATCCCAACGAGCCGACCGCCTTCGACGACCGGCACATGGCGGAACCGTCCGCGCGTCATCAGCTCCATCAAGGCCTCAGAGGTATCGGTCAAACGGCAAGTCGCAACATCACGTGTCATAATTTCGTCGATCGAGCTGGTCAGCGACGCCGGGCCTTGGCTCGACACCGCATTGACGATGTCCCGCTCCGACACGACGCCAACTACTTCGCCTGCAGCCCCCACCACGACCGCCGCGCCGATCTTCCGGCCGGCCAATACGTCACAGACTTGCTGTACCGTCGCGCTCGGCCGCACCGTTTCCACCCGAGCACCCTTGTGCTTCAAGATCGAAGCGACAGTCATGTCGAAGCACTCCTCCATCGTGGGCCACGGCCCGTCGCGAAAACGCCGGAAGGACAGAATTGCTTGAACCGAGGCTCCTGGTATGACGGCCGCAAGGATGCGCCGATTTCCGCCCCTCGGCAATGGCCTTGGTTCGCAGCGCACAATATCCGCAATTTTATCCGTGTACGGAGCGAAAGCCGAATGGTCGAAAGCTTAACGCGACCGCTGGCGGCGGCCGCCGCGCGGTGTATGATTTGCCGATGACCGCCATTGAACACGTCCTCTCGTTAATAGAATCCCGGCGCGACGATGCCGTCGCGCTAACCCAGGAGCTGGTTCGCATTCCAACCGTCAATCCGCCGGGCGACGCCTATCGCCCTTGCGCGGAGCTGATCGGCGCCCGCCTTGCAACCCGTGGATTCAACGTCACCTACGTGCGCGCGGAAGGTGCCGCGGGGGACAACGAGCGCCACCCGCGGATCAATGTCATCGCGCGCCGCGAGGGCAAGCGCCCGGGCCCCTGCGTCCACTTCAACAGTCACATCGACGTCGTCGAAGCGGGACACGGCTGGACTGTTCCGCCGTTCGACGCCGTTGTGAAGAACGGAAAGATCTACGGCCGCGGCACGTGCGATATGAAAGGCGGCCTTGCCGCTTCGATCGTGGCCGTCGAAGCTCTGATCGATTCCGGTATGGACCTGCCCGGCGCGATCGAAATCTCGGGCACCGTCGACGAAGAATCCGGCGGCTTCGGCGGCGTAGCTTATCTGGCCGAGCGCGGCTGGTTCTCAAAGCCCCGCGTCGACCACGTGATCATCCCCGAACCCTTAAACGTCGACCGCGTCTGCATCGGCCACCGCGGCGTTTGGTGGGCCGAGATCGAAACCAAGGGCCGCATCGCCCACGGGTCGATGCCGTTCCTGGGCGACAGCGCGATCCGACACATGGGCGCCGTGCTCGAACGCTTCGAGCGCGATCTCTACCCGGCACTCAAGCGCAAGACGACGTCGATGCCCGTGGTCCCCGATGGCGCACGCGAGTCGACCCTCAACATCAACTCGATCCACGGCGGCCAAGTCGAACCGCAAGGCGGCGCCATGCCCTCGCCCGTCGTCGCCGATTCCTGCCGCATGGTCATCGATCGCCGCTTCATGATCGAAGAGGACATCGGCGTCGTGAAGAACGAAGTGCGAGAGGTTCTGAACCGCCTCGCCGAATCCCGCCCCGACTTTCGCTACGAATTGCGCGATCTCTTCGAAGTGATCCCGAGCATGACAAATAAGGACGCACCCGTGGCCCAGGCGACAGCAAGTGCGATCCGCACAGTGCTGCAACGCGAGCCCGCGTTCATTTGCTCGCCGGGCAGTTACGACCAAAAACACATCGACCGCATCGGTAAGCTCAAAGACTGCATCGCCTACGGCCCCGGCATCCTCGATCTCGCGCATCAGCCGGACGAGTACGTGGTGATCGCCGATCTGATGCGCTCGTCGCAAGTGATGGCGCTGGCCACAATGAGCCTGCTCAACGGACGCGCATGATCGCGCTACGGACCCTCCTTGTCGCGCTGACGCTCTGCGCCGCCGTCGCGTGCGGCCCGCCGCGCCCGCCCGAGAACGCAGCGCGCATCGGTATCGCGCTCGAGCCGCCGAACCTGGACCCAACCGCCGGTGCCGCCGCCGCAATCGACGAAGTGGTCTATGCCAACGTCTTCGAAGGCCTGACGCGCGTCGGCGAACGGGGCGAGGTCCTGCCCGCGCTCGCCTCGCGATGGGACGTCTCCGAAGATCGCCTCGTCTATACGTTTCATCTGCGCACCAGCGTTCGCTATCACGACGGTACAGCCTTCGACGCCGCCGACGTGAAGTTCTCGCTGGACCGAGCACGCGCCCCCGACTCCACGAACGCACAGAAGGGCCTGTTCGAGCCGATCGCTTCGGTCGAAGTCGTCGACCCCACGACCGTGAAGATCACGCTCTCAAGGCCCGTCAGCGACTTTCTCTTCAACATGGGCTTGGGTGACGCCGTGATCGTGGCGCCGGAGTCTGCCGCAACGAACGCCTCCAAACCCATCGGCACCGGACCCTTCGCCTTCAAACGCTGGATGAAAGGCACGCGCATCGAACTCGTCCGAAACGACGCCTATTGGGGAACGCCTGCAAAACTCGATAAACTCGCCTTCCTCGTCATCCCCGACCCGTCCGCCGCCTATGCCGCGTTGCTCGCGGGCGACGTCGACAGCTTCCCGAACTTCCCGGCCCCCGAACTCCTGCCGCAGATCAAAGGCGATCCGCGCTTCGAAATCGCCATCGGCACGACCGAAGGCGAAACGATCCTGGCGATCAACAACACCAAGCCACCGTTCGATGACGTCCGCGTGCGCCGCGCCATCGCCCACGCGATAAACCGCAAGGCGCTGATTGACGGCGTCGGCGAAGGCTACGGCACGCCGATCGGCAGCCACTTCGCGCCCCACAACAAGGCCTATGTCGACCTGACCGGACGCTATCCGTACAACCCGACGAAGGCGCGCTCGCTGCTCGCGGAAGCGGGGCACGCAAGCGGCATCACCGTCTCGCTCAAACTGCCGCCCGTCGTCTACGCCCGCCGCGGCGGCGAGATCATCGCGGCCCAACTCAAAGCCGTCGGCATCGCGACCAAGATTGAGAACATCGAGTGGGCGCAGTGGCTCGATCAGGTGTTCGGCCGCGGCGACTTCGACCTGACGATCGTCTCGCACACCGAGCCGAACGACATCGGTATCTATGCGCGCGACGACTACTACTTCCACTACGCCAAGCCGGAGTTCAAAGCGCTCATGTCGGCGCTCGACCGCGCCACCACCGAGGACGAGCGCACGAAACTTCTGCAGGATGCGCAACGCATGCTTGCTGACGACGCGGTGAACGCGTTCCTTTATCAGCTGCCGAAGATCGGTGTGTGGAACGCGGACCTGCGCGGCCAATGGCGGAACTCGCCGGTCCAGGCGAACGACATGACTGCGGCCTACTGGGCGCGAGAAAAGCCCAAATGATCGGCCATCTGCTTCAACGCCTGACCTCACTCGCCCTGACCCTGCTCGTCGCGACGGTCGTTGTCTTCGCCATGTTGAACATCGTGCCCGGCGATCCGGCGTCCTACATGATGGGCCTGAACGCCGATCCAGAGACGCTCGCCCAATTGCGCAAGGAACTCGGGCTCCATCTCCCCGCGTGGCAGCGTTACTTTGCGTGGCTCGGCGATCTCGTAACCGGCAATCTGGGTGTCAGCTACACCTACCGTGTGCCGGTGACAGAACTGATCGGCGAGCGGATGGGCGTAAGCCTGCCACTGACGTTGATCGCGACAGCGCTCTCGCTCGCGATAGCAATCCCGCTCGGCGTATTCGCCGCTGCCCGCCGCGGCAAGGTGAGCGATGCGGCGATCGTCGGCGCCACGCAACTCGGCATTGCCATTCCGAACTTTTGGTTCGCCTTGTTGCTGGTCTTCGTGTTCGCGACATCGTTGCGCTGGTTCTCGGCCGGCGGCTTTCCGGGATGGGATCAAGGCCTCGCACCGGCGCTCCAAGCACTTGTCCTACCCGCGATCGCACTCGCCTTGCCGCAGGCCGCGATCCTGACCCGCATCACCCGCTCCTCGCTCCTCGAAACGCTTGGTGAGGATTTCATCCGCACGGCCCGCGCCAAAGGCTTGAGCGAATCCCAAACGCTTCGCCGCCATGCCTTGCGCAATGCGTTGATCCCCGTGCTGACCATTCTGGGTCTCCAGTTCACGTTCCTGCTGGCCGGCGGCATCATCGTGGAGAACGTGTTCTACCTCCCGGGCCTTGGCCGCCTGGTGCTGCAAGCGATCACGCAGCGCGATCTGATCGTCGTCCAAGGCGTCGTCATTGTGCTTGTCGCAGCCGCCATCGCCGTTACCTTACTGGTCGAAGTCGCCTACATGCTCGCCGACCCGCGCGTGAGGGCGCTGAGCCGATGACCGCCGCAACCGCGAGCCGGCGCCGCACATCGGCAAGCCTCATCGTCGGCACCGCCTTGACGCTGCTCGTCGCGGGCGCCGCCGCGCTCTCGTTCGTTTGGACGCCGCACGACCCCACACTGATCGTGGTGGAACACCGCCTTCTTCCGCCCTCGCCCACGCACTGGTTCGGCACCGACCATTTCGGCCGCGACGTCTTCTCGATGATCCTCCAGGGCGCGCGCAACTCGATCGCCGTGGCGCTGATCGCCGTCGGCGTCGGGATGGCCGTCGGCGTGCCGTTGGGGCTGTGGGCCGCCGCCCGCCGCGGCCTCATCGATGAGGTCATATCCCGCGCCAACGACCTCGTCTTCGCCTTCCCCGCCCTTCTGCTCGCGATCCTGATCACGGCGATCGCAGGTCCCAGCGCGGTCAACGCAATACTCGCGATCGGCATCTTCAACATCCCCGTTTTCGCGCGCCTGACGCGCGGCAGCGCGCTCTCGCTATGGAGCC
>JAEUML010000053.1 GCA_016792785.1 Alphaproteobacteria bacterium
GACAGCCGCGCGATCCCCGGCGTGATCATGGCGCAGATTTGGATGCGGTTGCGGGGGCGGTGGCGAGATTGATAAGGCGGAAGGTGAAAGGTGGATTGGTCGGAGCGACAGGATTTGAACCTGCGACCCCCAGTCCCCCAGACTGATGCGCTACCAGGCTGCGCTACGCTCCGACATTGATTTTGGCGAACCCGCGAATGGTTGGGGGGCGGGTTCGTTTGGGGGGCGCACTATAGGCAGAGGGTGAGTGGGGAAGCAATGCGGCCGCGAAGGCCCCCTCGACCGCCGCTTTGCGGCGGTCCCCTCCCCCACTTGCGGGGAGAGGGAAACACCGTGTCGCTATTCGGCGGCTGCGACCTTTTTCGTCGTGTCGACGGCTGGACCTCTTCTGAGGAGGTCGCGCAGGCCCAACAGGTCGTCGAGGACGCTTTCGAGGCGTTCGCGCTGTTCGGCGATCAGTTTTTCGCTGGGCGCGTCCGAGGTCAGGTTGACGTGTTCGACCGACGGCGTCGCGCGGCCGAACAGCGGCTCGGGCATGGGCGCGACTTCTTCCGGCGCGAGGTCGCGTTTCGCGTTCGCGGCCTTTGCGCCCAGGCGGCCAATTTCGGCAACGTGCTTCGCGCCTTGCTCGCGCAAGACCTTTTGCACGCCCTTGATCGTGAAGCCTTCGGCGTAAAGCAGCGCGCGCACGCCCTTCAACAGATCGATGTCCTCGGGGCGGTAATAGCGCCGTCCGCCCGCGCGCTTCAGCGGCTTAACCTGGTTGAACTTCGCTTCCCAGAAGCGCAGCACGTGCTGTGGCACGTCGAGTTGCTCCGACACTTCGGAGATCGTGCGGAACGCGTCGGGTGCTTTTTCGATGCGGATGGGTTCGCTCATTTCTTCTCGCCGTTGATTGCGCCGCCGCCGGTGCCGGTCATGCCGTCGTTGATCATCGCCTTCAGCACGTGGCTCGCACGGAACACGAGCACCCGCCTGGGGCTGATCGGCACTTCCTGTCCCGTCTTCGGATTCCGTCCGATTCGCCCACCCTTCGATCGTACGGCAAAGGTTCCGAAAGACGACAGTTTCACAGTCTCGCCGCGGATCAAGCGCGCGGATACCTCTTCCAGCACGCGATCCACAAGTTCGGCCGATTCGTTGCGCGAGAGACCGACCTGCGCATAGACCGCCTCGGCCAAATGCTGCCGGGTCAACGTCTCGCTCATTTCGGCTCCCCGTTCGGGTACGCACCGTCTCATGGCGGCGCGACTCATTTGCACCACGGTAGGTCCGCGGCGAAATGCCGTCAATATCAGGGGGATAGTAAGCGCTGCTACCAGCGGATGAGGGCGGAGCCCCACGTGAAGCCGCCGCCCATCGCCTCAAGCAGCACCAGTTGCTCGCGTTTGATGCGGCCGTCGGCCACCGCTGCAACCAGTGCCAGAGGAACCGACGCGGCAGATGTATTCGCGTGTTGTGCAACCGTCGATATCACACGCGACGGGTGAACGCCGACCTTGCGCGCGGTCGCGTCCAGGATGCGCTGGTTCGCCTGATGCGGCACGAACCAGTCGATGTCGGATGCGGATAAACCGTTCGTCTTGAGCGCGAGGTCGATCGCGTCGGCCATGTTTGCGACCGCGTGGCGGAAGACTTCACGGCCTTCCATGCGCAAGTGGCCGGTCGTCATCGTCTTCGACGGACCGCCGTCAACGTAGAGCAAGTCGTGGTGGCGGCCGTCGGAGAACAGATGCGTGGAAAACACTCCGCGGTCCTTCGTTGTACCCTCGCCTTTGCCTGCGGTCAGCACCAGCGCGCCCGCGCCGTCGCCGAACAGCACCGCCGTCGTGCGATCGTTCCAATCGAGAATGCGCGAGAACGTCTCCGCGCCGATGACGAGCACGTTCTTGGCCTGCCCCGCCTTGATGAAATTGTCGGCGGTGGCGAGCGCGTAGACGAAGCCCGAGCACACGGCCTGAATGTCGAACGCCGCGCCGCGCGTGATGCCGAGGCGCGCTTGAACGGTCGTGGCGGTCGCGGGAAATGTTTCGTCGGGCGTCGCGGTCGCCAGCACGATGAGGTCGATGGCGCTGGGCAACAGCCCCGCGGCGCGCAACGCCTCTTGGCTGGCGGCGATCGCAAGGTCCGACGTCAGTTCGCCGTCGGCGGCGATACGGCGCTCGCGAATGCCGGTGCGTTCGCGGATCCATTCATCGCTGGTGTCGAGCTTTTGCGCGAGTTCGGCGTTCGGGACGACGCGGGACGGGAGGTAGGCCCCGACCCCTGCGACCTGGGACCGGACGACGCTCATTGGGCCGCTTCGGGCGTGGGGGCGGGCACGGCCTCGGGCGCCGGTGTGCCCAGCGCTTTGAAAGAGGCCGGCAGATGCGCCATCGCGTCGGCGATGCGGGCGGTGAAGTCGCTCTCGCCCATTTCGATGGCGAGCTCGACGGCGTTCGCAAAGCCGATGCCGTCGGTGCCGCCGTGGCTTTTCACGACAACGCCGTTCAGGCCTAAGAACACACCCCCGTTGACGGCGCGCGGGTCCATCTTCTGACGCAGGACGTCAAAGCCGGGCTTGGCGAACAGGTAGCCGAGGCGCGAGAACATCGAACGCTGCATCGCCGAGCGGATGTAGTGACCGATCAAGCGCGCGGTGCCTTCGGCTGCTTTCAGCGCGATGTTGCCGGTGAAGCCGTCCGTGACGACAACGTCGACGGTGCCGGCCGAGATGTCGTCGCCTTCGACGAAGCCGTGGAAGCGCAGGGCTAAGCCGGAGTCGCGCAACGCGGCGGCCGCGGCCTTCATCTCGTCGTGTCCCTTCATCTCCTCGGCGCCGACGTTCAAGAGGCCGACGCTCGGGCGGTCGAGGCCGAAGACGACGCGGGCGTAAGCCTCGCCCATGATCGCGAAGTCGACGAGCTGGCGCGCGTCGGTGTCGATATTGGCGCCGACGTCGAGCACGACGGTCTGGCCGCGGATCGTGGGCCAGAGCGCTGCGATCGCGGGACGCGAGAGACCGGCGACCGTGCGCAGGCGGACTTTCGCGATCGCCATCAGCGCGCCGGTGTTGCCGGCGGAGATCGCGACCTGCGCCTCGCCGTTCGCGACCGATTCGATGGCGCGGCCCATCGAGGTGTTGCGGCTGCGGCGCAGCGCCTGACTCGGCTTTTCGTCCATCGCGATCACGCCGTCGCAGTGCATGACCTGCGCGACGTTCTTCAGCGCGGGCTTGCCGAGCAGGATCGGCTGCAGGCGTGCATGGTCGCCGTGCAGCAGGAACTTAACCTTGGGGTGGCGGACATGGGCCACGGCCAGACCATCGACGATAGCCTGGGGGGCGTTGTCGCCGCCCATCGCGTCGACCGAAACGACGATTTCGCGGTTCACGCGGGCCTGATCCTTTGAGGCGGTCGGCGATTTTGCATCCGCCGACTATGCGCCCGGAGCGGTGCCAAGCGCTAGGTCGCCTGCTTTTCTTTCACAACTTCGCGGCCGTCGTAGTAACCGCATTTCGGGCAGACATTGTGCGGGCGCTTGAGCTCGCCGCAGTTGCCGCACTCGTTGTAATCCGGGCGTCCCAGCGCGTGGTGGGAGCGGCGCATGTTGCGGCGCGAAGGGCTGACTTTTCTTTTGGGGACCGCCATGGGCCGCCTCTCCTGATCGTTTGGCGTCAACCAAGGCGGCTTTTCGGCCCAGGCTGAAAACAGGGCGCGGATACAATAGGAAACCGCCCCCAAGTTCAACCCCCGGGAATGCCGCAGATTTCCGCCTCTCGTTGCCGCAGGGGGCATTCGGGCGCAGGATCGCCCTACGCACCGATTTGGGAGCCCTTTCATGCGCGCTCTGTTGCTGGTTTTCGCCCTGGTTCTGGCGAGTTGTGCGCCGCCGCCCTCAACCGCCGACGTCAGCAGCGGCGGCGGAGGGCTTAACCCGACGCAGGCCTGCGAGGCCAAGGGCGGGAGTTATCGGCGGGTCTGTCTCATGGGCGAGTGGTCGTGCGTCATGCCCTACAAGGACGCGGGCAAGGCGTGCACGGACGGCGACCAGTGCGAGGGCAGACAGTGCCGCCTTGAGGGCAGCGCCAAACCTGGGGACAGCGTGACCGGCGCCTGCGTGCGCTCGAGCGATCCGTGCGGCTGCTTCGGCTTGGTCGAGGACGGGAAGTCGCAAGGGGTGCTGTGCGTCGACTGACGCGTCAGACGTCTTTCTTGACGAGCTTCGGTTTCAGTTTCGCGAGAACCGCGAATGGGTTTTCGCGCGGCGGCGCGTCGTCGGCGTGGAACGCGACGCCTTCCTTGCGCGGGTAGGGATCGAGGTTCAGCGACAGTTCTTCGACCAATATCTCGCCGAGGTCGATCTCGCGGCCGAGCGGTTCGGCAGGGTCTTCGCCGTCGGGATCGACGAAGATCTCGTGCGCCTCGGCCTCTTCGCGCGCGAGCTTGTCCTCGGGCAGAAAGCGACGCTCGAATTCGACTTCAACGTGGGCGGCGACGGGATCGAGCGTCACGACACAAGACTGTGTCACGTCGGCCTTGAGCACGCCGGTCACACGCACGCCTTTGCCGCGCCAATGTGTAAGTGCCACTTCGGCCTTCAGGGACTGGATCGCGGGCAGGTCGAGGTAGCGCGCGATCTTCTCGAATTCCGCGGGCTTGGCTTCGATCGTTTGGGCCAGGCCCGCCTCGCCGATCTTTGAGACCGCGACAAGGCGGCGGAAGCCGTGATGGGGCAGTTCCGTCATGGCGCGGGCCAGGCGAACGTGCCGGCGAGTATGTCCGTGTCGTTCGCGGCTTTGAGCGCTTCGGAGGCCGCGCGCACATAAGCGGCGAGCGCGTCGATCTTGGGTTGCGGCACGCCTGCGCCGCGGTAGACGTTGCGGTGCAGCGCCTCGCGAAGGCCTTGCGCATCGCCCGCTTTGAGCGCCGCGTCATAGGCCGTGGCGCGGCCATAGAACGCCTGCACCATGCTCTTCATCTTCTTCGGCAGCGTCGCGTCGCCGACACCAAGTTCGCGCAGGTTTTGATCCAGATTGGCGAGCATCTGGTCGAACGTCGCCTGGGCGAGGCCCTTCCCCTCACCCGGCACGGATTTCAGGCGCGGCAGATAGAGACCTGCGTGCAGGACGATCAGGTCGAAGCGGCCGTCGAGCGTGTCGGGGACGTCGAACGACTCGTAGAACTGGGGCCGTCGCGCCTGATCGACGATGGCGTTGTAGATCCAGGCACCGTGACGTGAGCGGTCGCGGGCGCGGCTGAAGAAGTTCAATAAAGCGCGCACGGGACCCAAGCTTTCCAGGCGTTTAAGGGGTTTCTCTTGAAATTACCCCGGGGCGGCGGTACGTCAACACGTCCGTTCGAACCCCTTGTTCGGCGTTTGGAGTCTTTCCCCCATGCTCTCGCGTGTCGCTGTCTCCGCCACAGTGTTGGTTTTGGCCGGGCTTGCGGCGTGCGCCCCCATCCGGGACGTGCGCGGCTATGTGCCCGACGACGAAAAGGTCGCATCCGTCCGCGTCGGCGCGGACACACGCGACACGGTGCAAGACAAGCTCGGCACACCGTCCAGCACCGCGACGTTCGGCGAGCCGACGTGGTACTACATCTCGACCGAGCAGGAGCGCTATGCGTTCTTCAAGCCGGACGTGACGAAGCGTCAGATCCTGGCCGTGCAGTTCAGCGAAGACGGCAAAGTCGCCGATATCCGGACCTACGGCATCGAAGACGGTCAGGTGATCTCACTCGTCGACCGCGAGACGCCGAGCCGCGGCAAGGAAATGTCGTTCCTGCAGCAGATGTTCGGCAACATGGGCGCCGCGCCGCCGAGCGCGCCGGGCTCACGCGACTCGCCGACCCGCCCGGGCGGCAGCGGCGAGTAGAGA
>JAEUML010000088.1 GCA_016792785.1 Alphaproteobacteria bacterium
TGGGACCTTGCGCAAGGTCAGCGGTGCTTCGTGGCCATCCTCAACACGGAAGACTGGCACGCTGTCACCGGAACGCCAGTGCCGACGGCGCCGATCACGGCGGCTGAGTACGCGAAGCGCGGTCTGCCGTGGTTCGACTATTACGCCGATCGGCGGGCGGTGCAGGGTTCCGAGAAGTTGGCGGGACTAAAGGGTGTCGCGGCTGTTGCTCACGCCAAAAGGCGAGAGTTGAATGCCGAACTTTCGGAGTCTGTTCCCGTGACTCGCATCATCAAGCTCGGCTCGCCTCCGGAACGACGCGTGCGGCAGAGCGAATTCTGAACACCGCTTCATGCAAGGCGCGGGGCGTTGTGACGCGTCACGACGCCAGGGTCGAAACAGAAGAGTGATTGATGAACCAGCCAAACACTATAGCAGACATTTCAAAGGGCCTAGACAGGCTGTCGCTGCTGGTTCTTCCAGTATGGGTTGTCGGCTATCTCGTAATGTTCTACGACATACTGGGACCATACTTTTCCGCGCCGTATTTGGACGAAACCAAGTGCGGAGCAATGATCGGCAATCCGAAGTACCACGATTGGGGAGATTTGTGCTTTCAGTATTTAAGCGATCCAGTGGATAAGAGCCTTGTTGATCTTGTTTCAGTTTCTGCCACTTACTTCTATGTGCTTGTTGGCGTGCCTTTTGTCGTGTTGATGGCTGGTGCGATTCTGGCCGACGTGAGCTATGTCATCGCCTGGATTGGCGCTTCGCGATCAGGCCGCACTTCTGGTGGGATGCCTCGGGAAAACGGCGATAGCTGCGCGATCTCCGCATCACAGCCGAAGATTCGATCGCACCCGCCTCAGGTTAAAGCAGGAAACAACATGACAAACGCACAACGCACTTATCTCAAGTGGGCGCTTGCCATCGGGGCATTCGTTCTGTTTTCTTTGGCCACGGAGATTAACGGCTACGACCACCTAGCCGGCTATCGACGTCTTCTGACGATAACGACATACCAAGCTCGCTTGTTACCCTCGTCTCCACCGTGCGATCTTAGCGGCCCTCCCTGTCAGACCTACTATTACGGATGGTATTTGCGAGTTCAGCATTCCAGCTACGGGTTCTTCTACGGTGTGCTGTTTCCGCTTGCCCTCGTTGGCATCGCCGGATTTGTACATTTTGGATCATCTCGCGCTTCGGCGCGACGGCCGAACGACGGTGAAGAAAAGTGAGAAACTAGCAAGGGCATGATGGTGATGCTCTTGCGCTGGGGCGCTCTCACGCGCCTCCTCGACGATGGGCGGCTTGGTATAACTAGTTCGGCACGCAGGCCACGGGCGGCGCAATCTCAGCCTCAACGAGAGGCGGGGCGTGCGGGAACAGATGGAATGGTAAGAAACGAATGAAAACCCGCGCTAGGTGTCACGATATCCGCCTGCGAGGAATGGAAGTGCGAGTAGACTGAGCGGGCGTCGTCCCCGGCTGGAAAGACGGCGGGGGAGTTGAAGTGGCGAGAGGGGCCAGGCCTCGGCGACGGCGTGCTGCCGGGTTGCAGGGACGCTCTTTACGACGGCCTTCTTGACCAGATGGACGACGCCGGGCGTGCCCACGGGCAGGACGACGGCAAGGCAGTCCCATGTCGTGTCGCCGGTACGGCGCCGGCGTTCACGAAGGGCGTAGAAGGCCTTGCGTAGGCGCCGCGCGGCGAGGGCGTCGGGAAGGGTGAAGCCGAGCCCACGTGGCGTCTCAAGGGCCTGAGCGACGATCTCTTCAATGTTCATGGCGGCGGAATCTTGCGACCGCGGCGCCGTCGCTGCAAGGGGATTGGTTGTGTCACCGGATTTGAGACGGCGATCGTACGCATGGACTCTTTGCGATGAAATCTCTGTCCGCTTCGCCTGCCTCGTCCGTGCTGTGGTGGCGGACGAACGGAAGGGGCGGACAGACAACACCATCTTGTTTGTCGGCGCCGTCGCTGTCGTCACGCCAGCGCATGTCCTGTTAGACTTCGTGGTCGTTGGCCGGTCGCGCGCGGGCTATCGCTTCGAAGGTTTCCTCCCAGTCAGGAAGGGGCAGGTCCTCGAGAATTTTGCGTTCGGCGGCGCGTACAAAGTTCCGCATCCACTGGTCGGGCGAATTTCGGCGACCCTCGCGGCGCAGTCGGGGCCGCCGCCATTTTCGGGGCTTGGGGCGACGTCGCATTTGCTCACTCCTCGTCGGTTTGCGTCTTTGCTTCGCTGGCCGCTCGCACCGGCGGACACGCGGACGAGGTGGACGAACCTTCAGTCATGAATTTCATCTGCCCACCGCGTGATGGTGATCTTCCGCTCTCGGCCTTTGCCCTCCCGCGCGCGCGCGATTTCGACGCCGATCTTGCGCAGACTAGTGGTGATGCGATCGAGAAGTTGGCCAAGGGCGCTCGCGTTCGTTGGCAGGCTCTTGACGTCGTCGGCGGTCGTGGACTTGCGAAGCTCGGTCAGCAACTCGGTTGGTGTGCCCATCCAAGTCGGTCGGTCTCGCATGAAGCCCAGTATCGCCGCCGATAGCGGATCGGCCTCGACAGCTCGCAGAACGCCCTCGCGCTGGTTCGCGGCGAACGCCGAGGCGACCGTACCTTGAGGCCAGCCAAAGGCCGGCTCGCACGCGGTGCCCCACAAGACGAAGTCGGCCATGCGCGGGAGTTCTGCCAAGCGCGTGTTCGGAAATTTGTTAAGTCCCATGGCGGTGGCGTCGAAGAGGAGACCGAGGATGCGCGGGTGCGCCTCGTTGAAGGCCGCTTGGACTTCACTTTCGGATTTGCGCTGGCTCCCCGGGATGGGGCAGAGCGTTACCGTGATTGTCCGATCCAGAAGGTCGCTGCGGCCGATGAAGTCCCCGATGCCGGTTAGGATGATGGGGTTCCGGCCGGACAAGGAAATTTCTTCGCGATCCGTGTAGAGCTTGCGCGTCGTGAAGTTTCCGCCGGTGACAATTTGGCAGAGCAAGTCGGAAACTTGCGGGGATAACCTGGAAACGTTGTCGTAGACGACGACGCGCGAATTCGACGTTGCGAGGAAGATATCTTTCGGGTCACGCGGAACTGCACGAACGGGCGCACTACTCGGGTCGATCAGTTGACGAACCAACCGGGCGGCCGTTGTCTTGGCGCTCCCGGCTTCGCCGTGGAAGCCCAAGAGGGGGCATTGAAGGGCCGGGTTGAGCGCCGTTAGCGCCCACGCGACGACTAGCACCAGGTCGTGTTCTTGCTGGACGTTCAATATGGCGCGAATGTCGTCGATGCTGCCGCCGGGTTGGGGTTTGGGTAGAGCGCGGAGGAGTTTGGGGCGTACGAAGCGGACGGGCGCCGCTTTGACGACGTTGTAACCCGCCGGCGTTATTTCGACGACGTTGCGCTGGTCGTCGGCGAGGTCCACATAGATGTTGCCGCCGTGTTTACCGACGCGGACGAAGACGGAGAGCTGGGGACCGTTGAAGCGGGCGCGAAGCACGAGGGTTCCCACCGCTGACTTGAGGGCGTCGTCACCTGGCGCACGTCCGGCCTTCATGAAATAGCGATGCAACAGCCAGTTCTTGAAATCAGGGCTTTCGATAGCGAAGGTCTCACGATGGTCCTGTATCACAACGTCGGCGAAGGCCTCGCCGTCGGCGGTATGAAAGGGCAAGATGTCGCCGCATAGTCGGAGCAGCTCGGCGTCGCGAGGTTTGCGCGTTTCAGTCTGTCCGCTCTGACCGCCTTGTCCGTTCGATCCGACTTCGGCGGGCGCTGGCGTGAGCGTGGCCTCAAGGCGCACGTCTCCCGTTGTCGGCGTGCGGTGCACGCCTTCGTCTTCGTCTGACATCTGGTTTTTCCTGGGTGTTAGGCCGCGGTCAGGTGGTCGGCGATGAAGCGTTCGACGTCATCGCGGCGGTAGCGGACACAGCGGGCGGAGATTTTCACGAAAGTTGGGCCGCCTCCTCGGCAACGCCATGCCTCGAGCACGCGGGGCGATACGTTGAGCATCTTGGCGACTTCCTCTTGACGTAGAAGTGCTGCAAGAGGTTCTGCAGATTGCGTTTGCGCTGTGCCTGTCACGCGGCCCTCCGATTGCGAATTGACTGGCGAACCTTAGACATGGGTACGTTAGATTAGCACTGTGCAAAGCTCGGAATGTTGGCGAGCTTTGCACACTGCTCAAGGGGTGTGGGGTTCCTTCTTACGCGGCCGCCTTGCTCTGAGAGCATGGGCGCCGGCCGTTTCGCCGGGAGGCTCACGGGTTACAATCTGAAAAAAGAGGTCGCCAACAGTGATCGCGGTCGCTTGGCTGGCTCCGTGTTCGGCGATTGTGCTTCGAACGAATGCGTAAAGGTTGTTCTTGGGATTCGCCGAGTCCAATACTCTGCGCCAATCTTCGCCTTTGGGCAGGCGCTTGGCCGTCCGGCAAAGCCAAGCTTCAACATTATCTAGAAGGGCGATCAGCGGCCCAAGACCGATCCATTCGGCCGGTGTGGCTGATGCAAACTGCGGGTCATCGGGGAGCGGAGGCGGTGGCACGCGCAAACCGAGCGCGTCGGCCAGGTGCTCGAACTCGATCAACGCGCCCGCGCCGCGCAAACGCTCGGTCTGTTCGGCCGTGAGGTTTCGAAGCGTGTAGGCAGCGGCTTTGAACTTATTCGACGCGGTCTTCAGTACCTTGCGAAAGTCGCTCGGCGTCGTGTGGCCCTCTTCGGCCGTCGTCCAGCTAGTGTGCAGCGCGCGATAGGGCGGCATGGCTTGGCGGAGTTTCGCAATGACGGGCGCGACAGACTCTGCGGTAAGGCTGCCCTTGAGTTCCGTTTCGATGCTTTTCCAGAGTTCATCCTCGGTCGCATCACTCGGCCGCAATTTTGGTTGCCGTCGGCGGGCTCGAGTTGGCTTCTTCATCGGTGTGCCTTCCGTTCGCCTCGCTGCGCCCGCCAAGGGCGAGCAGAGCGCCGAGCTGATTGCCGACCATAGCCGAAGCCGCGTTCATGACCGAGTTGCCAAGGTGGGCGTAGCGCTGGGTCGTGGCGACGTTGCGGTGGCCCAGAAGGCCGCCGATGACGGGCAGGGATAGGCCGCCGGCGGCCGCCACGCTGGCATAGGTGTGCCGGAGGTCGTGGAGACGTACGTCGTGCAGGCCGGCCGCGGCGCGAATCCGTTGCCAGGGCCGTTCCAGGTTTTGGAGACGCGAGCCCTGCTTCCGGCCGCGAATAACGAAGGGATTGTCTTGCTGCGACGGATGCGCCCTCAACGCTTCGACTGCCTCCACGGGTAGCCAGACGGCCTTGCGCCCGGTTTTTGAATCTTCCAACCAGAGTTGCGATTGGTCGAGGCGCACTTCGGACCAGCGAAGATTGAGGATTTCGTCTCGCCGGCAGCCGGTGAGCACGAGCAATCGAATAGCCAGAACGATGTTCGGGTCGGCTTTGCCCGAGGTCTCGAATTCGTTCAAGACCCTGCCCAACGTCGCCAGTTCGTCGGCAGTCAAAAAGCGATCGCGCCGGCGTTCGGCGAATCGCTTGATGTGGCGACAGGGATTTTCGCCGTCGGGTAAGAGCCCCCACTGGGCCGCGAGGTTGAACATCTTCGACAAGAGGGCGATTACCCTGTTTGCGCCGATCGGTTTTGATCCAAGGGCGCCCTTCAGGCGTTCCACGTCGGCCGGCTTGATGGATTGCAGCGGCCTTGACCCCAGCGCCGGCAGCACATGGAGGCGAAGGTTGCGCCGATCCTCCGCAGCAGACGAGGGCTTCTTGTGCTGATCCGCATGCTGCGCCAGGTAGCGGGTCGCAAGCTCGTTCAAAGTTATCGAAGAGCGCTGTGCCGCGCGCTCGTCGGCGGGGTCAACGCCGCTGGCAAGGTCGCCGCGCATTCGTTGCGCTCGCCGGCGCGCTTGCTCGAGCGTCAGTTCGCCGACATGTCCGATCGTGAGTATCCGTCGCACGCGGCCCAGCGCGGTATAGCGAAATACGAAGACCTTGGTGCCGGATGGAAAGACGCGGACACCGAAGCCCCGCAGGCTTGCGTCCCATCGTATGTCTCGCGCCTGCGGGTTTTGCGGTCTGAAGGCGAACGCGGCGATCGCCTTCTTCGTGAGGTGGAACTTCCGAGTGCCCATTGTGTCACCTGTTGGATGTCGCAGCGCTGCGAACATCGCGCGACTTGCTGCAACATCACATGCTCATGAGCGTTCGAAAATTCAACAGAAATGCGGTCTCTGTGGAGGTTATCGTATTACACCGTACACGGATTATCGAGACTACGAATCTGGGGGTCAGGAGTTCGAATCTCTTCGGGTGCGCCATCCCCCTTTCTGTTCTCGAAGTCTCTGTTCGGACACAAACGAGCGGGCACTGGCGAGGTTGGACAGCGCAAGTCCTTGATCTAGCTCCCAGAGGTCGTTCCTTCGGGTGCGCTATTTCTTTCATTTGGTTTGCAAATTTCGTTGCGGGATAGACCAAGGAGCGCTGGATTTTTCCGCAAAGTTTCGACGCTGCCATCGCCGCAAGTCACGATGCATTGCGTGCGATGGCACAAGGCGATCCCCGGCCAACGTTAGCGCTTTGGTCGAAGCGCGACGACGCGGTGCTGGCCAACCCGCTCGGTCCGCCCGTCGTTGGGCACAACAAGGTTGGAATGGAAACCACGCGGGTGGCGGCCATGTTCGCCGGACTCGAATCATTCCGATTCGAGGAGATCGTGCGGTTCGAAACGCCGGACCTCGGCTATCTCTTGGGCTTCGAACACGCTCAGGTAAAGCGGCCTGGGAGCGATGCCATCAACACGATGACCCTGCGGGTAACGACAATCTTCCGACGCGAAGAGGACGGATGGAAGCTCGTGCTTCGTCACGCCGATCGGATGACGACAAGCGCGTGATCGAAGACGGAAACAACTTCCATCGAGGTCGTCGACAAGCTCATTGTCGACAGGGCTAACTCCAACCGTACTCGCCTAATTGCCTTCGACCGAACCTCCAGTCGCCGAGCGACTGCTTCCGTATTGAGCGCTTGCCCCGAATAATCCCTTGTGGCGATGATGCGCTGCGAACGCGATGAAAACCGAGGGGCATACTTGCGATACGGTCGCTTTCTTTTCTATCTCGCTCTCTTCGCGGTATTGGTCGTTGGACTAGAGCGCGTCACCTCAGTTCAACCGGCCTTTCTTTGGCGCGAGCGCGCGGCCAGCGAGACTTGCTCCGTCTTTCGCAGCCTCCATCAACATTTGCTGTCATACGGGAGCAAGCCATTCTTTCGCTCAGGCACGGTCCTATGGAAGAATACGGCCGCCGCGAACTTCGGCGCGATGCGTCGTGAGGCCCGACCTGAATATCCCGCACCAAACACCTTCGAGCGCGGGCGCGGCACCGGCGATGCAGTTGGCGGAGAGAAAGAGGAGTTCACGGTCGATACGGCGGGTTACTTCGGACAAGTGACCGCAGAGCGAACGTTGTTCATCCGCCATTGCTTTGAAGGTGGCCAAGCGTCTTTCTTCGATGGAATTGGATGGCTGGAAATCCGCGAGGCGCTTTTCGGCTCGCATGATGTACGGCTGTGGGAGGTCACGCCGGTCGGCATTTCCCAAGACGGACGTTACGCTGTGGTCTATGCCGAGAACTTCTGTGGTTTTTTGTGTGGCATCGGCATGTTCTACCTATTCGAGCAGCGGGATGGTGTGTGGGTGCTCGCGGGCACTTCCTTACGATGGACTTCATAGCCGATCGCGTGGTGCGTCTTCGATGCGCTAGGAGGTTCTTGCGGTCGGAGTGAAATTCGGCTGCGACCTGTGCGGGCGTTTTTGTTGTAGCTCACTGCCGCTCGCATTGAGCGGGATTTGCGGCGCGGGGATGTGGCGACAGGATACACATGCCTCACCGACATGAGTGCGAGGGCATTCCTGTCATCTGATGAGGCCGCCCGCGGGTGTGCACCAGGGTTCGCGGTGGCCGCGCCAGGCGCGGGCGAGTTCGTTTTCGATCATGTGTTCGCCGAAGTCGCGGCCATCCACTTCCAGGTAGGCGAGCGTGCGTCCGTAGCGATCGCGCTTGCCGGTCGGTCTTACTCTGACTTCGCGCGCCGCCTGGAGCATGCGGCGGGCTTCGGATGTCGCTTGGATTCCCAGCGTGCGCTCTGCCGTGCAACGGGCGCGATCGCCCGTCTCGGGCGTGTCGATGTTGGCGATGCGATAGGTCTCGCCGGTGCGACGGTCGCGCATCGTGTCGCCATCGACCACGGCGAGAGAGGAGTGCTCTGTCGACGCGATCAACCGGTCGATCGCTGGCGGCAGATCGCGCGTTGCGTGATCGAGCACGTCCGGGTTCAAGAGCGCCACGCCGATCCCAGTCGCGGCACCCGTAATGAGCGCCGCCAGCAATCGCACGTTCCTGCGGCGGAAGAAACGCCAGCGCGCTGCGCGCCGCATTGAGAAAATGTTCGTGGCCATGCGCCTAGCATGGCGGTGGCGCGTTGCGTGATGGTTCCTTGCCGGCGTCGTTGCCGACGACTTCGCGCGTTAGGGAAAACGCCGTGTTAATCCGCGTTTGGGCCGTTGGGGCGGCTGAGGATGAAGGCGGCGGCGCCGGCCACAACGACCGCTTGCAGGGCGAGCAGGTCGGCGCTGACGCCGAGGAGCCAGCTTGAGCCCAACGTCGCGGCCATTGCGAACAGGGCGGCGGCTTTTGCCTTCACGCTGATCGCGCCGTGGCGGTGCCAGTTTTCGATCAAAGGGCCGAATTGTCGATGCGTGATAAGCCATTGGTGGAGACGCGGCGAGGAGCGTGCGAAGGCGAAGGCTGCGACGAGCAGAAACGGTGTCGTCGGCAGTAGAGGCAGCGCGGCGCCGGCGATCGCTAGGCCCAGCGCGGCGTATCCGACGATGAGCCAAAGCGGGCGCGCGGTCATGTGCCGCCTGCACTTTTCTTGCGCCACACGAGCGTCGCGGCGGCGAGGTCCTCAAGAGCGTTGCCGACGGATTTGAAGAGCGTGACTTCTTGCGGGCTGCGGCGGGGTGGGGCCGTGCCTTTCGCCAGCGCGGCGAGGTCCGCGATCTTTGTGCGGTCGAGGGCGCCTTCGCGCATCGGCGTGAGCAGGTCGCCTGCTTCGTCGACCGCGGCGAACGTGTCGACGACGATGCGGGCGCGTGCAATTGCCGCTGTGTCGGCTTCGCGCATCGCGGGCGTGAAGCCGCCGATGAGGTCGATGTGCTGTCCTTCGCGCAGCCATTCGCCCTTCACCAGCGGCGCCGTGCTCAGCGTCGCGCAGGTGACGATGTCGGCGGCGCGCACGGCTTGGCCGAGATCGCTCACCGGCGTTGCGGTGATCGACGCGCGGGCGAGATTGTCGGCGAGCGTTTTGGCGTGCGCGGGGTTGCGTCCCCACACGGTGATCCCGTGCAAATTCGGCAGGCACGCTTTGTAGACGCGCGCGAGGTGGTGTGCGATGCGGCCGGTGCCGACGACGAGCAGGCGCGTCGCGTCCGCACGCGCGAGATAGGTTGCGGCCAACACCGAGGTTGCCGCCGTGCGGCGGGCGGTGAGTTCGCCGCCGTCGATCAGCGCCAAGGGGCTGCCGTCGTTCGCGTCGAACAGTATGTAGGCCGCGGTGACCGCGGGTTTGCCGGCCGTGTTGCCGGGGAAGACGTTCGCGAGTTTTACGCCCAGCACCTTGCCTTGCTGCCAGGCGGGCATCAGCAGCAGCGTTGCGTCGGGTGCGCCAGGCACTTTGATCTTGTGATGATGGCGCGCGGGGACGGTCGCGCCTTCGCGGAACGCTTCGCGCAAGGCTTCGACGAGGCTCTTGTCATCGAGCAGGGCGGCGGCCTCAGTGCGATCGACGATCAGCATGCGGTGGGGCGCGCCGTCATTCTTCCAGCATCACTTCGAAGCCGCCGAAGATCATGCGCATGCCGTCGAACGGCATGCCGGACGCCGGCGGTTGCATGCGCGGGTCGGCCATGACCTTCGCGTTGCCTGCGTCGCGCGCGGCCTTCGACGGCCAGATGATCCAAGAGAAGACGACAGTTTCGTTCGCCTCCTTCTTCACCGCCATCGGGAACGACGTCACCTTGCCGTCGGGGACGTCGTCGCCCCAGCATTCGACGACCTTGAGCGCGCCGTGTTCCTTGAAGATCGGTGCAGCCATTTCGGCGAGCTTGCGATAGGCCTCGCGGTTGGTGGCGGGAACTGGAATCACAAATCCATCGACGTAGGGCATGGGTCTTCTCCTTGGTGTCAGCCGCGATAGGCGG
>JAEUML010000099.1 GCA_016792785.1 Alphaproteobacteria bacterium
CCCAAGGAACAAGGCTGGATCGAGCACCCCTTGCGTCCGGCGCCTGCCCAGCGCCGCATTCGCACCGGTGACGCCGATCACCGTCAGTGTCCGGTCGATGAGCATTTCATAGCCCGAACCCGCCGACACCCGCGCCTTCCACGCTTGCAGTGAATTCAGCGCCATCGTGAAAGCGAAGGCGTCGATCCGCCCGGCGAGGCTCTCGTCGGGGGAGGCAAGCCCTTGCATCAACCGCTGAAGCGTCCCTTCAGGCGCACCGACGAGTGCCGCGATCCGCTCGACGTCGAGCCCATAGCCCGCGACGAGCCCGGCAAGCGCCTCGCGTATTCGCGCGGCCTCTCGCGCCGAAAACGGCGACACAGTCACAGCGCCACCGCCCGGCTGCCGATCGGCACGATGGTGCCGTCCAGCATCAGAAGCTGCGCGCCGATCAGATTGATGTGCACGTCACCTGAGCGCGGCTGCGGCATTTCCACTTCGAAGGCCGCCAGATGAATGAACAGCTTGTCGTCCGTCGTCACGATCGGCCACAGATCGACGTCGCGTCGAAGACGCACCGTGGGCAGCAACAATTCGATACTGACCTTAAGCGCGCGCGTCTTGCCGTCGAACAGCGGCACGCGCTCGAGAATCGCGCTGGACTCGCGCACGCCGATGATGTCGCCGATGCGCCGGCCGAGCGCCCGCTCGCGCGCGATCCCAGTGTGCTTCAACGCCTCGTCGCTGATCGCAACGACCCGCCACGACTGATCGAACAGCGCCTCGCGGCCGAACGTCTCGTTCACCCGCGCGATCCAGGCCTGCGAATCGGAAAGCGCACCGAGCCCCAGCGCCGTGCGCAGCGTCGTCTGCACGTCCAGCCCCGGCGCCTGCTGCCCCGCCTCCCAGCGCGAGACGGTCTGCTGCGTCACGCCGAAACGCTTGGCGAAATCTTCCTGCGTCAGCGCGTGCCGCTTGCGATACTGCCCGATCAGCCGCGGCCAAATATTCTCGTTCTTCATGCACGTCACCCTTCTTGGGCGAGGGTTCAGGACCCGCCACCACTGTCAGGGAGAAACCAGGACCCGTCAATGGAGGCAAGGCGCGAATAATCGGCCCCGCCCCTCACCTGCCACACGAACCCTAAGCCGCGAACCGCGCGAGCCGCTTGGCGATGATCTCGTCGGCCTCCCGCATGATGCGGTCGACAAGCTCCTTGACCGTCGGCACGTCGTGGATGAGGCCGACGACCATGCCGCACGACCATGCGCCCGCATCCATCGCGCCGTCCTTCATGATCTTCGGGTAAACGCCCGCGACCTCGCCGATTATGTCCTCGAACTTCAGGTTCGCGCCCATCGCCTTTTCCTTCTCGAGCAGACGATCGACCGCGGCGTTCTTGAGCACGCGCTCGGTGTTGCGCAACGGGCGCATGACGAGGCGCGTGTCGAGCTCGCTCGCCGCCACGATCGCCTGCTTCACGTTCTCATGCACCGGCGCCTCTTTCGTGGCGATGAAGCGCGTGCCCATGTTCATGCCTTCAGCGCCCAGCGCGAGGGCCGCGACCAGGCTGCGCCCATCCGCCATCCCGCCCGAGGCCACGAACGGAATCTGCAACTCCTCCGCCGCGCGCGGCAGCAGGATGAAGTTCGGCACGTCGTCCTCGCCCGGATGCCCGCCGCATTCGAACCCGTCGACCGAAACCGCATCGCAGCCGATCGCCTCGGCTTTCAGCGAGTGGCGCACGGAGGTGCATTTGTGAATGACCTTGATCCCCGCCTCTTTGAGCGCCGGCATCCACTTCTGCGGATTGTTGCCCGCCGTCTCCACGATCTTCACGCCGCCGTCGATGATCGCCTTGATGAAGCCCGGATAGTCGGGCGGCGTGAGCGACGGCAGGAACGTCAGGTTCACCCCGAACGGCTTCGAGGTCATCTGCCGGCAGCGCGCGATCTCCTTGGCGAGGTTCGCGGGCGTGCCCTGCGTCAACCCGGTGATGATGCCGAGCCCCCCGGCATTCGACACCGCCGCCGCCATCTCGGCAAAGCCGACGAAGTGCATGCCGCCCTGGATGATGGGATGCTGAATGCCGAACATTTCGGTGATGCGGGTTTTCATGGGGGGTGGCGCTCCGTTGCTGAAATGGCGTGTTGCCGACTCAATGGCACGGTTGCAGGGGCCTGCTCAAGGCGCTCAGGTCAAACGGGCGCGAGAAGCGTGCCTTCGGCGAGCTTGTTGACCCGCGCGGCCACTTCGTCGCTGATGAAGAAGAGCGTCAACGCCTGCCCGTTGTCCGCGCCAAAGAACCGCCGCCCGTCGTTCACCGCATCGGCAATGTCCGACATGATCAGCCGCGCCGCTTCGGTGTCGGCCCAATCGTTGTTGATCTCGACCGGCAACGTCTTGCGCACACCCGCGATCGTATAGTTGACGCTACCGGACGCTTGGGTGAGATCGACCTCGTCGCTCACGTCCTTGACGAGCCCGCCGCCGGCAAGCCGCGCAAGTTCGTTGACGATGCGAACATAGCTTCCCCGCCCCTCGATACACTCGAGGTCGAAGCTCCACGCGCCGTCGCTGAACAGCCGACCGGACGGCTCGCGCTCGATCTCGAAGCCGTGCATGATGATGAGCAGCCGGTACGGATCGCCCTCGAACTCCGCGCGCGAGAACGAGGTCAGAAAGTCGTCGACGCAAACGCCTGGATTGAGCTTGAGACCGGCACCGGCCAGGTCATCGATCTGCTGCTCCAGCGTGATGACCGGTCCGGCAGGCGGCGTTGACGCCGGTCGCGGCTCAAGGCGCGTTACGGGCGGTTCGGCAGACGGACGCGACCACCACCACACCGCGATCGCAATGGCGACGAGCCCGGCTCCAGCAACAACCACCCCTTCGACCGGCACGAAAAACCCTCGGACGCAACGGCCGATTCAATGACACGCCGTGTGCACGCGGTCCAGCAAACAACCCTGACGCTAGTGCCGCCGCCATCGACTCCCGCGACCGCTCAGCGTAGAACGCGCGCCGCCGCCGCTTGCCAGCGCAAACAATGCGAGGCGCACGGGGACGGCTTCACATGGGAGACAGACGCACATGAAGAAACTCGCACTCGGCCTCATCGCCGCCGTCGCCATGACCGGCGCCGCGTTCGCCAGCGACCCGATGGCCAGCCGTTATGAGAACACCGTCGTTCTGACCGACGCGAAGGGCGCGGTCACGAAGGTGCACTACAACAAGGACGGCACGATGACGACGGTGCTGCCCGACGGCGCGAAAGGCACCGGCAAGTGGGCGATGAAGGACGGCAAGCTCTGCGTCACGCTCGACCAAGGCCCGGCCGCCGGTAAGGAATCCTGCAACCCGTTCACCGAGCGCAAAGTCGGCGACTCGTGGGAAGCGACGCTGGCAGACGGCTCGAAAGCCAAAGTGACCCTCGTCGCGGGCCGCTAGACCCATCAAGCATCACGCGGGGAGAGACGTTCGCGTCTCTCCCTTTTTTGCGTCAGCGCTGGAGACAAAAGCGCCCACCGAATTTGACACGGGAGCCGTTGGGCTCGACGATGGTCTATGGCTGAGGAAGTCGACATCACACCGGCCTACGGTTGCGGCTTCAATTTGTATTGCGGCTTCGACGATTGGTTCGTGGGCGAAGGCGGCTACTTCCTGCTACTGCTGATCGGCGCGTTGCTGGTCAAGCGTTGGCGCGATCTGCCGTTGGTTGTGGTGGTCGCCATCATTGGTCCTTTCGCCGTGGCCCAGCTGCTAGGCGC
>JAEUML010000122.1 GCA_016792785.1 Alphaproteobacteria bacterium
CCGGCTCGGATTGAGCTGTTGTAGCGTAGTGGTAGCGCAACGCCTTGGTAAGGCGTAGGTCGTGGGTTCAATTCCCACCAACAGCACCATTATGAGAACGAGCCGCGCGTCGGGAACGATGCGCGGCTCTTTTCATGTGCGCGATCAGCGCACGAGCGTGGTCCAAGCGGCAACGGCAAGAGGCGCGATCGCGACCGCATCAACGATCGCGACGGTGCGCAGCGGGCCGGCGGGTGCGCCGTAGAGGGAGTAGAACGCGAGATAGCTCGCGATGTTGACGCTTGCGGCGAGAAGCGCGGTCGGCCTTGCCGTCGGGGAGGCTGCTGCCCACAGACAGAGCAACCCGACCAACGCCAGAAGCACCGCACGATGGCGCAAGAGGACGAGAAGCGTCGTGTCTCCCGCCTGCACGCCGTAGAGGCGCGTGAGCGCTTCCGGCGCGAACACAGGCGCGACCGGCAACAGATGGACGACGGCGAGCAGGGCGAAGGCGACGGCGGACCACATGGCGCTATTCGTGCCGGCCAGCCCCTAGCGCGCAATTACGCCGGAGGTTGTTGCCAAGGACCCGAGAGCCGCGGCGGCGCGCTCAATCCCACCAAAAGTACCACCAGTCGTTCGCCATCAACTCTGCCGCCAGCGCGCTGTATGTTCCGACGCCTTGATCGATGATGTCTCGGCAATAGACATAGTGATCGCGCGCCAAGGCAAGCGCTTCATCCCTCGTCTTCGGCTTGCGCGCGACGCGCAGATTCATGGTGTCTTCACTGATGCCGACGAGTTCCGCACCATATTTGTCGCGCCACAGGCGCAACGCGGCAACGTGATGCTCCGCCGATGGGCAAGCGTTCCATCCGCCCCACTGCAGATAGGCAGGGATCTCCGTCCAATCGTTCGTCGGTGCGACGGCGACGTAGACTTTCGGCAGCGGCTTGTTCGTCAAGATGTCCAGAGCAACGCTGAGTCCCGGCCCATCCGATTTGGGAGAAGTTACCGGCCAATCGCCTAGCGGTGGATCAGTTTGCTCGCGTTCCATTTCGGCGATCGTCTCTTGGCGGTTCAAGGTGCGGCGCGAGCCGTTCTTGTCGACGATCACAATTTGGGGCAGCGGCATGTTCGGGTTTGCGGCCAACATGGCTTTGAACTGCGCCAGTGCTGCGGCTGATTTCTCTTTGTTTTCCCTCGCCAGATCGTCGGGGAACGTCAGCGTCCCAGCGGCTTGAAGAATCTGCTCAACCTTGCGCAACTGCGGACTGCCTGGTCCGAACGGGCTCAGCAGATTGCCGAGCGAACCGTTCGCGCTGTCAACACCCAATACAACAGGCGCGCCCTTGCGCTCGGCCTTCAGCTGCCTCCATTTCTCAAGCGCTTTGTCGCCCGCAACCTCATGCAACTTGAACGGAAACTTCGCGAGGGCTTTTCGCGTATAGGCCTCCACGCGCTGCACTTGATCCTGCGTTGCCGCAAGGGGTTCCAGCGGCCAGGAAGCGGCAAGCGCTCCGGCGCCCAGACCTGCAAGCACATCGCGCCGACGCATGAAAACCTCCGTCCGACTGCGTCCCCACGTTACTGCGTCGTCTATCTCGGCACCAAGCGCTGAGCGCCGCAATTCCGATTTTTGATCATGCGTTCGACTTTGGCGCGGTTTTGGTTAGTCTGACTCGGGGCCGGTTCGGGTCGGGAGCATCATGGCGACGCTCGTTTTTATCTTTGTGGGGATTCTGCTCGGGGCGGCGTTGGTCGGCGCCTTTCTCATGGGGCGCGAGCGCGGGCGGGTGAAGGCGATCGACGACGTCGCCCGGACGATCGGCGGCGGGATGCTCGGGCGCGGCGAGGCGCGCGCGGACGGCGACGAGCGGCCGCATGCGGAGATGACGGTCGTGGGCGAGACCGAGACGAACGCCGACGGGCGCGCGCGGCAGGACATCATTGCGAAACTGCGCATGGGCGAGGATGTGGAACTCGAGCGTGTGCGCGGCGATGCTGATGATCCCGTGACGGTGCGCGTGGTGTCTCGGTTGGGCGAGATCGGACGGCTGTCGCGCGCCGACGCCGAACGGCTTGCGCCCTACCTCGACCAAGGCGGGCGCGTCAGCGCCTCCATCGCCCACATCGACGGCGGCACGTCGACGAACACCGCGTTCAACGTGGTGATCAGTGTGGTGGCGCTCGAGGGGTAGGCGTGGCCTTGCGGCCCTTCTCGCCCTACTCTGTCCGCTCCACAGTTCCAACAATGCCTGCCTTGGTCACCTGATCGAAGGCGACGACGCGCCCGTTCTCACGGCGGAATCTAAGACGCACCGACGCCGCGTTCGCCAAGCCGAACAGATCCTCGCCCATCGCTATGAGGTCCGATGGCGGCCGTTGCTCGCGCTGAAACTTCAGCCTCGTGCCTTCGCGCCATATGCGGCGCACGCCGTAGGTTCCCACGTACGCGTCCAGCGCCTGCGCCGACAGCTGCACCGGTTTCAACGTCGCCTCAAGCGCCGCAATGTCCCAATTGTAGCCATCCCTTTGCGCCTGGGTGCCGCGGGCCGCCAAGGTCTTGAGCGCCATTAGATGCGCTTGGTTGAGTGCGTCGGCCGAAGGCATCGCCACATGCGGCGCAATGCCGACCCGTTCCCAGTTGGTGCGGCTGACCGGATGTTCCGGCCGCCCAACCGAAACGCTCGCCACGAAGAACGGCGCGACCGGAAACAGCTGGTTGTTGTTCGCAGCGCCTGCCGTCGTCTGACCCACCAACGTTCCAAGTTTGAATTGTTGAATGTGATAGGCGAATTCCTCCGCCGCCGACGCCGTTCCGCCGTCGGTCAAGACATAGAGCGGTTTGCCGGTGAGCCGCGGCGCCGGCAGTTTCGCGAGCACCCGGTTGATCTCCGTTCGACCGCTGAGCCCGTCGTGAAAGCGCACCAACTCTTGCGTGCCGCCGGCGAAGAAATAGCTGGCCAAGCGCTGCACCGCTTGCGCGTCGCCGCCGCCGTTGCCGCGCAAATCGATCACGATCGCATCTCCATTTGCGAGGAACCGCGCGGCCGCATCGACGATGGGCGGGGTAGTCTTCTCCGACCAAATGAATGCCGAGACACGCACGTAGCGCACGTTGCCCGACAGCACCTTTTGCTCGTCATAGCCGTCATTACTCTCGCGACCCGCATTGAGCGCAAACTGCGACGGTTCGTTGCGGCCGGCCGGACGAGAAAGGTCCGCGAACTGCGCCGGGTTGTAGTTGACGTACAAGTGCCCGTCTTCACTCGCCTTCGCGAGATCTTCGGTCAATTTCGCCGCCATCTCCTGCGGGTTGGCGACATCGTAGTTGCCGGCGTCGCGCGCCGCCTTGACAGCCGCAATGATCGCCGGCCGTTTGTCGGGAAACACATAGTGCGCCCCTACAAGCCGAAGCACCTCGTCGACCGCCGCGCGCCCCTGCTCGCGCGTGAGCGTTGGTGCGGCGGCTATGGCCGTGGAGGCCGCGAGGAGCACGACGCACACGACCGGCAATCTACGACTAACGAACCCCATTTGATTTTCCCTTCAGTTTGCGAGCGCTCGTGCGAGCGGGCCGGCTTGCGATTTCGTTCACGCGCGCGAACAGCGATCGCTGATCGAGCGCGGCCTCGAATGCGCTCAACTCGGCCAGCAGCTTCGGCGAGAACTGCCGGTTCATTGCTTCCGTCACGTCGGCGATAGCGCGCCAGAGCGGTTGCAGGCGCTCGACCAGCGCTTCACCCCGCTCCGTCAATTGCAGCATTTGCCGGCGGTGATCAGACGCGTCGGCGCGCACGCGCACCAGCCCATCCTTCAAGAGGCGACCCCGAATCTGGCTGACGGCCGCATGCGTGATGCGCATATGCGCGGCCAACTCGCCCACGCTCATCGCTCCCATCTCCGACAGCGCCGCAAACACCGGAAACCAGCTCGGTTCGAAGTCGATCCCGTGTGCGCGGTAGAGTTCGCGCACGTCGCGATCCAGCCGCTCCGACAAGCGCCGAAGCCGCGTTCCGAACGCGGCATGCCCTTTGCGCGCAACGAAGTCGCTCATATTATGTAAGGCCTTACATATTGACGCGAAGGCGGTCAACGCGCTGTCGACGTCAGCGCGATAAACTCCATGTGAAGGCGGAGACGATGCGAATCGGTCTCGGCGCATTGAGGCCGAGAGCCTCAGAGGATTGCGGTTGGGACGCGCCCCGGTTCTTTCTTTGTTCTTTCAGGCCGCACAAATGAGCGAACGAAGGCGCAGCGACGTCGCAGGCCGGCGCGGTAATAGGTGTGCGAAAACAATGCCGTAACGGATTGCGAGGGGTTTGTTTCCGTTCCCTGAACGAATGCCCCAACGCTTGTTTCAGGCCGCGTTCAGGTCGGCGCTGCGACATTGGCGCGTCGGCCGAATTCCCCACCCCCGCGCACTTGCGAGGTTGCCTTCGGGATCGTGCGCGACTAATTCAGCGCCCCATCGCGGGGACGCTCTATCGGAGTGCTTGAAGACATGAAGTTCGTGACCGCCGCCGCCTTGTCCGCCGTCGGCATCGCCATCGCCGCAACAGCCATTGCCGCCCCCGCGCCACAGGGGGCGATGCCGGCGCCGACCGCGATCGTTGTCTTCGATCAACCGAACTTCAAAGGGCGTTCGCTGACGTTCGACCGCTCGGTGCCGAGCCTGGCGAAGGTGAACTTCAATGACGTGATCGCGAGCGTCCAGGTCAAAGGCGGGCGCGACTGGGTCTTGTGCGAGCACCGCAACTTCATGGGCAAGTGCGTGCGCATCGTCGTGAAAGAAAAGAACCTGAAGCGGCTGAAGATCGACGGTCAGGTGTCCTCGCTCTATCCCGTGCCGGTCGCGCCGCCGAAGGCGCGGTAACCTCTCAGCTTCAAGCGTTGCGCTCCGCCAGCCGGCGGAGGTTGTCTTCATGCTCGTGGCGCTCGAGGCGGTAGAACGCCATAGCGGCCATCATCGCCATCCAGAGTGCGAGGATCACCGGCACGTAGTAAACGCCGAGGTTCCAGAGGACGTCGGGCGCGACGTCGGCGGGTTCGGCCCCGGCTTTGAGGCCCGCGAGGGCCAGCACCGCGCTTGCGGCCAGGACACCGAGCCCTGAGACCATCTTGCGGCTGAACGTGGCGGCGGCGATGAACGTGCCTTCGGAACGTCGGCCGGTTTTCAACTCGGCCTGCTCAACCAAGTCGGCCATCATCGAGGCCATCAGAATCTGAAAGCAGATAATGAAGCCGACGTCGATGACGCCGGCGATGAAGACGAACCAGAACACGAATGCCGCATTGTCCTCCGGCAGAAGGCCCACGAGCTTCAGCACCACCGGCAGCGGTGAGCCGATGAACGCGATGAGGCCGATGATCATGGCGCCGCGCCGTTTGCCGATCGTGCGGGTCACGATGGGCGCCATCACCGCGCCGATCACAGCCGAAAGGAACACGCCGATCGTCAAGATGCCGATCTGCTGCGGCGTGAAGCCCCAGAAGTAGGTCGCGATATAGAACGTGAGCGCCGCCGACATGCCGGCGGCGATCGCGCCGAAGACACCGGCAACGAACAGCGCCAGGAACGATCGGTTGGCAAGCGTCTCTGCCATCTCTTTGAAGATCAGCCCGAGCGTCATCTTGCGTTTCGCCGGCGGCAATTTCAGGTGCGGGATGCGGGCGTGCGTGCCGACCGCCGAAATCAAGATCGAGGCGAAGATCAGGGCACCCGCGATCTCGCCGTAGAGCGCATAGGCATCGCGGTTGAACTGACCGCTGGCGGCGCCGACCGCAAAGGCCGGGAACAGGACCATGAACATCAACACCGACATCGCGTTGCCGCCGGTCCAGCCGAAATAGAGGCGGTAGGAGATGAGCGAGGAACGTTCGTCGTAGTTGTCGGTGAGTTCCGGCGTCAGTGCGGAACTGGGCGTTTCGTTGAACGTGATGAACGTGCGGATCAAGACAGCGAGTACGAGCAGGTACCAGAACAGCGCCTCGTTCGACCAACCGACCGGAGGAGCCCAAAGCAGGTAGTAGGTGAGCGCAACCGGCACGGCGGAGGCGTAGAGGAACGGATGGCGCCTGCCCCACTTCGAATGGAGATTGTCGGACCAGTAGCCGACGATCGGATCGCTGATCGCATCGAGGATGAGCGCGACCATGATCGCGAGGCCCACCATGCCCGCGTCGAGGCCAATCACCTGACTGTAGAACATCAGCAGGAAGAAGCCGAAACCGTTGTCCTTCACGCCGTAAGCGACGGCGCCTACGCCATAGGCGAGCTTCGTCGTCAGCGGCAGACGCGGGACGGTGGGTGCCGGGCTCGGCATTACTTCGCGAGTTTCGCTTTCACATAATCGTAAAAGCCGAGCGACTTGCCGGCATGGGTGAACTGGGCCGTCTTCCAGTCCTTCGTTTCGTTCGGTTCGGTGCCGAAATACTGCATCGGCGAGTAGTCGGCGAGTTCGGCGTTCGTGGCAAGGACAAAGCGACCGTTGATCAGCGCGCCGTCGGCGGCTGTCTGGTACTCGACGAGTTTGATCGGGCGCCAGTTCCAGAAGCCCGCGCCCAAGGCCGGGGCCGTGCGCGGGAACTGCGGGCCGAACGCGCCGCGCGTGACTTCGCGGTCGGGGTTCGAGTCGACGTAGTGCACGGTGCCGTCGTCGCCGACCTTGTACACGTAGACGACGTGGCCCCACGGGTCATAGATGATCGTGCCAGCGCGGATCGCGCCGCGCTCGATCTTCGGGGCGTAGAAGTCGCTGGCGTTGAAGCCTGTGTCGTAGATGTGCTCGATGCGGAACATCGCGGTCGAGACTGTGCCGCGCAGATCGAGCAGCAGCTTCACGGGGTCGGCGTCGGGCTGCCATTCAAGCTGAAGGCGCGCAACGATCATGTTGCCGCTGTCGGAGAAGCGGAAATCCTCAACCGGTCCTGAGCGCGCCGCGACATAGAGCGGATAGGAAAACGGCAGACCATTCTTCCACGCGAAATAGGCGCGCAGCTGATAGATGAAGTCGGCGCAGTCGCCGTCCATGCGCAGGTCCGGCGGGTCGGTGTCGCGGTAGGGGTTGGCCGTGCTCTTGAAGCAGGCGGCAGGATCCTTGCAGTCGTGCTCGCCGAAGCCCACGACGAACTGACCGAAGCGGCGCTCATCGTCGGCCGACCAATGGTCCTTCGTGATCTTCCAGGCGCGCGGGACATCGGACGCCTCGGCCCCTGCCGCGGCAGCAATCAGCAACAGGGACGCAACGAACACACGCATACCCAACTCCCACCTCGAAGGAGACGCAATCGCCGGCGCCCTGGCAAGGGGGTTCGCGCGTCAGGCGACGTGCCGGGGGACCGATTTTTGCGGGCGCTGACCCGTCAGCGTCAGCGCATGAGCGGCCAAATGGCGCGTGAGATCGGCCGGCGCGGAATAGAACGGCGAGTGGTCGCAATCGAGCGCGCTGACGGCCGACATCGTAAACCGCGTGTGCATGTAGCGCTGGAGGTCGAGCGACAGGGTGCGGTCCTCCAGGCACTCGACATAAGCCATAGGCGGTGTCGGGCCTTGCGGTTTGGCGATCCTCTGCACCAGCGGGAACATTGGCTGCGGCGTCAGGCGGGCCGCGGCGGCTTCTGCGTCGACTGGGTCACAGGCGCTGTAGAAGATCTCCGCCACGCGTTCCGGGCGGATCGTGATCGTGCCACCGTGATAGCGCGGCACACTCAAGCCCCGCCAAACGGCGTCGCGCCGCGCGAGGCCCAACATCGTCTCGCCAGGTATCGGCACGAAGCCGGTGACATAGATCAGGCCAGCGAAGAGATCGGGCTCATCGTTCGCGGCCTGCGTGATGACGCCGCCGCCCATCGAATGACCCACAGCGATGACGCTGCCCTGCCCGCGCGCCGCGTCGCGGACGGTGCGCGAATAAGCGCCCAGCGTCACGCGCCACCACGGCGTCTCATCCGCACCGTGACCCGGCAGATCAAGCGCGAGCGCTCGGTGCCCCAGCGCCTCGAGGCGGGGGACGATCTTCTCCCAGCACCAAGCACCGTGGCTCGATCCGTGAACAAGGAGGAACGTGAGCATGGCGGTATTGGGCACGCCTGGGCCTAACAAGGGGCTAACAGGCAGCGGTGCGATTTCTCACAAGCGGGCGAATCGCGAAAGTCGGGGGCTGGGCGCTTGTGCCGGATTCGTTCGCCTCCGATCGGCACAAAACCGTCATCCTTGCGGGTCTCAACAAGCGGCGGCGGCGTGCTAGAGTTGGGGCATACCGACCGTGAGCAAACCCTTCAATATCGCCCATCGCGGGGGCGCGGGCCTGAGGCCCGAAAACACCCTCGCCGCCTTCGCCAATGCGCTCGACCTCGGCGTCGACGGATTCGAACTCGACGTGCACGTGGCCAAGGACGGCACCGTCGTCGTGTTCCACGACGACACGCTGAAGCGGGACATCGTGCGCGACGCGGATGGGCGCTGGCTCGATGGGGCGCCGCCGCTGATCAAGGACTTGTCCTATCCGCAGCTGCAGACCTACGACGTCGGACGGTTGAAGCCGCAGTCGAAGTACGGCGCGCGCTACCCCGATCAGATCGCGGCCGACGGCGAACGCATCCCACGCCTCAACGATGTGATCTGGCTTATGAAGCGATCGGGGGGCAACGAGCGGCTTTGGATCGAGCTCAAGAGCAATTTCACGGACCGCGCGAAAACCGTTCCGCCCGACGCCATGGCGGAGGCCGTGATCCGCGTCTTGAAGCGCGAGAAATTCATCGAGCGCTCGGTGCTTGTCGGCTTCGATTGGCCGGCGTTGATCGCGGCGAAGAAGCTCTCGCCCAAGATCGAATGCTGGTTCACGACCTTGCCGCAGAGTTGGTTCGGCGAGGCGCCGCCGCCCGCCGCCGACGGTCCGCCGCCGAAGGCCGAGCTCGAGTCCTTGCGCGCGCTTGAACGCGAGAGCGCACCCTGGACCGGCGGATTCGACAGGGCGAAGTACGGCTCGGTGATCAAGGCGGCAAAGGCTGCGGGGGCGGACGGCTGGTTCCCTTACTTCGCCGATATCAATCGCGCGACGCTGACCGAAGCGCGCGCGGTGGGGCTCAAAGTCGGCGCGTGGACGGTAAACGAACCCGGCGATCTGGCGCGGCTTGCCGATCTCGGCGTGGATGGGTTGTGCACCGACTATCCCGACCGTCTGACGGGTATCCTGAAAGGAATGTGACCGCCGTACGGCACCTTGGCCCGCCCCAGAAATTGCCTTATGTGCCGTTTGGTTCCAGAATGCTTCCATAACAACTCCGTCCCTCCTCGTTGAGAGTTTTTGCGATGCGTCGCGTCGAAATGTTGCGTTGGAGTGCCGTCGCGGCGATGGCTGCGTCGTTGTCGGCGTGCGCGAGTTGGGGGGTTCTGCCCTCGACCGTTGAGACGACGGAGTCGCCGTTTAAGACCTACAAGAGCGCCGAGGATGCCTACGCGCAGGTTCGGCCGTTCGTGACGACGACGCGCGAGCTCAAAGCGCGCGGCTTCGATCCGTACACGACGCCGAACATCCGCGTGCTGAACTATCTGGATCTGGTGCCGCGTTTTCTGCCGCAGCAGTCGATGAAGATGGAGGACCTGGACCCCGCGGTGCAGTCTTGCCTGACGGCGCGGGACAGCTGCACGGGCTGGCTTGCCGAACCGTCGATCTCTTCGAAGGACCGTACGGGCAACGTCGCGCTCGACGTGTTGGGCTTCGAGCGCGAGACCACGTCGACGGGATGGAAGGCCTCGATGCTGTTGCTCGTGCAGAACGGCGTCGTCGTTTACAAGCTGTGGTCGGGGACGCCGACCATTCTTGAGGTGAAGACCGAGAAGAAGCCGCTTGGACCGCTGCAGGATCTTTCGGGCCCTGCGGCCGCCGCGGTTTCGGGGGCGGTCAAACCCTGACGGCACCCAAGCGCGTCGCCGTCGTCGGCGGCGCCGGCTCCTTCGGGCGGCTTCTCGTCGAGGGATTGCTCGACAGTACGGATTGCATTGTCGTCGTGTGCGGACGTTCGCTCGCTCGCGCCCAAAGCGTGGTCACCGCTTTTCCAAAGCACAGCGAACGATTGCCGGCGGCGCAGCTCGATCGGGCGCGCGCGACGCCGGCGGACATTACAGCGCTCGACCTGTTTTGCGTGATCGATGCAGCTGGTCCGTTCCAAGGACAGACGCTGGACTTCGCGCGCGCCGTGATCGAGGCCGGTGCACACTATGTCGACCTTGCCGATGCGCGCGATTTCGTGGCGGCGTTTGATACACTGCACGCGGCTGCGCAAGCGCGTGGTGTATTGGCGGTTACGGGCGCGAGTTCGACGCCGGCGCTGACGCATGCGGTGATCGACGACATGACGCGCGGGTGGACGCGCATCGACGGCGTGGAGGCCGCGATTTCGCCGGGCAATCGGGCGAACCCGCTCGGGCTTTCCGTGTTTCAGTCGATCCTGAGCTACGTCGGGAGGCCTGTGCGCGTTTGGCGGCACGGGCGATGGGCGATGCATCCAGGCTGGGGGCTGACGGTGCGGCGGCGCATGGGCGACCTCGGGCTGCGCTGGCAGTCTCTGGTCGAGACGCCTGATCTCGACCTCGTGCCGCAGCGTTTTCCCTCCGTGCGCAATGCGATCTTTCGGGCGGGGCTCGAACTCGGGTTCCAGCATGTGGCGCTGCTCGCGCTTTCGTTTCTCGTGCGCGCGGGATTGTTGAAGAGTCTTGCGCCGTTTGCCGAACCGTTGCGTGACGCCGCCAAGCTCTTGCGCGGGTTCGGCAGCGACTGCGGCGGGATGACGGTCGACGTCATCGGCGTCTATGCGGACGGTGCGCGGCTGCAAACGACGTGGACGCTGATTGCCGAGTCAGGCGATGGACCAAAAATTCCGACGTTACCCGCGCTCGCCATCGTGCGCCGGCTTCTCGACGGGCGGCTTGTGCGGCGTGGCGCAGGCGCATGCGTCGGCATTCTTGATCTTGCGGCCATCGAGGAGGAGTTCTCGCGATACGACATTCGCTCGGCGCGTGAGACGCGGACGCTGGAAAGCGCGCCTCTGTTCGTGCGACAAATGCCGGACTTCGATGCGATGCCCGCAGCCGTGCGTGACGTGCACGCTTGCGACGCAGCGGCGGAGTTGCAAGGGCGCGTCGACATCGAAGGTGCAAAGAACGCTGCGGCGCGGTTGATCGCCTGGTTCGCGGGCTTTCCGGGCGCCGCGCATGATCTGCCTGCGTCGGTGACGGTGGAGCGCGAGGGTGACGGCGAGGTCTGGATTCGTCGGTTCGGCGAGAGCGAGTTCCTCAGTCATCTCGGTGCGGGGGCGACGCGCGGGACGCTGACAGAACGGTTCGGGCCTCTCACCTTCGACCTCGACGCAGCGTCCGATGCGCGAGGCTTTGCGCTCACCATCACGCGGGGGCGGATCGGCACGTTTCCCTTGCCTGGTTTTCTTACGCCGTCGACCAGCGCCGGCGCCGCCGTCGACGAACATGGCCGCTATCGCTTCGACGTGACGATCGCGCTCCCGTTCTTCGGACGCCTGGTTGGCTATCGCGGATGGCTTGAGCCCGCCTCTACGTCTTCTTCTGACGCTCGATTGCTTCAATGATCTTCAGTCGCGGCTCGCCAAGTTGCCAGCACAGACGTAAAATCGGTTCTCGTGCCGTTTCCCTTGGTGCAGTGACACGATCGAAACTGACACGGACCCGCGGATGCGGGCTTGCCCGCTTATCCGCGTGACGCCTGCTTGTCGTGGGGAGCAGGCCGGTGGCGCCGCTATTTCGGCGCCATCACCATGACCATCTGACGGCCTTCGAGCTTCGGTTCCTGCTCGACCTTGCCGATCGCGTCGATGTCGCGCTTTACCTTTTGCAGCAGCTCCATGCCGATTTCCATGTGCGCCATCTCGCGGCCGCGGAAGCGCAAGGTGACCTTCACCTTATCGCCCTCTTCGAAGAAGCGTTTGATGGAGCGCATTTTCACGTCGTAGTCGTGATCGTCGATCATCGGCCGGAGCTTGATCTCCTTGATCTCGATGATCTTCTGATGCTTGCGGGCTTCGGCGGCTTTCTTCTGTTCCTGATATTTGTACTTGCCGAAGTCCATGATCTTGGCGACAGGAGGCTTGGCCATCGGGGCGACCTCGACGAGATCGAGCCCTTCGGACTGGGCAAGCTTGAGAGCATCGAACTTGCTCATCACGCCGCGCTTGCCGCCGTCGTCGTCGATCACCAACAACTCGTGGGCGTTGATGAACTCATTGATCCGCGGCCCGTCTTTGGCGGGCGTCGGTGCTGCTTGGTAGGGACGTCTAACGATTGGTTGTCTCCATAGGGTTGGCCCCGAGGCCGGACCAAGCGTTCGGTGTTCCGTCGCCTCCGACCGGTGCATCGCCCGCTTCCGGTCTGCAACGGTGGTTTCACCTTCGCATTGTCCCTTGGCGGTCACCCTGTGGTCGGCGGGTTCGGACCCGATGAGCGCTTGGCAAGCGTCCGGGTCTTCTCGTGCGACGGCGCGCAAGACCCTTGGGCCCGACGCGCCGCACACGAGAGAAACATAAGATACCTGGGGCGGCGGGCCAAGGGTGCTTGGCCCGCGCAGGCGCGAATTGTTCGTGCTTTAGACCATATCCGGCGGCGTTGCTTCGGCGGTCAGCTGCTTGATCAGCGCGTCGAGGGCGATTGTTTCCTGCTTGTCGGAGCCCAAGCGGCGCACGGAGAGCGTGCGCTCTTCGGCCTCTTTTCGGCCGGCGACCAGCAGGAACGGGACCTTGGCCAGCGCGTGTTCGCGGACCTTGTAGTTGATCTTCTCGTTCCTAAGGTCGGTTTCGACGCGCAGTCCCGCGAGCTTCAACGCGGCGGCTGCCTCCTTCGCATAGGCGTCGGCGTCGGAGACAATCGTGGCGACGACCGCTTGAACCGGCGCCATCCAGAGCGGGAACTTGCCGGCATAGTGCTCG
>JAEUML010000133.1 GCA_016792785.1 Alphaproteobacteria bacterium
TGGAGCAAAGCCTGCAATCGATCCGTATCGGCGGGCATGTGTCGATCATCGGCGTGCTGGCGGGGCCGGTGCGCGATCTGCAGATCCGCTGGATCATGGGGCCGAACGCGAAGGTGAAGGGCATCACCGTCGGCTCGCGCGCGCAGTTCGAGGCGATGTGCCGCGCGATCAGCTTGCACAAGATCAAACCGGTGATCGACAAGACGTTCCCGTTCGCCGCGGCGAAAGACGCGTTCACGCACATGGCGGGGCAGGGACACTTTGGGAAGATTGCGGTGGATTTGACAGCTTGAATTACCCGCCGATGCGGCGGAAGCGGTAGGTGCCGTTTGTCGAGGCCGCATCCGCCGTCGCCATCTCTCGCATCTTCTGGTGATCCGGGGACAGGGCGCAGACGGGGTCGGTGGTGGCGGGGTTGCCGGTCAGGGCGAAGGCTTGGCAGCGGCAGCCGCCCCAATCGATCTCCGCGCGCTCGCAGCCTTGGCAGGGTTTCGGCATCCACTCTGTGCCGCGGAATTTTTGGAACGCTTCGCTGTTCGTCCAGATTTCGCCGAGCGGTTTTTCGCGCACGTTGTCGAACGCGAGGCCGGGCAAGGTCGCGGCGGCGTGGCAGGGAAGGGCGCGGCCGTCTGGGGCGACGACGATCACCTGCCGGCCCCAACCGCCCATGCAGGCTTTCGGACGCTCGGCGTAGTAGTCGGGGATCACGTGGTCGATGACGAGCGTGCCTTCGAGGCGCTTGCGTGCGTCCTCCACGATCTTGGCGGCGGCGAGGAAGTCTTCGCGCGCGGGCATGAGGCTGGCGCGGTTCGCGATCGCCCAGCCGTGGTACTGCACGTGTGCAACCTCGAGGCGGCCTGCGCCCCAGCCCTCGGCGAGGTCGATGATGGCGGCGACGTCGGCGATGTTGCCGCGGTGGATGACGGCGTTGACGGTGAGCGCCAGGCCTTCCTCGACGACGAGTTTCGCGGCTTCGCGTTTCGCTTTCGCGGCACCCTTGTGATGGGCGACGGCATCGGCGCGCGCGGTGTCGACGCCTTGGATCGAGATCTGCACGTGCTCGAGGCCGGCGGCGCGCAGCTCGGTCAGGCTCTGCGCGGTCAAGCCGACGGCCGACGTGATCAGGTTCGTGTAAAGGCCCGCGAGGTGGGCGGCGTTCACGAGTTCGGCGATATCCTTGCGCACGAGCGGTTCGCCGCCCGAGAGATGGACGTGCAGCGCGCCGAGCTCGGCGGCCTCGGCGAACACGCGCGTCCAGGTTTTCGTGTCGAGCTCTTGGCCTGCGCGCACCAGGTCGAGCGGGTTCGAGCAATACGGGCAGCCGAGCGGGCAACGATGCGTCAGTTCCGCGAGAAGGCCGATCGGCCGCAGATCCGTCACGACTTCACGTAGCCCTTTGCGGTGAGGTCCTTGAGCAGATGCTCGATGTCGACCTGAATGTCGGCGGCCTTCGCGTCGTATTCCTTGGCGAGGGCGGCCGCGATGTCGGAGACGCGCTTCTGGCCGTCGAACTGGGCGACGATCGCGCGGGCGATTTCGTCGAGCTCCAAGATGCGTTCGGGACCGAGCAACTTTGACCCTTGCGCGTCGTCGCGCAGCTTCACGCCGGGGGCGAGGCGGGGTTTGGCGTCGGCGGCGCTCACGGTTTGAATGCTCCCGGCGGGACATGGCCCGGCGTTACGTATGCATGATACAGCGCGTCCAGCATTGCCCAAAGGACGTTGCATTTGAAGGTCAGCGCGTCGATGCAGGCTTGCTGGTCGTCGCGGGTTCTTGCGGTTTCGATGCAGTGGCGCAGGGCGAAGTCGGCGTCGCGGGGGGCTTGGGTCATCCTCGCGCCGAAATAGGCGAGCGTTTCGCGGGAGACGAAGTCGTAGCCGGCCAGCATGCCTTCGACGCGTTCGGCGATGATCTTCGGCGCGAACATTTCGGTCAGCGAGGAGGCGATCGCTTCGAGCAACGTCTTGTCGCGCACGAAGTGGACGTAGGCGTCGGCGGCGAAGATCGTGGCGGGCAGCGCCGCGCGTTCGCTTGCCACCATGTCGCGGTCGAGGCCGAGGCCGTCGGTCAGTTTCAGCCAGCGGGCGATGCCGCCGTCGCTGCCGTCCGTTCCATCGTGGTCTTCGATGCGGACGCGCCAGGCCGCGCGGAGCGCGGGCGTGGGCAGGCGCGAGACGATGATCGCGTCCTTGATCGGGATGCGCGCCTGATAGATGTAGCGGTTCAGCGCCCAGGCCTGAACTTGGCCGCGGTTCAGCTTGCCGTCGTGCAGCAGGCGGTGGAACGGATGAAGGTTGTGGTAGCGCTCAGCGCCCACTGCCTTCAGGCGCGCTTCGAATTCGGCGGGCGAGAGAAGCGTCACAACTCGATCCTCATTCCGTCTTCCGCGATGCGCCAGCCTTCGGCCTCGACGGCTCTGCGCTCCGGTGCGGCGCGGTTCAGCGCCGGGTTCGAGTTGTTGATGTGGATGAAATAGCGGGCGCGGGCCTTGATCTTGCGCAAAGCCTCGATTGCGCCGCCTGCGCCTGTCATCGCGACATGACCCATGCGGCGGGCAGTCTTTGCGCCTTCACCCGAGCGGATCATCTCATCGTCCGTGTACATCGTACCATCGAAGAACAGGATGTCGGCGCCGTCAATCGCCGCTTGAACTTTAGGCGTGATCTCGGCGCAGGAGGGCAGGAACACGAGCACCTTGCCGTTGGCGCCGGTCAGGCGCAGGCCGATCGAGGCGCCTTCGGCCGGGCCGATACCTTCGATGCGTTCGAGATAAAGCGGTGGTTTGCCGGGAGCGGCGAAGGCCTCGCAGCGCAGGCCAGGAAGGGGCTCGAATGCGCCGTCGATGCTTTTTGTCTCGACCAGCACGGGGTCGAGCACGCCGAAGATCGGGTTCGCGGCGATGACCTTGTGCACGTAGGGTGTCGCCCAGAGCGCGAAGGGTTGGCGTTCGCGAAGGGTCAAGAGGCCGGTCAGCGCGTCAACGTCGGCACCGGTGAGGACGACGGCCTTGATCGGCGAGGAGCGCGGTGGGGTCTTCGGGTGCAACTCGTGCGTCGCGATAATCTGCTGGCGCAGGTCGGGGGCGGCGTTCAGCAGCAGCCAATCGGCGCCGTTTGCCGAGACCGCGAGGCTTGCTTGCGTGAGTTGGGGATGGTTCGGATCGCCCGCGAACGACCGGGTGTTGTTCGCGCTCGCTGCGTTCCATTGCGGGAAGCCGCCGCCGGCTGCGGCGCCGAGCACGATGATCTTCATGGATCAAGTCGTGGGTGGTCCGCCTTCGCGGACCATGACACGAGGGCGGTTATTCGGCCGAGCAGTAGCAGTTGATTTCCATCGCGGCCGAGATTTCGCGGACCTTCGGTTTGCGCCAGCTCTTCATGGGATCACCTTTCGAAATGGGTCGACGGCTAATGTGGGGCATCGGCCCCCTGGGGCGCAAGGGGGCTCACGACCTCGTTAGGCCCTGGACGGCCTGGGTCAGTACGGCTTCGGCGCGCTGCCAGACCATTTCCTTCCAGTCGTCCTTGTCGGGATAAAAGGCGCAGCGGATGTCGGCTTTGATCGCCTTGGCCTCCGGTCCCAACGGGTTGCCCATCGCATGGAGCCAGTTGTCCGCACGCAGCGCCTGGAAAATTTCGCGCGTCGAATAGGTGCCGTATTCCAACGCCGCCATCGTGACTTGAGCGTGGGGCAGAAGGCCGGGCACGCTGGAATCGACGCTGCCAAGGACTTGCGCGGAGACGGAGTCCCCCGCCTGGGTCGAGCGGACCGTGTCGCCCCACCAGGCGCGCGCGCGGCGGTAGGCCGGGGCGTCGGCCGCATCTTCGCTGATCAGTTCGCCATAGCCATAGG
>JAEUML010000150.1 GCA_016792785.1 Alphaproteobacteria bacterium
CCGCCGTTTCTCTATCTGGGTTATGTCGGATTCTCGATGGCGTTTTCGTTTGCCGTCGCCGCCTTGATCGAGGGGCGCGTCGATCCGGCGTGGGCGCGCTGGGTTCGCCCGTGGACCCTTGCCGCGTGGGGGTTCCTCACAATGGGCATCATGCTGGGGTCGGCCTGGGCCTATTACGAACTCGGCTGGGGCGGGTGGTGGTTTTGGGATCCGGTCGAGAACGCCTCTTTGATGCCGTGGCTTGCCGGCACGGCACTCGTTCATTCGGCGATCGTGGTCGAGAAACGCGATGCGCTGAAACGATGGACGATCCTGCTTGCGATTTTGACGTTCTCGCTCAGCTTGATCGGGACGTTCCTGGTGCGCTCGGGCGTGATCTCCAGCGTACACTCCTTTGCGAGCGATCCAACGCGCGGCGTGTTCATTCTGGCGCTGCTCGTCGCCACGACCGGCGGGGCGCTCGCGCTCTATGCGATTCGCGCGCCAACGATGAAGCTCGGCAACCTGTTCGCGTTCGCAAGCCGGGAGACCAGCCTCATTCTCAACAACGTGTTTCTGGTCGTGATGTGCGGCGCGATCTTCATCGGCACGTTCACGCCCTTGTTCGTGCAGGTGACAGGCGGACCGCAACTGTCCGTCGGGCCGCCAGTCTACAACACCTTCTTCGTGCCGCTGTCGCTGATTCTCATGGTGCTTATGGCGATCGGGCCGTTCTTGAGCTGGAAGCGGGGCGATGTGGCGCTTGCACTCAAGCGGCTCAAGATCGCCGCTGCAGCGGCGATCGGCGCGGGAGCGGGCGCTCTTGCGCTTTCGGCCGGGTGGGCGTCGATCGGCTTTGCGATCGCCGCGTGGTTGTTTGCGGGCTCGATCTGGGTCGTCGTCGAACGCATGGATTTGGCGAAGGGGCCGTCCGTCGCCTGGGCGCGCGCATGGGGACTGCCGCGCGCAACGTGGGGCATGGTCGTCGCTCATGCAGGTGTTGCGATCGTCGCGGCCGGGATCGCCTCGATGGCGGTGTGGACGGGTGAGACGGTGACACTCTTGAAGCCAGGCCAGAGCGCGTCCGTCGGCGGCTATGAGGTTCGGCTGCTCTCGGTCGCGGACGTTCAAGGACCGAACTACACGGCGAAGGCCGGGCGGTTCGCGGTCAGCGTCGGCGGCGCGCAGATCGACGAGATGGTGGCGGAGAAACGAAACTATCCGAACCCCGGATCGGAAACGACGGAGGCGGCGTTGCGCGTGCGGCCGCTCGACGTGCTGTACGTGACGCTGGGCCAGGGACACGCCGACGGAACATGGACAGTGAGGATGTACCACCATCCGCTCGTCATGTGGATTTGGGCCGGTTCGGTGATCATGACTCTCGGCGGCGTGCTCTCGCTCAGCGACCGGCGCCTGCGCATCGGCGCGCCGCGGCGTACGGCTGCGGTCGCGGCGGCGGCGGAGTGAGGCGCTTCTGATGTCGCGGTGGCTGTCGCTCGTGCCTTTGTTCCTGCTGCTCGCACTGGCGGCTTACTTCGCGATCGGGCTTTCGACGGACTCGCGGACGATCAAGTCCGTGCTAATCGACAAGCCCCTGCCCGCTTTTGCGCTGCCGAAGTTCGGGCACGAGGGCCAGACGTTCGGCAGCGACGATCTGAAAGGCCGCGTCAGTCTTTTGAACATCTTCGCCTCGTGGTGCATCACCTGCCGGGTGGAGCATCCGATGCTCGTCAAGCTCACGGCCGAGAAGCGCGTGGCGATCTACGGGCTTGCGTGGAAGGACAAGCCGGACGAACTGAAGGCGTGGCTGGAAGAACTCGGCAACCCCTATCTCGCGATCGCCGACGACGCGAAGGGGCGCACCGCCATCGATCTCGGCGTCACTGGGGCGCCCGAAACCTACGTCATCGACAAGCACGGGCGCATCCGCTTCAAGCAGGTCGGCGCAATCGACGAGATCGTTTGGCGCGACGCGCTGGAGCCGATCGTCAAGCGGTTGGAGGCGGAGCAATGATCCGCCTCGCGTTGATACTGCTTCTTTGCTTCACGGTGGCTGCGCACGCCGTTGAACCGGACGAGGTGCTTCCGGATGCGGCGCAGGAATCGCGGGCGCGCGCCCTAACGGCAGAGTTGCGCTGCGTCGTGTGTCAGAACGAGTCGGTCGACGCTTCCAACGCGCCGCTGGCCAAGGACATCCGTGTGCTCGTGCGCGAACGGATTCAGGCGGGCGACAGCGACCAGGAGGTGCGCGACTACATCGTCGCGCGCTACGGCGAGTTCGTGCTGCTAAGGCCGCCTTTATCGGCGAACACGATCTTGCTTTGGTTCGGGCCGGTCGTGTTGCTGGCCGGCGGCCTTGCGCTCGCCTACTTCTATGTCCGCCGGTTGAACCGCACGCCGCGCGTTGTCACGCCGCTGTCGGCCGCGGAAGAAGATGCGGTCAAGCGCATCATCGAGGGCGAGCGCTCATGATCTGGGTTGCGCTTGGCCTTCTCGTGCTCGCCGCGTTCGTCGTGACGCTACCGCCGCTGCTCAAAGGGGCGAAACCAGGCCCATCTGGGGCGCGCGATCTGGCCGTCTATCGCGATCAACTGAAAGAGATCGACGTCGACCAAGAACGCGGGTTGATCACGGCGGCTGAGGCGGAGGCGGCGCGGATCGAGATCAAGCGGCGCATCCTGGCGCTGACGCCCGAAGCGACGGCGCCCGTCGTTGAGACGCCGCGCGCGGAGGGGGCGCGTCCGGTCGCGGTGGCGGTCGGGCTGTTACTGGCGGCGGTGTCGATCGGAACCTATCTCGCGCTCGGCCGGCCCGATCTGCCGGCGAAGCCCTACGACCCTGCGCTTGAACGGGCGGCCGCAGCCGAAGACATGATGCGCGAGGTCGAGGGCATGGTGGACAAGCTCGCGGCGCGGCTGAAGACGCAGCCGAATGATCCGACGGGCTGGAGGATGCTCGGCTGGTCCTATCTGCAGATGGGGCGCATCGACGAAGGCGCGGCGGCGCTGAAGACGGCGGCGGCACAAGACCCCGGGAACAGCGCACTGCGCTCGCTGCTTGGCGAGGCACTGGTGCATCAGGCTGGCGGCAAGGTGTCCCCGGCCGCGCTCGCGGCGTTCGACGAGGCGTTGAAGCGCGACGCGAAAGATCCGCGCGCGCGCTTCTACAAGGGCCTTGCCGCGCTGCAGGCGGGCAAGGATGCGGAAGCCTTCGAAGCCTGGGTCGCGATCCTGCGCGACGGACCTAAGGACGCCGATTGGGTGCCCGGCATCCGCGCGCAAGCGCTTGAGCTTGCAAAGAAGCTCAAGCGCGATGCGGCGGAGGTGCCTTGAATTAGGCGCGCCGTGAGTTAGCCGGGGCGCTTCGAGACGAGGCCGACGGTCGCGCCTTCGGGATCCTGGATCACGGTGATGCGCACGTTCTCATCCGAGTCGAACGGCTGAACCAACACCTTGCCGCCGTTCTGCGTGCAGCGCTTCGCGGCCGCATCTGCGTCTTCGACGTTGATATAGGTAAACCAGCCGGCGCGGGCGCCTTCATAACCGGCATCGGCGAGGCGCATGACGCCCGCCGATTCTTCGCCAGCGGGCGAGAGCATCATCATATAGGCCTTCTCGCCGGGCTGGGCGAGGCGCTCGTTGTCTTCAAAGGAAACGAGCTTCATGCGCCAGCCGATGACGTTGGCGTAGAACTGGTTCATGCGCGCGGTGTCTTGAGCCATGTATTCCGTCCACCAGACGGAGCCGGGCGCGCCGGGGCCGGCGCCCGTGGCGGCGGCCGCGTCGGTCTCGGCCGCGCGGGCGGCGGCGGCCAATCCGGTCGCGGCGGCGCCGGCGGTCAAGGCGGTCACGAAGGCGCGGCGGTCAAAGTTCTTCGGGTTGCTCATAGTCGGTCTCCTTTCAGGTCGTCACTGCGCGGCCGATAGGTTGGCGCGCGCTTCTGGGGGTTGCGGGTCGGGACGCGACACCGTGGGCACGGGTCGCGGGCCGTAGGGCTCAGAGGGGATGCCGCGCCACCGGCTCATCGGGGGCAGCGTCTCGCCCTTCATCAGCACGGAAAGCGAGCCCAGGGTCGAGCCGCGCTGCATCTCGGTCGCGTAGAGTACGATCGCCATATTGCCGACATTGCAGCCGTCGCCGATGACGAGCGTGTCGGACTTCATCACGCGGTCCTCGAACAGGTGAGTCTGCAGCGTAGCGCCGAGGTTCAGAGAGGCATAGTCGCCGATGCGCACGAGATCGAACTCGGAGACCAGCGTGGTGTCGAGGAAGCACCACTTGCCGACCTTGCAGCCCATCGTGCGCAGCAACGGCGCCAGATAAGGCGTGCCCATGAACGGCGTCATCGCGACCGCCGCCACGGCTTCGAAGATGCCGTTTATGACGTCGTTGAACCAGACGAAGGGCGAATAAAGTGGATGCACCTCGGGCTTGAACGTACCCATCACGACGCGCTTGATCGCGGCGACAGTGAGCACAGTGCCAACCGCCACGAAGTTTGTGACCAGCGGCAAGGCGAGCGCCACGGCCCACCACGGCAGCAGGTCGTAACCCAGGGCTGCGACCGCCATGATGACACCTAGGCCGGCGATCGCAATGTAGGACGGCAAGAGAATGCGCACTGTGTCGCTGACCGCGCGCAGACGCAGGGCGCGGCGGTCGGGTGCGAACGTCTTGGTGTCGTCGAACACCTTCTCGGCTTCCGGCCGCGGCAGGGCGAAGCCCGGCGAACCCAGCCACTGGCTGTGTTCGGGCACGATGTCGCTGTCGGCCGGCGGCGTCGACATGACGCCTACGAGCACGTCGTCGTCGACGACCGCGCCACCGCGCACATAGGCACTGTTGCCGATGAACGAGCGGCTGCCAATCACAGTGTCCTTCACTTCGGCGACGCCGTTGTGAATGCGGATGCCGCCAACCATGCACTCGTCGGCCAGGAAGCTGCCCTCGCCGATCTCAAGGAGTTCCGGAATCGCCTGGTTCAGCGTCGACAACTCGGCATTCTTGCCGATCTTCGCGCCGAGCCAGCGGTAGATCGTGGCGAGATAGACCGTCGAATAAACGGGCATCATCAGCTGACGCGTGTTGGCGAGCAGGTAGCGGTAGAACCAGAGCCGCAAATAGCGCCCGCTGTGCAGCGGGTAGCGCCCGGGCTTGATCGTGCCGATGAAGAGCTTCTTCACGGCCACGAAGCAGGCGAGGTACCACACGATCGTCAGCGGCATGGCGGCGATCAGCGCGGCGATGCCGAAATAGACGTTCGGACCGAAGACCGCGTAGGCGACGAGCGCGATCGCAGGCGCGCCCGTCAGGATCAGAAAGTAACCCATCGCGTAGATGAGGCCGAGATGCGCGAAACCCATCGCGATCGGGCGCCAGCGCGTGCGCGGGTCTGGCCGCGGCACATGCACGACCGCCGGGACCGCGGGCGCACCGCGATACGCGTCCCAGCCGCCGATCGTCTCGCCGTCGTCAAGGCGCGACATGTCGTCGAGCCGGGCACCCGCTTTCATCGTCGTGTCGAGACCGAGCGAGCAGTGCAGGCCCACGAAGCAATCGTGCGCGATATCGATGCGGCCGATCTTGAGCATGCCATCTTCGACGCGGTAGCCCGTGATGTGAGTCTCGGGCCCGATCGAGGCGTCGTCGCCGATCGATACGAGATCGTGGATCGCGCAGATCGAGGTCGAAATGGTGACGCGCTTGCCAACCTTCGCGCCAAGGGCGCGGAAGTAGAGGCTCATCAAGGGCGAACCTTCGAACATGTGCGACCAGCTCAACGACTGGTACAGGTTCGCAATCCACCAACGGCCGTAGTAGAGGCTCCACACCGGATAGGCGCCGGGCTTGAAGCGGCCGACGACCAGCCATTTCACGGCGATGCTGATCAAGAGCATCGCAGGCCAGATCGCAAAGCCGACGGCAGTCGCCAGCCACAAAGCCGCGTCCCACGACATCGAGCGATCGGAAAGGCTTAGCGCCATCCAGACGAAGAATGCGACCGGTGCGATCAGGATCGACTCGTAGACCAAGAGCGCCACGGTCTGCATCGCAACCGTCGTGTAGCGCTCCCAGGCGGGAACGCTTCTGAACGCCTGCTCGGCGCGCGTCGGTTTGTCGGCGGCGGCATCGGCCGCTTCCGTCGCTGTCGTCGTGCCGCCGCCGATGTCCTGCAGGTGGCGGGCGAAGGCGCGGATCGTGCGGTGCTGATAGAGATCGCGCACCGAAGAACGCGTCAGTCCGTGCTTCGTGCGAAGCTCGGTGATCATCTGGGCCGCGAGCATCGAGTGGCCGCCGAGATCGACGAAAAAGTCGTCGTTGACCGACACTTCCGCACCGGCAAAGCGCGCACGCCAAACGGCGTGGAGCGTGCGCTCGAGGTCGTTCGCCGGCGGTTCGATCATGCGGCTTGAGCGGCGAAGCAAATTGAGCGGCTCGGGCAATTTCTTGCGGTCGACCTTGCCGCTGTTCAGCAACGGCATCTCGCCGACCGTGTCGAGAAATTTCGGAACCATGTAGTCGGGCAGCCTGGCGCGCAGCGCGTCGGCGACGCGGGTGCGGTCGAAGCCGCCCTCTTCCGCCACGACATAGGCCGCGAGTTCCGGCAGACCCGCCGATTGCACGACGCGCACGGCCGCGGCGCGGACACCCGGTTGCTCAATCAATGCCGTCTCGATCTCCGACAGCTCGACGCGGAAGCCGCGGATCTTGATCTGATCGTCGATGCGGCCGAGGAACTGGAGCGAGCCGTCCTCGGTCACGCGCGCAAGATCGTTCGTGCGGTAGAGGCGCGGCGCCCAAGCGGCGTCTTCGATGAACGGGTTCGCGACGAACTTCTCCGCAGTCAACTCGTCCCGGTTCAGATAGCCGCGCGAGACGCCGAAGCCACCGATGACGAGTTCGCCGGGCATGCCCTTCGCGACGCGGTTCAGACGCTCGTCCGTCACGTAGGCGACGTACCCGGGCAGCGGCTTGCCGATCGTCACGGGTTCGCCGGGACGGCAGTCGGTGTAAGTCGCGACCACGGTCGTCTCGGTCGGGCCGTAAGTGTTGAGCAGGCGCCGCCCGTTCTTGACCCAGCGCGCGACGAGTTCGGGCGAGCAGACCTCGCCCCCCAGCACGAGCAGACGCACTGTCGGCAATTCCGCGTCCATCATCGAAAGGAACGTCGGCACGGTCGAGAAATAGGTGAGGCCGTTCGCCGTGATGAACTCAGCCGCGTCGGCGGGTGAGCGCGAGATGTCGTCAGGAGCCACGACCAGCGTACCGCCCTGCGCAAAGGCCGCCCAGATTTCCTCGACCGAAGCGTCGAAGGCGATCGAGAAGCCCTGATAGATGCGGTCGTCGGCGGTGATGCGATAGACGCTGTCGAGCGTGTGAACAAAAGCGACGGCGTTCCTATGCTCGATCATCACCCCTTTGGGGCGCCCCGTCGAGCCGGAGGTGTAGATCACATAAGCAAGGTCGCCCGTGTGGTTCTCGCCAGCGGCGGACGGCAACGGCCAGGACGGGCGCATCTCCAGCTCGTCGACGTGACGATCGAGCAGCAGCAAATGCGCGCGCGATTTCTTCAAGCCCGCGGCGAACTCCGCGCTTGTCACGATCGCGCGGACGTTCGCATCGGCGAAGATCGACTCGATGCGATCGACCGGGAACATCGGATCGACGGGCACGTACCCCGCGCCCGCCTTGAGCACGCCCAACATGGCGGCGAAGAGATCGCAGCTCTTGCGGTCGTAGAGGCCGACAAGCGAGCCCGGCTTCACACCGCGTGCGCGCAGCGACCAGGCCATTCGGTTTGCGCGATGGTCGAGTTCGGCGTAGGTCATCGACTGACCCGCGCATTCGATCGCGACGTGATCAGGCCGTTCGGCGGCGCGCTTCTCGAAGATGTGCTGCAGGCAAAGCGCCGCACCTTCTTCGAGCGCGAGGTTGGTCTTGATGTTGGAGAGCGCTTCGTTCATGGCGTCACGCCTCCCGCTTTTTCGCGGACGGCGAACGGCGAGACGGCACGGCTTCAATCGCGCGAACGGCGTCGCTCTCGATCAACCAAAGTGAACGCATTGTCCCCAACTCGCACAGCCCCCGTCCCGGTCTGGCGCAACCCACCGCGCGCTCGAGCCCGGAAAACCCAGGAATGATGGCAGGGCTGCAAGCGCGGTGCCGACGCTAACCTGGTGTTAGGGTTAAGCCGTTCACGACGATTTTCGGGGACGCAATAACGGGCGCGGCGATTGCACCATGTTCGACAACGCATCTGCGCGCCGGTATTTTCCCGCGTTGCACTCAACGTGGAAACGCCTGCGCGCATGCGTTCGTCTGTTGCCGTTTTTGTGATCGCTGCGGCGATCGGAGGTTTCGCGATGAAGGCGCGCGCCAGCGACCGTCTGCTCAAGGGTTATGGCATCACCGAGACAGGCCTCACGCCGCTCTATCCGGAGGGCTACAAGTGCTCGCCGCTCACGTCGCTTTACGCAAGTTGGACGGACGTCGACGGCTCGGCTCGCGACGAGCCGCACTCGGGCGTCGACGGCGGAAGGCTCGGCGAACCGCTGCTCGCGCCAGGACCCGGCATGGTCGTCTCCGCGTGGCTTGCGGATTGGGGTTGGGGGGATGAGGGCGCGCTGTTGATTCAGCACTCGCGCAACGAACTCAACCTGACGGGCGGCTCGCCCTACTATTATTCGGCGTTCTACCACCTGCGCTACGACGACGTGGCACATTACAAGCCTGGGCAGAAGATCGCGCGCGGCCAAGAGCTGGCCCGCATCTACAGACCCGGCGGCAAGAAGCGCTATCTCCCTGAGGTCCATTGGGAGGTATGGGAGACGGGACCCGAGGTCACGCTGCGCTGGACCCAGAACAAGTACGGACGACCCGACTGGATCGACCATACGGCGGCGCTGATCGACCCGCTTTACCTGCTGTCGCGCGAGTTGCCGCCGGACGAGAAGCTGCGCGTCGCGATTACGCCGTTCGAAGCCGGCCAGGACTACACGCGCTTCCGCGGGTTCACTTACATCCTGCCGTGCGAGCGCAAGGGTTGATTGTATTCGCCTGCATGGCATGGTGCGCGGTCAGGGAGATACTGCTTTGACCGGACCCAAGCGCGTTGTCTGTTTCGGTGAAATCCTGCTCAGGCTTGCCGCGCCCGGGCGCGAGCTCATGCTGCAGTCGGCGCGGTTGGATGCGACGTTCGCCGGCGCCGAGGCCAACGTGGCGGTGGCGCTGGCGTCGTTCGGGCATGAGGCGCGAATGGCGAGCGTGCTGCCCGACAATGCGCTTGGCCGGGCGGCGTTGGGTGAGCTTCGGCGGCACGGCGTGGACACGCGCGGAGTCTCGTTTGGGCAGGGGCGCATGGGGCTCTTCTTTCTCACGCAGGGCGCGGTCCGACGGCCATCGGAAGTGCTCTACGATCGAGAGAGCTCGGCGTTTGCGCGCGATCCCGCGCCCGCCGCGATCAACCTCGACGGCGCCGATTGGTTTCACGTCTCCGGGGTGACGCCGGCACTCAATCCACGCACCGCCGAGGCTGCAATCGCGGCCGCGACGGCGGCACGGGCGCGCGGCGTGCGCGTGTCGTTCGATGGCAACTACCGCTCGAAACTGTGGGAGTCCTGGCGCGATCAGGCACCCGGAATTTTGCGCCGGCTGTTCGAGCAAGCCGACATCGTGTTCGGCGACGACCGGGACATCGCGCTCGTGCTCGGCCGCACCTTTGACACGACAACGGCCGAGGCGCGCCGTGCCGCGGCTGCTCAGGCCGCGTTTCAAGCGTTTCCAAACCTCGGGCGTATCGCGGCGACAACGCGTACGGCGCATGCCGTCGATGCGCAGGACTACGGCGCGGTGATGTTCACGCGGCAGGGTGTTCACAACGTGGCTTCGCTCGCGCTCTCCGGTATCGTCGATCGTGTGGGCACGGGCGACGCTTTCGCCGCCGGTGTCATTCACGGCCTGTTGACAGACATGGGCGACAGCGCGGCGCTCACCTTTGGACACGCGGCGGCGTGTCTGAAGCACTCGATCCCCGGCGATTTTCTGACGGTGCGGGTTGCCGATGTCGAGGCCGCGCTCAAAGGTGACGGGCTCGACGTGAAGCGGTGAGGTTTCACTTATTGATCCAGGCGGTCCACCACGCATCGCCGCTGCCGCCGCCGCTCTTCGAGCGCATCGTTTCGTAGGCGGGCGCGAACCCCTTTAGCGACACGGGCACTGCGACCGGCGCGCCCGTGCGGTCGACGACGCCGACGCGGGTGTCCCCGCCTGCTTTCATCTTGTCGATGAGTTCGCCGTCGGCATCGAGCAACGCAACGCATCCGCCCGACAAGCACTGCGCATAGTCCATCCGCCGCGTCAGGTCATCCACCTGAAGCGTCACGCCGTCGGGTACGCTGACGCCGAGCGGCACGACGATCGCGAGCTTACCTTTCCCCGACGGAGTCGCGACCATCGTCAGCTGCAGCACCGGTCCACCCAGTCGCGCATCGACAACCTGCTGCGTGAGGCCGCATCCGGAGGCGCCCGCTGTGACCTGACAGCGGACGGACCAGTCTTGGAAGCCGAATGACGCCGTGGCCGGCTCTTCCTCGCGTGCGCCCTGCCAGAGGACGATCGCGCCGGCTGCGCCCATAAGAATGATCGCGCCGAAGACGAGCCAGACTTGCCGCATCGTTAAGTCCTTGTTCAGTTCGCCGCGCGGTGCTGCTCGCAGTCCTTCAAGTTCGTCGTGCCGGCGGCGGCCGCTTGCATACAACGCCGCGCTGGTCCTGTCTGCATCGGATCGTCGTCGTTGGCTGCGGTCGCGGCCGTGTCTTCATCGGAGGCGCCCTCGCCGCTTTGGCCCTGGAGCCGCGTCGGCGTGAGGTCGAGCGTGGTGACGCTCGGGTTGACGTCGATCGTCAACGCCGTCGCGTTCGTCGGTGACTGTGCGAACACATAGTTGCCGTTCACCGCTGTCAGTCCACCGCCGTTGATCGCGTAGCTGCCGGGCAGCGACACGATGTTGGCCGGGCTTGTGAAGGCGAGCGCGCCGGTCGTGGCGGTCGCGATCGTCTCGCCGTTCTTGAAGCCCGTCACCGAACCCGTGAAGACGGGGTTGGGCTGGGAATAGAGGCGTGTGGCCGGATCGGCGACGTAGGTGAGCGTCGCCGGCTTGATGATGAGCGCCGTCGCGTTGCCCACGCCCTGAACGAAGACGTAGTTGCCGTTGTTCGCCGTCAAGCCGCTGCCGTTGACGGCGTAGGCGCCGACGTTTGCGGTCGCGGTCGCGGCGGTGGTGAAGGCCAGCGCGCCGGTCGTCGCCGTCGCGATCGTCTCGCCGTTCTTGAAGCCTGTCACCGAGCCGGTCAGCGCCGGGTTCGCGTCACCATAGAGTCGCGACTGCGGATCGGCGACGTAGGTCAACGTCGCTGGATTGATCGCGAGCGCGGTCGCGTTCGACGGATCCTGCACGAAGACGTAGTTCGCGGCGGTCAGGCCGCTGCCCGTGATCGCGTAGCTGCCCACGTTCGATGCCGTTGTGGCCGTCGTCGCAAAGGCCAGAGCTCCGGTGGTGGCCGTCGCGATCGTCTCACCGTTCTTGAAGCCCGTCACCGTGCCCGTCAGCGCTGGGTTGGCATCGCCATAGAGGCGCGACTTCGGATCGGCGAGATAGGTCAAAGTCGCCGGGTTGATCGTGAGCGCCGTCGCATTGCCCGACGCCTGAGCGAAGACGTAGTTGCCGTTGTTCGCCGTCAGTCCGCCGCCATCGATCGCATGCGTGCCCACGGCCGAGGTTGCGGTCGCGGGCGATGTGAAGGTCAGCGTTCCCGTTGTGGCTGTCGCCACCGTTTCACCGTTCTTGAAGCCCGACACCGCGCCGGTGAACGCCGGATTCGCATCGCCGTAGAGGCGCGAGGCGGGATCGGCGGTGTAGGTCAGCGTCGCGGGGTTGATCGTGAGCGCTGCCGCGTTGCCCGGGTCCTGCGCAAACACGTAGTTCGCCGAGGTGGCCGTCAGGCCCGACCCGTTGATCGCGTAGGTGCCGACGTTCGACGTCGCTGCCGCCGTTGACCCAAAGGTCAAGACGCCGGTCGTCGCCGTACCCTGCGTGTCGCCATTCTTGAAGCCTGCGACCGTGCCGGTGAACGCGGGGTTGGCGTCGCCGTAGAGCCGCGACGCCGGATCGGCGATGTAGGTCAGCGTCGCCGGGTTGATCGTGAATGCGGTCGCGTTGCCGGCGTCCTGAACGAAGACATAGTTGCCGTTGTTCGCGGTGAGGCCTGAACCATCGATCGCGTAGCTTCCAACGTTCGATGCCGCCGTCGCCGCCGTGGCGAAGGTCAACGATCCGGTTGTCGCGGATGCGACGGTCTCGCCGTTCTGGAAGCCCGTCACCGTGCCCGTTAGCGCCGGGTTCGCATCGCCATAGAGACGCGTCTTCGGGTCTGCGACGTAGGTCAGCGTCGCAGGGTTGATCGTGAGCGCCGTCGCGTTGCTTGCATCTTGGACGAAGACGTAGTTGCCGTTGTTCGCGGTCAGGCCCGAACCGTTGATTGCGTAGCTGCCGACGTTGGAGGTTGCCGTCGCGGGACTCGTGAAGGCGAGTGCCCCGGACGTCGCCGTCGCAATCGTCTCGCCGTTCTGGAAGCCGGTCACGTTGCCAGTGAACGTTGGGTTCGCGGCGCCGTAGAGACGCGCGGCCGGGTCGGCGATGTAGGTCAACGTCGCCGGGTTGATCGTGAGCGCAGTCGCATTGCTCGCGTCTTGGGCGAAGACGTAGTTGCCGTTCAGCGCGGTCAGACCGCCGCCATCGATCGCATAGCTGCCGACGTTCGAGGTGACGGTCGCTGCGGTCGTAAACGTCATCGCGCCGGTCGTCGCCGTATTGATGTCCTCACCGTTCTTGAATCCTGAGATCGAGCCTGTGAGCGCTGGATTCGCTGCGCCGTAGAGGTGTGACGCCGGGTCGGCGAGATAGGTCAAGGTCGCCGGGTTGATGGTCAGTGCCGTGGCGTTGGCCGCGGCTTGAGTGAAGACGTAGTTGCCGTTGTTTGCGGTGAGGCCGGAACCGTCGATCGCGTAACTGCCCACATTGGAAGTCGGCGTTGCAGAACTCGCAAACGTCAGCGCGCCTGTGGTGGCGGTGTTGGCGTCCTCGCCGTTCTTGAAGCCAGTCACGACGCCGGTGAAGGCGGGATTCGCGTCGCCGTAGAGGCGCGACTTCGGATCGGCGACGTAGGTTAGCGTTGAAGGATCGATCGTCAATGCCGTGGCGTTGGCGGCATCCTGCACGAAGACGTAGTTGCCGTTGTTCGCGATCAGGCCCGAGCCGTTGATCGCGTAGCTGCCGACGTTCGATGTCTGCGTCGCGGCCGTCGTGAACGCGAGCGCGCCGGTGGTGGCCGTATTGATGTCCTCGCCGTTCTGGAAGCCGGTCACTGTGCCCGTCAGCGCCGGGTTCGCGTCGCCGTAGAGGCGCGTCTTTGGATCGGCAATGTAGGTCAACGTCGCCGGGTTGATCGTGAGTGCCGTGGCGTTGCTTGCGTCCTGGACGAACACGTAGTTGCCGTTGTTCGCGGTCAGGCCCGAACCATTGATGGCATAGCTGCCCACGTTCGAGGTTGCGGTCGCTGCGGTTGTGAATGCGAGCACGCCGGTCGTCGCCGTGTTGATGTCCTCCCCGTTCTGGAAGCCTGTCACCGTGCCCGTGAGCGCCGGGTTTGCGCCGCCGTAGAGGCGTGATTGCGGATCGGCGATGTAGGTCAACGTCGCCGGATTGATCGTTAGGGCCGTGGCGTTGCCGGCGCTTTGGACGAAGACGTAGTTGCCGTTGTTGGCGGTGAGACCCGAGCCGTCGATCGCGTAGGTGCCGACATTGGACGTCGGCGTCGCAAGGCTCGCGAACGTTAGCGCGCCGGTCGTGGCGGTGTTGATATCCTCGCCGTTCTTGAAGCCGGTCACGCTTCCTGTGAACGCAGGGTTCGCTGCGCCGTAGAGGCGTGCCGCCGGATCGGCGACGTAGGTCAGTGTCGACGGGTTGATCGTGAGCGCGGTCGCGTTGCTTGCGTCTTGAGCGAACACATAGTTGCCGTTCAGCGCGGTCAAACCGCCGCCGTCGATTGCGTAGCTGCCGACATTCGATGTAGCGGTCACCGCGGTCGTGAAGACCATGGTGCCGGTGGTCGCGGTGTTGATGTCCTCGCCGTTCTTGAAGCCTGAGATCGAACCGGTAAGCGCCGGGTTCGCGTCGCCGTAGAGGCGCGACTTCGGATCGGCGAGATAAGTCAGCGTCGCCGGGTTGATGGTCAGCGCCGTCGCGTTGCCTGCGTCCTGCACGAACACGTAGTTGCCGTTGTTCGCGGTGAGGCCTGAGCCGTCGATGGCGTAGTTGCCCACGTTCGACGTTGGGGTCGCGGCCGTCGCGAATGTCAGAGCGCCGGTCGTCGCGGTGTTGATGTCTTCGCCATTCTGGAAGCCCGTCACCGTACCCGTCAACGCCGGGTTCGCATCGCCATAGAGGCGCGACTGCGGATCGGCGATGTAGGTCAGTGTCGCCGGGTTGATCGTCAGCGCCGTCGCATTGCTGGCGTCTTGGACAAAGACGTAGTTGCCGTTGTTTGCGGTGAGGCCCGAGCCGTTGATCGCGTAGCTGCCGACGTTCGAAGTCGCAATCGCCGGGCTCGTAAAGGCGAGCGCCCCGGTCGTTGCGGTGTTGATGTCTTCACCGTTCTGGAAGCCGGTCACGGTTCCTGTGAGTGTCGGGTTGGCTGCACCGTAGAGGCGCGCGGCCGGGTCGGCGATGTAGGTCAGCGTCGCCGGATTGATCGTGAGCGCCGTTGCGTTGCTTGCGTCTTGAGCGAAGACGTAGTTGCCGTTCAGCGCCGTCAGGCCGCCGCCGTTGATCGCGTAGCTACCGACATTCGACGTGGTCGTTGCCGCGGTCGTGAACGTCATCGCGCCGGTCGTTGCCGAGTTGATGTCTTCGCCGTTCTTGAAGCCCGAGATCGAGCCGGCGAGCGCCGGGTTCGCAGCGCCGTAGAGGCGCGACTGCGGATCGGCAAGGTAGGTCAGCGTCGCCGGGTTGATCGTGAGTTGGCCGTCGACGAGCGAGAACCCGTAGTTGTAGTCCGATGCCAAGCTGCCGATTGCGGTCGTGATCGCATAGGGACCACCCGAGACCGAACTCGTCGGCGTCGCGGCCGTCGCAAGCGAGGGTGCACCCGAAAGCGCCAACACCGGATTGTCGCCGCCGATGAAGCCGCTAATCGCGTACGTCAGGGCCGGATTGGCGTCGCCGTATTCGCGGGACAGGCTGTCGGCGGCGACGGTCAACACCGGCGCCACCGTGTAAGCGAAGCGGTTCCCCGTTGCACTCAAGCCCGTCGGGTTAGCTGAGTTATAGGCGGTGTCATAGAACGGACTACCAGCAAGGCCGCCATTCGTGTTTGCGGTGGGCGTTTGCGAGTAAACGATCCAGCGACCGCTTGGCGTCGACAGAGCGCCCGCGCCTGCATTGTTGACGAAATTGCCGCCCTGGGCCGCGAGCACCAACGGGGTGCCGCTGCCGCTTGCCGTCAACGCCGAGGCCGCGTTGATCACCACGTCGCCATTGGACGGTCCTAGATTCTCCGCGATCAGGGTTCCGGCGATCACGTTCGAAAGCGTGAGCGCTCCGCTTGCCGTTTGGGTCTTGCCCGCACCTGAAGCGATCGTCAGACGAACGTCGCCCGTACCCGCATTGATCGTCGTGCCGGACGCCATTGCCAGCACGGCCGAACCCGGATCGCGCTGAGCATCGATGACGCCGCTCGACAGCAGATCGTTCGCAACAATCGTCAGGTTACCGTTGTCGGTCGTAATGTTCGCGTTCAGAAGCACGCTGCGACCGGCCAGCAACGTCAATGCACCGCCATTGCCGGACACATTGTTCACGAGCAGATCGGATACCAGCGTGATGTCGTTCGAAGCTTGCAGCGTGACGGCCGTACCGGTGTTGAGCGTGCGCGTGATGAAGGCAGGGTTGACCGTCAACGTCTGACCTTGCGCGCGTGCGAACGTCACCTGTGCGGGACTCGTGATGCCCACGAAGACTTGGCCCGCAGCCGAACTGCGCGCGGCGTATTCGTTCGCACCGCTGGTGCCGGCGTAGGTCAATTGCGCATTTGCGGTCGTTGCCGCGATCGAGTTCGTCGCGGTGATCGCGCCGACCGTTCCGCCGGTCCCCACGCCCAACGTCACGACGCCCGCGTCGGCGGTTGCGCCGTTGTTCCACAATGGGCTTGCCACAATGTAGTCGCCCGTCGACAACGCGGTCACGCCGCCGCTGCCGATCTGATCGCTCGTCGTGCTGCCGACGAGCGAGTTCGCGGCGCTCACGCTGGCGGAGGTTGCCGCCGTGCCGCTCGCCCATGTGACGGCTCCCGCGTTCGTCGCCGCGCCGTTGTCCCAGTTCTGGCTGCGCACGACATAGTTGCCGTTCGTGAGCGCGACGATGCCGCCCGAACCAACGTTGTCGCCGCTGGTAGAGCCGGTGAGAGAGTTGCCCGCGCCAACCGCACCGCTCGACGCCGCCGTGCCGTCACGCCATGTCACGGCGCCCTGCGCGTTGCCTGCCGCGCCACCGTTCGTATCGAAATTCGGACTTGCAATGACGTAGTTGCCGTTCGTCAAGGCGAAGACGCCGCCGCTGCCGACCGTGTCGCCCGACGTCGCGCCGATCGTGGAGATCAGGCTTGTGACTTGTCCCGTCGTGCCCGTCGTGCCGTTACCCCACGTGACCGCACCGACATTGCTTGTTCCGCCGTTGTCCCAGTTCGGACTCACGACGACATAGTTTCCGTTCGAGAGCGCAACGATGCCGCCCGAACCGATGTTGTCGCCGCTCGTCACGCCAAGCAGCGAATTTGCGAGGCCAACCGTGACGTTCGACGCCGCGGCGCCATTGCGCCACGTCACCGCGCCGTGCGCGGAGCCGACACCAGCGTCGAAGTTCGGACTCGCAATGACGAAGTTACCGTTGGTCAGCGCCCTCACGCCGCCGCTGCCGACGTTGTCGCCCGAGCTTGCACCGATGACGGAGTTCGCGGCGGCGACGGTACCAAACGTCCCGGTTGTGCCGTTGCCCCAGGTCACGGCGCCTTGACCTCCGCCACCGCCGTTGTCCCAGTCCGGGCTGATCGCAACGTAGTTTCCGTTGGAGAGCGCCACAACGCCGCCACTGCCGACGTCTGCGTTCGACGCGCCGCCGATAAGAGAATTCGATGCCGACGACAGGGTGCCCGCGGCGCCCGCGCCCGTCGTGCCGTTGCCCCACGTGACCGCGCCGGCGTTTATCGTGCCGCCGTTGTTCCATCCCGACGAAGCGAAGACGAAGTTGCCGTTCGTCAAGCCGATGAGACCGTCCTCGCCTATGCGGTCGTTCGAGCTCGACCCCACGAATGAGTTCGCGGCCGAGACCGCGCCGAACACGGCGCTGGGGCCGTATCGTCCGTTCGTGCCATCGCCCCAAGTCACCGCACCGGCATCTGTCGAGCCACCGTTGTTCCAGAGCTGGCTGTTGACGACATAGTTGCCGTTGGAGAGCGCAATCACGGCGCTGCCGCCCACCTGGTCGTCCGTCGAGCCGCCGATCAACGAGTTCGCCGCGCCGACGGCGCCCGTGCTGCCCGTGAGACCGTTGCCCCAGGTCACGGCGCCCACGTTGTTGGTACCGCCGTTGTCCCAATTGGGGCTGCGAACGACATAGTTGCCGTTCGTGAGCGCCACGATGCCGGAGCTGCTAACCTGGTTGTTCGATGCGGTGCCGACATAGGAGTTGGCGAGCGCGACGGAGCCCGAGAGCCCCGTCGTGCCGCTAACCCAAGTCGCGGCACCCGCGTCCGTCGCTGCACCGTTGTCCCAATTGGGACTGGCCACCACAAAATTGCCGTTGGTGAGAACCGTGATGCCGCCGCTACCGACGAGGTTGTTTGCGGTCGAACCGGTGAGCGTGCTGACCAGCGCACCTGTCAACGTGTTGTAGACATGGACGGCGCCGGCGTTCGCCGCGGCGAAGTCGTCTTGCGCGGACGTCACGACAGTATTGCCCGTCGACAGCACGGCGACCGAACCGCCGAAAAGATTGCCGGCACTCGCGCTCGGGTCGATCAGCTGATAGCTCGGGAACGTGCTGCCTACGTTCGAGATGATGATATTCTTCGGGTCGAGCGAGAGCGTGCCCGCAAGTCCGTTCGCCGCCGATGCGTCACCCAGGCCCCAGAATCCAACCTCCCCCTTCGACGAGACTTCGAGGAACCCGCCGTTGCCGGAGAGCGCGCCGCCTTTTGCAGTCAGCGTTCCCATGAAGTCGCTCGAGAGATTCGACCAGAACACGACGCTGCCGCCGTTGCCCGCTTTCGTCGCATCGGCCTTGAACGTCGACGTGGGCGACACGAGAAGCGTGTCGGTGCCGACCACCCGTGACGCGCCATCGCCCGAATAGCCGACCGTGATGCGGCCGCCACCTGTGGCGCCCGAGACGTCGACTTTGGCGTCGATGAGCTTCAGATCGTGGCCGTTCACCGTCACGGCGCCGCCGATACCAGCGGACGACGTTGCAGTGTAGGTGCCGGACGTGAACAGCCCTTGGCCGGCGCTCTCGCCTCCCGACAGCGCGATCGAGCCGCCTTTGAGTCCGCCGTTTGCACTGACAATTGCCGAGGACGTCGCGATTTGCCTGTTGGACGCGTTGAGCGTGACGCCGCCGCCGAGATAGGCGCCGTCGGCGTCGATCCTCCCGGCAGTGAGCAAATTCTTCGCCGCGATGTTCACACTGCCGCCGAGCGTACCGTTCGCGCGGATCGTGCCCGTCGCCATGACGGTATCGCCCGTCACGGCGACCGATCCGGCGCGCGCGCCTGAGACGTCGAGCGTGCCGCCAAGCGCCACGCTGCCGCCCGTTGCATTCTGCACGGAGAGCCACGAACCGTTCGTAGCGCCCGTGAAGCGCACACCGTCCGCCGTTTGCTGAGCGTCCGTCGCGATCGTGTAACCGGACGGCTTCATCATATCTTCAACGAGCGCGCGCGCTGCACGCGCCGGAACCAACACTTGCGTGTCGACGAGTTCGCCATCGGGGCCGATCAGATGCTGCGCCACTTCGGCGCTGATCGGAAAGCCGACGAGGTTCTCGCCTTGGATGTCGAGGATGAACGTCGAACCGGCGCCGACGCCGATGCGGCCGAGCTTCGCTGAGATCAACCCGGTGTTCTCTACCGTCGGTGCGACGATCGCCACGACGCCCTGCGGCTTGACGACGATGGAGCCCGCGTTCGATATCTTTGCGCCGGGGTTGCCGGCGATGTTGAAGTTGTAACGGCCTGCCAAGAAGTTCTCGTCCGAAATGTCCGCCGTCGAGGCGACGAGGCCCGCCGTGTCGATCTTAGCGCTGCCATCGAACATCATGCCGTTGCGGTTGACGAGGATGAGCCTGCCGTTCGCGGTCAGGAGACCGGCGATGACCGACGGATTGGCGTCGAAAATCCTGTTCAGGGTGATCGATGAGGCGTTTGGCTGAACGAAGACGGTGGATTCGTTCTCGCCGATATTGAACGACGACCAATTGACGACGGCCTTGTCGCTCTGCTGATTGATCTGGGTCGTCGTCGCATTCGGATTCGAGATCGTGGCTTGACCTGCGGCAACCTCGCCCCCTTGCGGGTTCGCGACTGCAGCCGGCGCCGAGAGTGCGAGCACTGAGCATGCGGCCAACATCGACAGTTTCAGCGCCGGTTCGCGCCTGCCCGGCAAATGCCGGATCAAGTTTGTGCGCGCCATTCCGTCCCCCACCCTCTTTGCGCCGCCGGCCCCCACCGCACGGCGCCTCACGTCCCCTCAGTTCACTCAGTAGTCCGCTGCAAGCCCGAAGAAGATCCGCGTGTCGCGCGTTCCTCCGCTGGCGGCTATGCCGCGATCCAACGGATGCGCCACCTCGACGAAGCCCGAAATCTGGTTCGGCGTCCGGAAGCGCCAGCCCCAACCGATCGACTCCGCCGTCTCAGTGCGCGTTTCCGTCGGCAGAAGTCTTCCTGCTTTGATCATCATGCCGGCGTCTGCGAGCACGTAGAACTGAGCGCTGCTAAGAACGTCCGCGATCGCCGTGCGGCCGACGGGCAAATCGAAACGCATCTCAGCCCGCGCCTTGACGCAGTGATCACCGGTGAGTTCGAACGGGTCAAAGGCGCGCCCGATGTAACCGCCGCCGTAGCCGCATTGCTCGGAGACGAGCAGTGGCCCGTCGGCGAACTGACCTGCGAGCTCACCGTAGAGCGACACGACTTCGGACAACGACATGAGGTGCGAGACGGAGCCCTCGACCTTTACGAAACGGCCGGAAGCGCCGAGCCTTGTCGACAACGGGTCGTTCTTCTGTGTCGACTCGAGTATGTCGAGCCCGACGATCACGTTGGCGGCGATGCGCCACACTCCGCCCCAGCGGTCGCGTGTGTCGTAGTCGACCGCCAGCGACGCCGACGAGATCTTGTCATGCGAGTTGGCGGCGCCGAGCAACTGGCTCTTCAGATTTTTGTAAGCAAATCCGAGCGTCAGGTAGAGATTTTCCTTCAACGAACGGATAAGCGTGTGGGTCAAGCTCGCCGACCCAGTCCACCCCCTGCCCTGGTACTCAAGCGACGACAGCGCCGCCGTTCCGGGTTTGGTATCGGAGTGGGCGACTTCGATGGCGAAGAGCGTGGCGTCGACCCACAGCGGGACCTGGAGACGTCCACCGACATAAACGAGTTCGCGGCCGTCGAGCGTCGTGACGCCGAACGCGCCGAGCCGTTCGTTCATGCCCAGAACGTCATTCAGATCGAAATTCACGAACGCCCGGATGGGACCGATCGCTTTTGAGCCTCTGTTGTTGAGTTCAACGCGTGCGTCGACCGTTTTGCGTTCGATGTTGACCACGAGACGCATGGCGCCGGGCTCGCCGTTCGGCATACGCTCGAAGAAATTCTGGGCTTTGACGCCGGCCTGGTCGCCGATAAGCAGCAACTCGCGCTCCAGAACCGCGCTCTTCAAGGGACGAGACGCCGTCAGGCGTTCGGCATAGGCGTTCCACCGCGACGTACCGGGCGCATCGGCATCGTGCACGACGACCTCACCCACGAAACCCTCGATCACGTGGACGACGACGATACCGCCTCTGACGTCTTGCGCTGGCACGAACGCCAGCGAGAGCGCGTAGCCTTCGGCGGCGTAGATGCGGGTGATCTGCTCGGTCGCGGCGAAAACTTCGGCGACCGAAATCTCTTTGCCCAGAAGGCCTGCAAATGGCGCGGAAAGTGTTTGGTCGTCGATTGCCTTGTTGCCGTCGATGCGAACGGCGTTGAGCACGAAGCGGACCGACTGAGACTCCTGCCACGCGCGCGGTGCGTCGATGGATGGGATCGTGACGTCGGATGTCGATCGCTGCGGCAACGCTTCCCGGCGCTCGCGATCGGCGATGTCAGGCTGTACGTTGGCCGGCTGAGCGATTGCCTGCTCGCTCGAGAGAGCGAACAGACTCATCGCCGCAAATGCCAACGCGCGCGATCGTTTGATTGCCGCCGCTACCCGCTCGCGGCTCACCGGCTTGACGCCGGGCACAGACGCAATGCGCCCCATGATTGCCCCCCAGTCGCTCTCTCATGAAGACGGCCCCCACAGCCGCTGCGCCCCGCTGAGCGGTGCACATCACGAGAAAACGCATTCCCCCGCGGGAATTAGAGCGCAGCGTGGGGGTCGGCTCGCAATCAATTTGGAGTTGTGCGCGGCAAATCGTTGGAATGGGTACCGAATAAACACAAAAGAATTAAGGTTGGCGCAGGACTTGTAGATCGCGGGTAAACCATCACTCGACTTAGGTTGCGCCTTAGCGGCTGAGAGACGGTCCGCGATCCGGCACCCGTCGACCTGCTACTTATGCGTGTGGTGAGATGTCTGCCCTTCAGTACACGCCAGGCACAATCCGGTAGGGCACGCGTTTGACGTAATCGGTCCAAAGCATCTTGTACTTCTGTGCGCAGCGGCGGTCGTCATCGATCTGGCGCGGGACGAGCAGTGCGACATAGTAAAGGGGGTAGAGCCAGGGCGCGACCTGGTCCGGATATCCGAGGGCGAGCGTCAGGCCGATCGCCATCAGGAACTCACCGAGATAGTTGATGTGGCGCGCGGCGCCCCAGAAGCCGTTGACGAGCAATTTGTGTTTGCCGTCCGTCAGGACCTCCGGTGCAATACCGAGGAACTTGGCACTCGGGTCGCGCTTGAATGTGTACTTCTGCATGTTCGCGCCGCGCGCGAGGCTCCAACCCATGAAGAATACGAGGGCCGCGACTAAAAGGACCGCCGTCGGCGTGTGCGGATTGGGCAGAACGGCCGTCGACCAGAGACCCACAGCGTAAAAGTAAGGGTAGAAGAGAAGGCACCCCCAGCCGAGCTTGAACCCGACGCGCTCGGCGAAGAAGTCGTATGTGTAGAGGTGCACGCGTTCGAAAAAGAGATACTCGCTCAAGAAGAACGTGAAGAGCGCGACATAGAGGATGACGCCAGGCGAGGGATCGCCGGGAAACGCCATGACGTGATGCATCGCGAACGAATAGATGTTGAGGCCCAGCATCGTCGCACCGATGAGATAGAGCCACATCTTCGCGTCGATACGTCCGCCCAGCCATTGCGGGTTCGCGACGCGGCCGAGGAAGAGGTCCGCAATCAGGCCTTTCTCCGTGCGCGGCGCGGTGAGAACGACGGCGAACGTGAAGAGAAGGCCGAACGTGCATGCGCCGGCCAAGCCCTCCCAACGCGTGGTCCAGAAGAAATCCCAAGCGAGCCAGCCCGAGGAGCACGCGAACGCCCACAGTCCGATCGTGAGCCAATAGACGATGAGGCCATTCAACCGGTAGCGATAGGGCTTCTCCGTGGCGGGATCGATGACGTAGCCGTCGACAGTTCTAGCGGGCACGACGAGGTGCAGAAGCGTCACGAGCGCATAGACGCCGAGAGGCGCGGAGAAGCCGGCGAGCGTCACGAGAGATCCTTCGTGGAGCGAGCGAAGATATCGATTGCCGTGCGCCGCGGGAGAATGCGTCCAAGCACGAAACGCGCGAGGCGGTTGACGCTGCCCGGCACGACGACCGGGCCGCTGCCCAGCGCGTCGAGCGTCGTCTCGGCCACTACGTCCGCGTCGAGCGTTCCGGGTGCATCCTTGGTCGCAGCCTTTGCGTAGCCCGGCGTGCGGATGGCGCCGGCGCTCGACACCACGACGTCCACGCCGTGCGTGCGAAGCTCGTGCCAGAGTCCTTCGCCAAGCACGATGTTGAAGGCCTTGGACGCCGCGTAGGTTGCGATGCGCGGTGCGCCCTGATAGCCCGCCAGCGAAGACATCAAGACGATGCCACCGCGCCCTCGCGCAACCATCTTGGGCGCCAGCGTGCGCGCGAAGACCAACGGGCCACGCACGTTCACGTCCACCACACGAAGAAGGTCGTCGATCGGCCGGTTCACGAGATCGCCGACGGGCGCATGGGCGGCATTGTAGACGGCGACTCCGACGTCGAGATCCGCAGTCATTGCCTGAAGCGCACTCGGCAAATCGGTGCGCGCCATGTCGCAAACTTCGGCGCGAACTTCGACCTTCGCGCTTGCGCGCACGCGCTCGGCGACGGCTTCAAGGTGCACTGCCCTGCGCGCGAGGAGCAGCAAGTTTAGGCCTCGCGCACCAAGCGCTGCGGCGAATGCGGCGCCCAGACCCTCCGATGCGCCGGCAACGACCGCCCAGGGACCATATTTCGAGGAAAAAGCAGACGACGCGGCGGGTTTGGTCACAGGGGACACGGATTGCGGCACTTGGTCAGAGTACCGCAACTTCCGTGCCGCCGGAACTCATCGGGGACCTGCAAATGCCGGGCTGGTGGAGCGTCGATCACTTCCCGAAGACGCCGGGATCTCTGATGTAGCCGCTTCGGAGTTCGATCACGAGCGGAGCCATGACAAGCCTGCCGTAGCGGTTCTTCAGGACAAGGATTTCAAACGGGTTCGCATCACCCGAAACCGGTATGTCCGGATTCTGGCCCTCGGCTTCGGCGGCGGAGACGAGTTCCGCGCGGAAGTTCAAGATACCCAATACCAAGTCCGCTTCCTGGTCGCCGCCACCTTCGCCGACATGGTGCAATTGGGGCCGGCGCTTGATGATTTCGCGCAACACGCGCTCGTCCTCGAGCGAGGAGCCGGGGATGTAGTCGACGGTCGCCGCGACGTCGCGACTGATCTGAGCTGCGATCATCATCGGCACGCCGACATCGACCGCAGAGCGCTTCAGGCGCTTGGCGGCGGTCGATATTTCGTGGTCCCGCGACTCGTATGCAAGGTCGCGCGGTCCGGCGATCAGCTGAAGATAATCGACGAACACGCCGCCGAGTTTGGGTGCGGTGCCTGCCACCGATTTCAAGTAGCGGTCGACGTCTTCGACCGTCCAGTCCGGCTCATAGACGACCCGCAGGCGGTCTTCGAATTCCTTCAACTTCGCAATCGCCGCCGAAACATCGGAGGGGTCGTAGCCCTTCGGCGCAGCCTTGGGCCCGCCTTGCAGCACGGCGCGAAGATCGTTGTACGACCACCCGGCCCGGCCCAGGCGGCGGGTGAGGATGGACATCAGCTTGATGACCACCGCTTCAACCGGAACCTCGTGACTGACCAAAATGAAGGTTTCGTTCGGATAATTCTCGAGCCAGTTGACCATCGTGTTCAAAAGGACCGTGGTCTTGCCGTGGCCGGGGCGGCCCGCAACGACGGCAATCTCGCCGGCGTTGAGGCCGAAGTCAGCCGCGTCCAGCACACGCCAACCGAGGCGCTTCAATCCGCCCTGACGCTCGATGCCCTTTATCACTGCGTTGGTATCGACCGCACCCGAGATCATCGTCATGGATTGGCTCTCCTTAGAAGCCGGGGCCGACCGAGAGCGCGGCCGCGGCGATTACGACGCCATAGGGAATCGACTTGCCGGTCTCGAGCGACACCGGCACGGGTACGCCCGCCCAGGCGAGCGTGGCGGCGACCTGCGCGCGAAACACCGTGAAGATCAGAATCGCGCCGAGGCCATAGACGGCGAGCGCGATCAGGAAAGGACCGAGTGCCGAGAACCCGGCCCACAGCACCGCGGCGGCCAGCAGCTTCACGTCGCCGCCCCCCATCTGACCCAGCACGAAAAGCACCGTCATCAACGCGAAGACCACAACCGCCGGGGCGATGTGGTTCCACACAAGCGCCTGTGGCGGGTTCAACACACAGGCGAGCGCGAAGAGCGCGACGAGCGCAAGCACGAGCACGTTCGGAATACGCAACCACAGCACATCAGTCACCGCTGAGGCGATGAACAAGCCGATATAACCGACGGCGACTGCCGTCATCACGGCGTTGCTCTCGCGAGCTTGCTGTTGCGTAGATCGTTGAGGAGTTGGAGGTTGTCGGAAGCCGTGCGGTGGTGGGTCGCGCTCGCCTCTATGGCGCGCGTGAGATAGGCCTCCGCGGCCTCGTAATCGCCGCGCAGCATGGCCGCGTAGCCGACATTGTTCAGCGCGTCGGGCAGATTCTCCTTCGCAACGCCGGCCAATGCGTTCAGATACTCGCCCTTCATCGCGTAGGCAAAGCGCAGGTTCGTGCGTACGAGCGGGTCCGCTTTCAACGCCAAGGCCAGATGGAACTGTGTGATCGCTTCGTCGTACCGGCGCTGGCGCGCGTAGGAGAGCCCCAGGTTGTTGTGTGCGGCGGCGCGCGGGCGCGGGATCAGCGCGGCCTGATAGGCAGCCTCCGC
>JAEUML010000225.1 GCA_016792785.1 Alphaproteobacteria bacterium
GGAGCACCAAGCTCAGGGATGTTTTTTGGGCGAACGCGGATCGGTTGGTCGCCAGGGTGAGTTTCACGTTCGCCGCCGACCCGGCGGCCCGGGACACGCGTTACACATACGAAATCTACCGTGCGATTTCGGTCGACACGAATTGTCAGGACACGAAGGAACTCCTGGCGGACCTGCGCGGTCTCGGCAACATCACTGGGTTCGATTTCATCGGCCGCGCGCCCGACGGGAAGAACCTGCTCGTGGCGGCGCTCAACGTACAAGCGCCGTCGAAGACGATGGATACGCGACTCAAGGGCGTGCAGCTGACGAGTTACGATGTCTTCCTCGTGGATGCCGCGACCGGCAAGAGCGAGAAATACGAGAGCGGTTCGAACAAGACCGACGAGTGGTTCGCCGATGCGGCGGGGCAGTTGCCGCTTCGCCTGGAGAAGGAGGAGACCTCCGGCCGCATCACGGCGCAAGCGCGCATAGGTGGCTCGAAGGACTGGCAAATCGTCTATGATAGTGCGGCGGTCAGCGATCCTTCTCGGGCTGTGAGCTTTCTTGCGGTCGGCAATCGGCCGGACACCGCGTATGTGACGACACGCAACGGCGGCGACAAATACGGTATCTACGAGTTCGACTTTAAAACCAAAGGCATTTCTCGGCAGGTCTTCCAAAGCCAACGTGTGGATGCCGATAGCCTGCTGTTCGACGCGTACTCGCAACAGGCTGTAGGCGTTTCGTACACAAACGACCTGCCGACGGCTGAGTATTTCGATCGCGGCTATGCGCAGATGCAGGCCGATCTGGCCGCAACATTTCCCGGCGAGCAGGTGCAGGTCCTTTCGGTGAGCGCGGATCGCCAAAAATTCGTCGCCTATGTCGAAGGCGCGCAGAATCCGGGTGGCGTCTACCACTATGTCGACATGACGATTCCCGACATGAGCAAGATCGGTGCGCGCTACTCCGCCTTGAGCGCGGCCGACATCGCCTCGGTGAAGTCGTTCACGTATCAAGCGCGGGATGGCATGACGATCCCGGCTTATCTGACGCTGCCGCCGGGTTCGGCGGGCAAGAACCTGCCTCTCATCGTAATGCCGCATGGCGGGCCGGCGTCGCGCGACGATGCGAGTTTTCATCCGTGGGCGCAGTTCCTGGCGACGCGCGGTTATGCCGTTCTGCAACCGCAGTTCCGCGGTTCAGACGGGTTCGGCTTCCGGCATCGCGAGGCGGGTCACCACAAGTGGGGGCTTGAGATGCAGCATGACATCACCGATGGCGTGAAGCATCTGATCGCGAACGGCACCGCGGATGCGGCGAAAGTCTGCATCTATGGTTGGTCGTATGGCGGTTATGCGGCGATGGCGGGACTCGCCTTCACGCCGGAATTGTACAAATGCGGGGCCTCCGGCGCCGGACCGTCGGACCTGCTGCTGCTGGTCGGCGATGCCGCGCGGCGTGCCGACAGTGTTTATCTCGGCGGCAAGTCGTGGCGCGAATGGCTTGGCGATCCGACCCAGGACCGTGAGCGCTTGATCGCAACCTCGCCTGCGCGGCATGCGGCCAACATCAAGGCGCCGCTGCTCCTCATTCATGGCAAGGACGACACTGTTGTCGCGCATCGCCACAGCCTCGTCATGGCGGACGCCATGAAGTCGGCGGGAAAGCCGGTGGAGTTCATCACGATCGAAGGTGACGATCACTGGCTGTCGCGTGCGTCGACGAGTAAGCGCGTTTTGCGGGAGCTCGAGCGGTTTTTGGGGCAAAACTTGAAGTAGCCATGCTGCGATAGGGGAGGCGGGCGAGGCACTCGTTGTGCTAACCCTTCGCCCGCATGACGACCCTTGACGATTATGCCCGGCGCAAGGTGCGGGCGTTGGATGACGTGTCGCTGCTGCGGCGCTTGCGGACGATCGATACCGAAGACGCGCATCATGTGCGCGGTTCGGCGGCGATCAACTTTTGTTCGAACGACTATTTGGGGCTTGCGAGCGACAGGCGGTTGGCGACCGTGGCGGCAGACGCCGCGCGGACGCACGGTGCGGGTGCCGGGGCTTCGCGGCTCGTCACGGGCAATCACTCGCTTTACGACATACTTGAGCGAAAGATCGCCGCGTTGAAAGGGTGCGAGGCGGCGCTCGTCTTCGGGTCGGGATATCTTGCCAATGTAGGGACGATCCCGGCGCTTGTGGGTGCGGGCGATCTCGTGCTTGCGGACACGCTTTCGCACGCCTGCATGATGTCCGGGGCGCGTCTTTCGGGCGCGCGCGTCGTTCTTTTCCGGCACAACGACGTGACGCACTTGTCGGAATTGTTGAGCGAGTATCGGGCGGGTGCGCGCCATTGTCTCGTGCTGACCGAAGGCGTGTTCAGCATGGACGGCGATGTTGCGCCTTTGCCTAGCATTCTGGCGGCAGCACGCGCGCATGATGCTTGGGTGATGACGGACGACGCGCATGGGCTCGGCGTGCTGGGTCGTGGCCGGGGATCGGCGGTGCATTGGGGCGTCACGCCGGACGTGCAGATGGGGACGCTGTCGAAGGCGGTCGGGTCGTATGGCGGTTACGTCGCGGCGAGCCGCGCGGTCGTCGACCTGCTCGTCAATCGTGCGCGGTCGCTGATCTATGCGACGGGATTGCCGCCGACCGTGATCGCGGCGTCGATAGCCGGGATCGACATCATCGCAGGCGACGCGGCGCTCTGCGCTTTGCCGCTCGCGCGGGCGCGCTTGTTTGCGACCGAACTTGGCCTGCCTGAGCCATCGTCGCCGATCGTGCCGCTGATCCTCGGATCGTCGGAGGCGGCGCTCGCAGCATCGCAAGCGCTGGAGGCGCGCGGGTTTTTGGTGACCGCGATCAGGCCGCCGACGGTGCCCGATGGTTCGGCGCGCCTGCGCGTCACCTTCACGGCGGCGCATCGCGAGGCGGATGTCGTGCGCTTGGCAGAGGCGATGCGTGGCCTGTTGCCGGAGGCGGGGCGGCGATGAGCGGCTATTTCGTTACGGCAACGGGAACCGAGATTGGGAAGACCTATCTGACTTGCGGCGTGATTGAAGGCATGCGCCGGCGCGATCTGCCGGTCGAGGCGATCAAGCCGGTGCTCAGCGGCTATACGCCAGACGTAGCGGGGGCGAGCGATAGCGGTTTGATTCTGCAGGCGTTAGGGCGGCCCGTCGACGCCGCGCGGCTCGACGCCATCACGCCGTGGCGGTTCCGTGCGGCGCTGTCACCCGACATGGCGGCAGCGCGCGAGGAGCGTTCTGTGCCGTTCGACGCGCTCGCATCGTTTTGCGCGCGCGCGATCGAGCGCGCCGCCGGCGTTATGCTGGTCGAAGGGGCAGGCGGCTTGATGTCGCCGCTTGGACACGATTTCACGAATCTCGATTTGATCGCTTCGCTCGACGTACGTATCGTTCTGGTCGCGGGCACCTATCTTGGAACGATCAGCCATACGCTGACGGCATGCGCGGCGCTCGGCGTTCGCGGGCGCGAGCCGTGGGCGATCGTGCTTTCGCAGTCCGAGCAGAATCCGGTGACGCCGGGAGAGACGGCGGCGACGCTCGCGCGTTTCGTCGATACGCCGATCTACCTGATGCCGCGCGGCGGTGGCGTGCCGGACGATCTCGTCGAAGCGATGCTCGGCTGAACCGTCACGGCTTGATCAAGATCGGCGTGCCCTTGTCGACCATCTTGTAGATTTCCTCGATCTCCGCGTTCGTGACGGCGATGCATCCGGCCGTCCAGTCGCGGAACACGCCCACGTTTTGAAGCGCCGCGAGTCCCTCAGGTGTACCGTGGATCATGATAAGGCCGCCGGGCGAGACGCCCTTCTTGCGCGCTGCCGCGCGATCGTTGCGATCGGGGTAGGAGATGCGCAGCGAAAGGTGGAAGCTCGACCAAGGGTTCTTGGCGTCGATGATGTAGCGGCCTTCGGGCGTGCGGGAGTCGCCTTCCTGCTCCTTGTGGCCCTCAGGGTTGCCGCCGAGGGCGATGCGGTAGGTTTTGATGGGCTTTCTCGCCTTGTAGAGCGTCAGGGTTCGGTTGGCCTTTTCGACCAAGATGAAGTCGGCCTTGGTGATGGACAACCTCTTCGCATCGGCCGTAGGCGCTGCGATGAGAAGGCATAAGACGGCGACGAGCATGCGCATCGGGGCACTCGGCAATGGTCGCTTAAGGGGCGGGCGGATGGTTCGCATGCAAAAGCGGCGGGCAAGCGGCGCTGAACGCCCCATTTCAGCCCAAATTGAGTCGCAACCGGTTGAAGGGCAGAATGCCCATAGGGTCCCTCGGGTCATGGAGTTTTCGATGAGACTGGCAGCAGTGGCCGGCGCGCTCGCCGGGTTCGTGATGTTTGCGGGACCAGCGGCGGCTGCGCCGACGCCGACGGGCAGCTATCAGCAATCGTGCCGCGACATCTACGCGGAGTGGGATGTGCTGGCGGCGACGTGCCGGACGCGCCGCGGCGATTGGAACTACACGACGCTCGCCGACTATCGCGATTGTGAGGGCGACATCTCGAACGTCAACGGGCGGCTCACATGCGTGCGCGAAGACGACGAACCCGACGATGATTGGGTGCCACGCGGGAGCTATCGCGACACGTGCCGCCGTGCTCACGTCGAACGCGGCACCCTGACGGCGGAATGCGCCGACAACAACGGCCGCTGGCGCTACACGGAGTTGCAGTCCTATCGCTCGTGCCGCGGCGACATCGCTAATGTGAACGGCATGCTGCGGTGCCGGCGCGACGACGACGATAACGACGACGACGACGGTTACGACTTGCCGGGCGGCAGCTGGCGCTCGAGCTGCCGCAACGCGCGGCTCTACGGATCGGTGATGACGGCCGAGTGCCGCGACAGGCTCAACGTGTGGCGGCAGACGTCGCTCGACATCCGCAACTGCGACGACGAGGTGGTCAATCGCGGCGGGCGGTTGCAGTGCGCTTATGGCGGCTTTGCACAAATCACACTGTACAAACACACCTACTACGGCGGCAAATCGCGCAGCTACAACACCGACGTACCCGATCTCAATCCGTATGCGTTCGGCAATCAGGCGTCGAGCGTGGTCGTCCAGGGCGGCGTTTGGCAGCTGTGCGACCGGCCGAATTATCGCGGCTATTGCGTGGTTATCGACCGGACGCAACCGAACCTTTACGCGCTCGGCTTCAACGACCGGGCGGAGTCGGTTCGTCGCATCCGCTGATCGGGACTCGCGCCCGAGGGCGCGCATTTGCTAGGTACTAGGGGGCCCGGCCGCGCTGGGCCTTTCCCTTTCTTGATGTGGGGCGCCCTCATGAACCAGCAGATCAATCGCCGCGCCTTTGCGGTGACGAGCCTTGCCACCGGCTTTGCGCTGTCGGTGCAGCCGATCTCGGCCGCGACGATCACGACCGATGCCGCCGGGCTTGAAACGGGAGAGGTCAAGATCCCGGTCGCCGACGGTGAAATCCCGGCCTTTTTCGCGAGACCCGCGAAAGGAACAAAGCTCAAGACCGTGCTCGTGATCCACGAGATCTTCGGCGTGCACGAGTGGATCAAAGACATCTGCCGGCGCTTTGCGAAGGAAGGTTATCTCGCGGTGTCGCCCTATGTGTATGCGCGCCAGGGCGATGCGCTCGCTTACACCGACATTCAGAAGCTTGTGACCGAGATCGTGTCCAAGGTCGACGACACCGTCGTGCTCAGCGATCTCGATGCGACGGCGAAGTGGGCGACGGCGAACGGCGGCGACGGCGACAAGCTGGCGGTCACCGGGTTTTGCTGGGGCGGGCGTATGACTTGGCTCTACACGGCGCACAATGCGAACGTGAAGGCGGGCGTTGCGTGGTACGGGCGTCTGATCCGGCCCGAGGGCAATACGCAGCCGAAGCATCCGGTCGAAGTGGCTGCCGCGCTCAAGGGGCGCGTGCTAGGGCTCTACGGCGAGACCGACAAGGGGATTCCGTTGACCCAGGTCGAAGCAATGCGCGCAGCGATCAAGGCGGCGAATGACGGGTCCGAGATCATCGTCTATCCGGGCGCCGATCACGGCTTCCTCGCCGACTACAGGCCGACCTACAACGAACAGGCGGCGAAGGATGCATGGGCGAAGTGTCTCGCCTGGTTCAAGAAGCGCGGGGCTTGAGTTTGAGCAAAGGGCGCGGGGTTGGGTGACAGTGGTGCAGATCGTCGTCCGACCGTGAACGCCGACGCCGAAGCCGAGGCCAAATTCCATAAGGAAGTGGCCCAAAACCTGACACGGAACTATGTCAGCCAGCTTGCGCACGGCATGCTGGCGATGACGGGCTTCAGGCTCGTCAACGCGCCGACCTTTGTGCCGGCCTATCTGTTCGCGCTTTCGGGATCGACGACGATCGTCGGGCTTGCGCTTGCGACGCAGCATCTTGGCGCCTTCTTTTCCAGCGTGTTCGGCGCGACAGCGATCGAGCACCGGCGGAAGATCGTCGATCTCGGCCTGCGCTATGGCTGGGCGATGCGGCTGTCGGTGCTGGGCTTGGCGCTTGCCGGGTTCCTGTTGCCGCCTGAAACGGCGCTTTACGCGTTTGCACTGTTCCTAGGGTTGCTCGGCATTTTCTCGGGCATGCAGAATGTGCTGTGGAACGTGCTTCTGACGAAGACGATTCCGGCCGACCGGCGCGGCATGCTGATCGGTTTGCGCAACTTCCTCGGCGGCATGACGGCGTCGGCGGTTGCCTATGTCGGCGGCAAGTATCTCGTCGAAGGCAATGTGCTCGGCAACGGTTACGCGGCGACGTTCCTGCTTGCGTTCGTTCTGACCGCCGCGGGATTGACGCTGCTCTATCTCGTGCGCGAGCCCGAGTCGCCGACGGTGCGCGATCAGGTCAGTGTGCGCGAGCGGCTCGGCGATATTCCGGCGTTGCTGCAGGACCGCGCGTTCGCGATGTATTTCTGGGCGCAGTCTCTCGCCACACTCGGCACGCTTGCGCTGCCGTTCTACATTATCTTCGTCGGCAAAACGCAGGGCATGACGGGCGCGACGCTCGGGCTCTTGTCGCTGGCGCTTCTGGTGTCGCAGACGACGGCCAATCTCGGTTGGGGTTGGCTTGCGGACCGCGTCGGTTTCAAAGCGGTGTTCGTGCCGGCGCTGTTGTTGTGGGCGGGGGCCACGATTGCGCTGTTGTTTGCGGGCGATCTGGCGGGCGCCGTGTTCTGCTTCGTCGGTATCGGTGCGGGTTATGCGGGTTTTCTGATCGCCGCGCAGAACATGGTGCTCGAGTTCGGATCGCGCTCGGATCTGCCAATGCGGATTGCAATGGTTAACTCGGCGCAATCTCTGGTGCAGGTGATCGGTGCGGTTGCAGGCGGCGGTATGGCCGCCACACTTGGTTTTGAAGCCGTGTTTGCGGCCGCGGCCTTTGCCAAACTCGCGGCGGCTGGCATGTTGTGGTTCTATGTGCGTGAACCGCGGAAGGAACGGCCTTTGGGGGAGGTCGTGCTGGACGCGGGCGAGGGATTCGAAATGTCAGTGGGTGGTGATGGGGCCGCGTTTCCCCCAAACGCGGGCGGTCAACAACAAGCGCAGGCAAAGCCGCCACGCGGGGGGCCTGAGAGCAAGCGGGCGAAATCGTCAATCGGCGTTCGGGCCGACGACATTAAGTGGACCCTGATACCGGCTTGGCTCGCGCTGTTTCTGTTGGGCGTTTGGACGGGTGCATGGATGTTCGCATTCGTGCTCGGGCTCGGCGTTGCGCTCTTTGCGGTGGCGCGCCTGGGCTTTGTGCGCAGTCATCCTGAGCCAATTGTTATTCCTCCTGCACCGGTGGTTGCCGCCGCAGCTGCCGTGCGGCCCGTCGAGGCTGTCGTGCAAGCGGCGGCCGGGGCGCCGGTCAAGCCTGAGTATCAGCCTGCCGACATCATCAAGCGGATGCCCGATCCGGCGCTTCTGACCGATCACACGGGACGAATCATCGCGGGCAACGACGCGCTCGAGCAGGTGTTCGGCGTCGCCGAGCCGCGCAAACACATGGCCAGCGTCATACGCGCGCCCCAGGTGCTCGGCGCGCTCGATCTCGCGCTTGCCGGGCGCGGCGCGCAGCGGGCGGAGTTCCCGATCGTCGGCTCGCTCGAACAGAATTTCGAAGCTTATGTCGCGCCGATCGAAGGCGACGACAAGTCGGTGCGTGGGGCGCTGGTCGTTCTGCGCGATCTGACGAAGGCACAACGTGTCGAGCAGATGCGCGCCGATTTCGTCGCCAATGCCAGCCACGAACTGAGGACGCCGCTCGCCTCGCTGACCGGGTTCATCGACACGCTGCGCGGGCATGCGAAGGACGATCCGGAGGCGCAGGAGCGCTTCCTTGGGATTATGGCGGAGCAAGCGCAGCGTATGCGCCGGCTGATCGACGATCTGCTGTCGCTGACGCGCATCGAGCTGAACGAGCATGTGCGTCCGGGCGGCAGTGTGAACCTCAGCGACGTCGTCGAAGAGGTGATGAACGCGCTGTCGCCTGTTGCGGTGGCGGCGAACGTGCAGCTCGAGATCGTCGAGCCGTCGTCGCTGCCGAATGTGGCCGGCGACCGGGACGAACTCTTCCAGGTCGTGCAAAACCTCGTCGACAACGCGATCAAGTATGGGCGGCCACAGACGGCGGTGACGCTTGAACTCGGTACACGGCGCGCTGCGCCGGGCGAGCCGGGGCCGTCGCCGGCGGTCTATATCGCGGTCAAGGATCGCGGCGAGGGCATCGCGCGCGAGCATATCCCAAGGCTGACCGAGCGCTTCTACCGCGTCGACGTGCGGCGTTCGCGCGCCATCGGCGGTACGGGTTTGGGGCTTGCCATCGTCAAGCACATCGTCAATCGCCACCGCGGGCGCATGACGATCGAGAGCAAGGTCAGTGAAGGTTCGACGTTTACTGTGTATTTGCCGCTCGCCACGCAAGCCGGAATCAGCGACGCGCCGCAGCAGGGGCTTCTGACCGCGTCATAATTCCTTCATTTCTATGTCACATTAGGTCTGTCGAAGGGTCATAAACCGGGCGTGCTTTGGACCTCAAAGACGCCGGCACAGCATGACCCCGACGCGCGCATACGATGTCACGCACGAGGCGACCATGGCCGAGCATATCGTCAAGTCGTTCCACGATCAGCTCGAGACGCTGAGCACGAGCATCGTGCAAATGGGCGGTTTGTGCGAAACGCAGATTGCGAATGCGATCGACGCCATCGTGCGGCGCGACGTGGGGCTTGCGGAACAGGTCGTGGCGATAGACGCGCGGATCGATCTGTTGGAACAGCAAATCGAATCCCAGGTCGTGCAGTTGCTGGCCCTGCGGCAGCCGCTTGCGCTCGATCTGCGCGAGACGCTAGCGGCGATGAAGATCTCGGCGGACCTGGAGCGTATCGGCGACCTGGCCAAAAACGTGGCCAAGCGCGTGATGGTGCTATCGAACGAAGCGCCCGAGGTGCATCTGACGCAAGGGCTTGCCCGGATGGGGCGCCAGGCCTTGACCCAACTCAAGAACGTGCTCGACGCATATGCGAAGCGTGACGACAACGCGGCCATGACCGTGTGGCGGCGCGACGGGGAGATCGACGAACTCTACAATTCGCTTTTCCGCGAACTCCTGACCTACATGATGGAGGATCCGCGCAAGATCGGTCCGTCAACCCATCTTTTGTTCGCCGCGAAGAACTTCGAGCGCATCGGCGACCACGCGACCAACATCGCGGAAACCGTGCACTACGTCGTCACGGCAACGCGGATGGGCGATGCGCGGCCGAAGAGCGACATCACTTCGACAACGACCGTGCAGCTCCATGACAAATCTTGACGCCACCTCGGCGGTTCTGAAGCAGAGTTCGCCGCGCAAACCGGTCGTCCTCGTCGCCGAAGACGAGATGCCGTTGATGACGCTGCTGCGCTACAATCTGGAAAAAGAGGGCTACCGCGCGCTCGATGCGAGCGACGGCGAGCAGGCCTTGATGCTTGCCGCCGAAGAAACGCCCGATCTCGTGCTGCTCGACTGGATGATGCCGAAGGTCACGGGTATCGAGGTCTGCAGGCGACTCCGGAGCCGCGCCGAGACGCGCAATGTGCCGATCATCATGCTCACCGCCCGCGGCGAGGAAAGCGACCGCGTGCGCGGGCTCGACACCGGCGCCGACGATTACATCACGAAGCCGTTCTCGATGACCGAATTGCTTGCACGGATTCGCGCGGTCATGCGGCGCATCCGGCCGGCCTTGGCCGAGGACATTGTGAAGTTCGGCGACGTTTCGATCGACCGCTCAGCGCACCGAGTGCGGCGCGGGTCGCGAGACATCCACTTGGGACCGACCGAGTATCGCCTGCTCGACCATTTTATGCAGCATCCGGGCCGGGTGTTCAGCCGCGAGCAATTGCTCGATGCGGTGTGGGGTTCGGGCATCTATGTCGATGCGCGGACCGTCGATGTGCATATCGGCCGCTTGCGCAAGGCGCTGAACGAGCCGGGGCAGACCGATCCGATCCGGACGGTACGCTCGGCCGGTTACGCGCTCGACGAGTCTCTGAAGGTTTGAGCCAAGCCTGAGACAAAAAAAGAGCCCGCCCAGATGGGCGGACCCTTTCGACTTTCCCCTCAAGAGCGGGCCCCTCAAGAACGTGAGCGGTCAGCTGTTCGCCAGGTAGCGGCGGAAATCGCGGTCGCGCTCGCGGTCGCGACGGCCTTGCGCGGGCTGGAACGCCTTCACGCAGTGGGCGTCGCAATACGGTGAGCCTGCTTTCGGCGGATGGCCGCAGAAGTGGAACTCAGCCGTCGACGGATCGCCGATCGGCCACTTGCACATACGGTCAGAGATCGTGAGGACGGTCGTCTTGCGGCCCTGATCGTCGACGATCGGATCCTTCTCAACGATGGGGACTTGGACCATCGGTGCGGGACGCGGGCGCGCGACGCGGCGGGCGACCGCCATGCGGGGGCGTTCGGCCCTAGCCGGCGTGGCGCGGCCTGCCAGCCCCAAACGGTGAACCTTGCCGATGACAGCGTTGCGGGTGACGCCGCCCAGTTGCCGGGCGATTTGGCTGGCGCTCAGGCCTTCCGACCAGAGTTGCTTCAAGAGCTCTACACGCTCGTCCGTCCACCCCATTTCGGTACTTCCTCCAACTCGGGCAGCCATGGTTAAGGCGACCCATAGTAGGTAAGAAGCTTGTCGCTACAAGATGATAGGTGGAGTCCCACATATAGTTATTGGGGATAGTTACTGCACGAGCACAAATGGTTAATATGTGGTTAACGGTATGCGCGGGTTCGCTCGTTGACAGCGAATGTTGCACAGCGAAATACTTTGCTTTGCGCGGAAAGCCGAGGTGTTTCCGCGCCTTTTGTCAGGGATTTCCGTGATCACACCGATTTTGCCGACCTACGCTCGCGCCCCGGTGGCGTTCGAGAAGGGCGAGGGGCCCTATCTTTTCGCGACGGACGGACGCCGTTTCTTGGATTTTGGCGCCGGCATTGCCGTGAACGCACTTGGCCATGCGCATCCGCACTTGATTGCCGCCCTGTCGGAGCAGGCAACCAAGCTCTGGCACACATCGAATCTCTATCAGGTGCCGGGGCAGCAGCGGCTGGCCGAGCGCCTGGTGGCGGCGACGTTTGCGGACACCGTCTTCTTCTGCAATTCAGGCGCCGAGGCGCTCGAGTGCTCGATCAAGATGGCGCGCAAGTATCACGCGCATCACGGTGCGCCACAGCGCTTCCGGATCATCACGTTTGAAGGCGCGTTTCACGGCCGCACGCTCGCTACGATCGCGGCCGGCGGGCAGAAGAAATACCTCGACGGTTTTGGGCCGAAGGTCGACGGGTTCGATCAAGTGCCGTTTCTGGATCTCGACGCGGTCAAGTGCACAATCGGGCGAGAGACGGCGGGCATCCTGATCGAGCCGATTCAGGGCGAAGGCGGCATTCGTCCGGTTCCGCCGGAGGCGATGCGGGCCCTGCGCGAGCTATGCGACGAGCACGGGTTGCTGCTTTTGCTCGACGAGGTGCAAAGCGGGATGGGCCGCACCGGCAAGCTGTTCGCCCACGAGTGGTCCGGGATCACGCCGGACATCATGGCGATCGCGAAGGCGCTCGGCGGCGGCTTTCCGGTCGGCGCGTGTCTTGCGACCGAGAAGGCCGCGGCAGGCATGACGGCGGGTGTGCACGGCACGACGTTCGGCGGCAATCCGCTGGCCATGGCGGTTGCGAACGCGGTGCTCGACGTCGTGCTCGAGCCGACGTTCCTGGCGCATGTGAATTCAGTTGCGAACTATCTCAAGCAGCAGCTTGCGATGATCGCCGACAAGCATAGCGAGGTGATCGAGGATGTGCGCGGTCAGGGGTTGATGCTTGGCCTCAAGTGCAGAATCGAAAACACAAAGCTGATCGACGCGCTTCGCGAGCGCGGCATGCTTGCGATCGGCGCGGGCGACAACGTCGTGCGAATCCTGCCGCCCTTGATCATCGAAGAAGCCCATGTGCGCGAGGCGGTCGCCATTCTGAACGACGCCTGCGCGAGCCTGACCCACCGTCCCGCGAAAGTCGCCGCCAAATGAACGCGCCTGCGAAGCTGATGACCGCGAAGCATTTCTTGGACCTCGACGCGCTCGATCCCGCGACGCTGCGCAAACTGATCGACGACGCGAAGCGCATGAAAGTGGCGCGCGCAGGTCGCCCGAAGGGTGCACACGACGACGCGTTGCCGCTCAAGGGACGGATGCTTGCCCTCATTTTCGAGAAGCCGTCGACGCGCACGCGTATTTCCTTCGATGTCGGCATGCGCCAACTCGGCGGCGAGACAATGTTCCTCGACGGGCGCGACATGCAGTTCGGCCACGGCGAAACCGTCGGCGATACCGCCCGCGTGCTCTCCCGCTATGTCGACGGCATTATGCTGCGCACGAAGCGGCATCAGTCGCTGATCGAGCTGTCGGAGGCGGCGAGCGTGCCCGTGATCAACGGCCTGACCGACCGGACGCATCCCTGTCAGCTGATGGCCGACATCATGACGTTCGAGGAGCACCGCGGACCGATCGCGGGCAAAACCGTCGTGTGGTCGGGCGCCGGCAACAATGTCTGCGCCTCGTGGATTCACGCCGCCGTGCGGTTCAACTTCGAGCTACGCGTCGCGTGCCCGCCGGAAGTCGGGCCGGACCAGCGGCTGCTTGCGTGGGCGAAACAGGAAGGCGGGCGCGTCAACCTCGTGCGCGATCCGTTCGAGGCGGTTTCGGGGGCCTCAGCGGTCGTTACCGACACGTGGGTGCAGATGTCGGAAGCCGATCAACTCGGCGAAGGCGGGATGCGCTCGCGGCACAATTCGTTGGCGCGCTATCGTGTCGACGAGCGGCTGATGGCGGCAGCCGGCAAGGACGCGATCTTCCTGCACTGCCTGCCCGCACACCGCGGCGAGGAAGTGACCGACGGCGTGCTCGACGGGCCGCAATCGGTCGTCATCGACGAGGCGGAGAACCGGCTGCACTCGCAAAAGGCTGTGCTGGTCTGGGCGTTGTCGTGACGGAGCCAGACTTCGTCCGCAGCTTTCAAATCGAAGGCATGAACGTCCGCGGACGGATCGTGCATTTGACCGACGTCGCCGATCGTGTGCTGGCGGCGCATGCCTATCCCGAAAGTGTTTCGCGCGTGGTGGGCGAGGCGTTGACGCTTGCGGCCCTGCTCGGCGCATCGTTGAAGTTCGAGGGCGTCCTGACCCTGCAGACGCGCAGCGACGGGCCGTTGCGCATGGTGGTTGCCGACTTTTCTTCGCCGGGCACACTCAGGGCTTGCGCGACGTTCGATCATGATGCCGTTGCGGCGTTGGGCGGCGTGCCCACCTTTGCGGATCTGGTCGGCAAAGGATCGCTCGCGATCACGATTGACCCGGGCGGCGACATGGAGCGGTATCAGGGGATCGTGCCGCTCGAGGGTGCTGGGCTCGCCGAGGCGGCCACGACCTATTTCGAGCAATCGGAACAGATCCCGACACGCATTCGCCTCGCGGTCGCGACGTTGATCTCGCGCGGCGATGCAAAGCCGCATTGGCGGGCAGGCGGCATCGTCATCCAGAATCTCGCGGCGCTCGGTGGCCACGCGGCGCCGCAGCCGGGGCAGGACACGGAAGAAGATTGGAATCGGGCGTCGATTCTGTTCTCGACGATCGAGCCGCATGAACTCGTCGATCCGCAGGTCGAAGCCGAGCGCTTGTTGTTCCGGCTCTATCACGAAGACGGCGTGCGGGTGTTCGAGACGGAGCCCTTGAGCTTCGGCTGCCGGTGCAGCGCGGACCGGGTTTCGTCCGTGCTGTCGCAGTATCCGGAGTCCGACATCCGCGAATTGGCGGAGGACGATGGGTTCGTGAAGGCGACCTGCGAGTTTTGTTCAGCGACCTATGCGTTTTCGCCCGACGAGTTGTTGCGCGCTCAAGCGGCGACGTGATCGATCAAGCGGCGCATAAACGCCGTGCAGGCATCGATCTGCGCGAGCTCTATGAATTCGTTCGGCTTGTGCGCCTGTAGGATGTTGCCGGGGCCGCAGACGACGGCAGGTATTCCCGCTTCTTGGAACAAGCCGGCTTCCGTGCCGTAGGCCACGGCCTCGGCGTGATTGCGCCCCGTCAGTTGCTTGGCGAGGTGTTCGGCGGGGCAGTCGTCGCGGGCGATGAGCGGTGGGACATGGGCGCGCGGCGTCGTGACGATGTCGGCTTCGGGCGCAACCCGGCGCAGGCGCGGCAGCACTTCGGTCTTGGCATAAGCGTCGAACGCTTCGAACACGTCGTTCGCGCTCGTGCCCGGCAGATAGCGGAACTCCCACTGGAACGTGCAGTGGTGTGCCAAGATGTTGAGCGCTGTGCCGCCTTGGATCGTGGACGACTGCACGGTCGTGTAGGGCGGTTCGAAGCGGCCGGACGGATCACCGCGG
>JAEUML010000370.1 GCA_016792785.1 Alphaproteobacteria bacterium
CTGATGTGGGACGGCGGCTTCCGCCACCTGCCCGTCGTGAAATCCGGCCGTGTCGTCGGCGTCGTCTCCCGCGGCGACTTCAAAGGCGCCGAACACGACCGCCTCGACGAAGAACGCGAGATTTGGGAGCACATGCGTTAGCAATCTGGTCCTAGAGGCGTCACCCCAACTGGTTTCGGCACCGGACAAACGACATCGGATGTTAACGACATCGTGAAGTCCCATAGCCGCCGCGCGCGCCGCTCCACTAAAGTGGGCAGACCAAGCGGTGAGATGTCTGATGGCGCGACGCCAAGTCGGCCTTTTGAATCCGATAGCGGATCACAAGCACGGCGGTCTGACTGACCAGCTGGTCGAGACGCTGCGCGAAATGATTCTCGACGGCGTATTTGAACCCGGTCAAAAACTGCCCGGCTCGCGCATCATGGCGCGCGACGCAGGTGTTTCGCGGGCAACCGTGCTTGCAGCCGTTGAAGCGTTGACCTCGGAAGGCCTCCTGGAATCGCGCGACAGATCCGGCACCTACGTGGCGTGGCGGGAAGGAAAAGCGGCCGACCGCGCCGAGCCTCGGCCCAGCGTCGCCGACGATGGCGAATTGGTCCCGTTCGCCGCATGCACCGCGCCCATCGACCTCTTCCCGCTCAACATCTGGCGCCGATTGCAGACACGCCGCTGGTGGTCGATGCCGCGTTCTGCTCTCTCCGAATATCAACGTGCGGGCGTGCCGGAACTCCGCGAGGCGATCGCGACCAACCTGCGCATCAGCCGCGGCGTCAAATGCGACGCCGATCAAGTCTTCGTCACGACGGGCGCGGAGATGGCAATCTTGCTGGCAGCGACGGCGGCGGGCGCCGAAGGCGCGCTGGCTTGGGCCGAAGACCCGATCTTCTCACGTCCGTGCGCCGCACTGCGCGCGGGAGGCGTAACACCAATTCCGATACCGTTGGACGCTTCCGGAATCAGCGTCCACATCGGCAAGCAAATTGCACCCGACGCCCGCCTCGCGGTCGTCATGCCGTCGTCCCAATACCCCTCGACCGTCACCATGACCGCCGAACGGAAGCAGGAGCTTCTCGACTGGGCGATCGCGCACGACAGCCTGATCATCGAAGACGACTACGACTGTGAGTACCTTCCGGGCGACGCGCCCCGCCCGATTGCTGCGCTCTCACGCGGACGCGAGCACGTCATCTATGTGAACACGTTCGGGCGGACGTTGTTTCCCTCGCTCCGCCTTGGCTACCTTGTCGCGCCACCCAAACTCGTTGACGGGCTGCACGAGGCGCGAAGGTTGATCGGAGGCGACACCACGACGCCCAATCAACTTGTGCTCTGCGACTTCCTCACCGGCGGCCACTTCGCCCGCCACATGCGCCAAAGCAGAGAGGCGTTCGCTGTGCGCCGCCAAACGCTGATGGAAGAGTTGGAAAAAAGCGTGGTTGCGCCATTGAACTTCACCAACCCGGCGCCGACGTCGCATTTTTGTTTGAATTTGCCGCCGGACGTCGATGACGCAGCATTAGCGCAACGCGCCGCGGACATCGGGATACACGTCAAACCGTTGAGCCGCTTCGTCGTCGGCCAAGACAAGTCACGCGGACTGATCCTGGGCTTTGGGCCCCATCCGCCGCAAGCCATCGTGGCGGCCGTTGCCCGTTTTGCGCCGTTGCTGAACGACGTCCTCGCTCGCGCACCCAAGCCAAAGGTCGCCTGAATCTGCACAAACCTTGAGCTTCGCGCGCCCGTCTTGAAGGTGCGCGCGGTTGTGTTCGACTATGGTCTCCTTGCAAAACGCTGGCGCAGTGCAACGCTACGACCAGCCCCTCATTCTGGGTCCGGGGCGATAGACGTAGCCACCGGCGCAACATGAGGCCGACATCCGGAACCGCGAGAAGCGGCGAAATCTGAGGTTTGGCTGGGGTACTAGGATTCGAACCTAGGAATGGCGGAATCAAAATCCGCTGCCTTACCGCTTGGCTATACCCCAAGAACCGGACATTCCGCCAAAGTGCGTGTATGGGGGCGGAAGGCGCGGGACCATAAGGGCATGCGCCCGCGAAGGCAACGCCCCGAAACCGCAGAAAACCGGCAAACGGATCAGCGCGGAAACCCCGGCGGCGTCAACAAGGCGGACGGCACGGGCACGGTCGCGATTCGATCGGTCTCGAGACTGCCCAGATAAAGCAGCCCATCCTTCTCGTTCACGCTCGTAATCGATTTGATCGTGCGCCCGCCCGGGTCTTGCAACGTCGCCACCACCTGCCCCTGCAGATTGATCGCAACGATGCAGCCATAAGGGTCGGGCGCCGGCGCCGGAAGCAGCCCGATCGACTGCAGCCGGAACAGAACCTTGCGCATGAACGTACCGCTCAGTTGGTCCTCCAGCGCCTTGTTGCGCGGCCCCGCCAACGCCACCCAAAACAGATCCCGCCCGTTGAAGGAGATGTTGTCCGGATAGCCCGGCAGGTTGGCGACAAACGTCTCTTGCGAGCCCGTCTTCGTACCTTTGAGCCAATAGCGCGTGATGCGGTGGGCCGCCGTCTCGTTCACGAGCACGTATTCTTCGTCGGGACCCAGCGCCACGCCGTTCGCGAAGGCAAGGCCCGACAGGCGCGCCTGCAATACCCCCGACCGCGGATCGAACGAGAACAAGCGCCCCGTCGCCTGCCCCTCCAAAAAGTCGAGCTGAAACTCGTCGATGCCGTAGCGCATGGACGCGTCGGTGAAATAGATCGTGCCGTCTTTGGCGATATCGAGATCGTCGACGAATTTGAGCGGGCGGTTCTCGTAGCGGTCGGCGACCACCACGACCTGCCCCGCGGGCGTGATGGCGATCAGCCCCTTCTTCGCGTCCGCGACGACCAGGTTTCCGAACGGATCGTGCTGCAACCCCAGCGGCCGGCCGCCGGTCTCCGCGACCTTTTCAACCGGGGTTGAAATCGGCTGCGCGCTGCCGCCGGGAATGACCGGCTGTATCGGCGCCGGGCCCGCGGCGGTTTGACCATCGATCCGTACACGGACGACCCGCCCGTCCAACAGGCCCGTGTAGGCGTAGCCGTCCTTCACCGTTACGTCTTCGGGCCCCTGCCCCATCACGTCGCCGAGCCAGCGCACGCCGCGCAAACCCTCGTTCGGAACAAAGGGGCCCGTGAAGCCAGGGTTCGGCCCGACCGCGACCACGACCGGCTCAATCCGCGTCGGCCACGCGAGCACGTAGGCAGCCGCGAGCAGGATCAACGCAACAAGACCGATCAAGACAAAGCGCATGACATCTGCCCCTCGTGGTTCACGCACGGCCCTCGAAGTGCTTGGGTCAGCGGGGCCGCGCGCGGTCATTTTGCCCGCCTTGCCCCACCCCTGACCAGCCTGTATAAGACCGCCCTTCCCGCGCCGGGTGACGCACCTCAGCATGGGGACAATCGGAGAGTAGCTCAGCCTGGTAGAGCACTGCTTTCGGGAGGCAGGGGCCGGAGGTTCAAATCCTCTCTCTCCGACCAATTTTCCCGGCGTTTCAACAGTTTTGCCCGCTCACGCTTTGACATCATTACGTGCCGCGTTGCCCTGAACGAATCCAGGCGATGAAGGCCTTGATCGACGCGATCTTCGGGTGACCGTCGCGGTGGACGATGTAGAAGCCGTAGCCGGGGAGCGTGATGCGGGAAATGGGCACCAGCACGCCGCTCGCGAGTTCTGGCGCGATCAGCACGTCACTGCAGATAGCGACGCCCTGCCCGGCGACGGCGGCCTCGATGGCGTGCAACTCCTCGCGGAAGCTGAGGCTCGCGAGTGCCGAGAGATCGGGCACGGACTTGTGTCGCGCGCGGGCCGCGCGTTGCCATTGCCGCCAGTTCGGCGCGTGCGGATCGGTCGGCGGCCACTCGGCCTCGATCAACGGCAACCGCGCCAACTCGGCCGGGCTCAGCATGCGGCGGCCTGAGCCCAGAAGCCGCGGGCTCGCAACGATATGGAACGTGTCGCGGATCAGCTCGGTCGCGATGCCGTCGGCGGGCGGCTTCACGGCGTAGCGGATCGCGACATCGACCTCTCCCGACTTCAGATCGAGCACGGCGTCGGTGCCGACGATGTCGAGCCTCAGGCGCGGATGCATCTCGCGCCATCGGGGCAATCGTGGCACCAGCCAACGGGCGGCGAAGGCATTGGTGGCCGTGATGCGCAGGCGCCCGCTCGCGCCGCCCGTGCGCACCGTCGTCAGGGCCTCGCCGAAGCTTTCGATGCCGTCGCGGATGACGGGGAAGAGCTGCTCGCCGGCCCAGGTCAGCGCGAGCGGGCGTGGGCGTCGCCGGAACAGCGGCTTGCCGCAGTGACGCTCGAGCAGTTTGATCTGGTGGCTGATCGCGGTCGGTGTCACGCCAAGCTCGGCCGCGGCCAGCTTGAAGCTCATGTGGCGCGCTGCCGCCTCAAAGGCGCGTAGCTCGGTTAAGGGCGGCAGGTTTCGCATGGGTCGAGTGTAGATGAGCCAGATTCATCTGCACCTGAATTCTTCGAGCTTGCTTGATCGATCGGCTGGCAACGACAGTAACCTTCCGATCTCGTCCCATCGAGGCCCGCATGCCGACCGCTGACGGAACCGAAAACGCATCTGTCTATCTGGAGGCCCTTCGCGGGCTGGCACCGCTCATTGCCGAGCATCGCGCCGCCTTCGACCGCGACCGGCGCCTGCCCGATGCCGTGTTCGGCGCGCTCGCCGGCGCCGGGCTGTTCCGGCTCTGGCTGCCTCGCACACTTGGTGGACCGGAGCTGTCGCCGCTCGACTTTATGCGTGTCGTTGAAGCTGCGGCCGCGCTGGATGGATCTGTCGGCTGGCTCGTTGGCAACGGCGGTGGCATGAGCCGGGTTGGCGGCTATCTCCCCACAGCGGTGGCCCGCGACTGGTTCGCGAGCCCGAGCGCCTTCATCGTGAGCGCAACGGGCGCCGTCGGCTCGGCTGAGGTGGTCAACGGCGGCTATCGCGTCACCGGCCGCTGGCCGTTCGGCAGTGGCACGCCGCACGCCTCGCACTTCATGGGGCTCACGACCATCGGCGGCAAACAGGCGCCCGACCAGACGCTCTGCTGCTACTTCGAGCGGGACCAAGTCACCGTCCACGATACCTGGCATGTGTCGGGAATGCGCGGGACCGGCAGCTGGCACTTCGAGCTGCGCGATGCCTTCGTGCCCACCGGACACGTGCACGCCTTCATCGGCGACGCGCCGACCGCACCCGGACTCCTCTACCGCATGCCGCCGGTCTCCGTATTTTCCTGGACGGTCTCGGTGGTGCCCCTCGGTATCGCCCGAGGCGCCATCGACGCATTCGGGATGCTGGCGGGCAGCAAAGTCAGCGCGGCTGGTCTGCTGCGCGACCGCGAGGCGGTGCAAGCGACAGTCGGCCGGGTTGAAACGTTGCATGCCGCTGCCCGCGCATTGCTCGTCGAGGCCATGACCGAGCTGATGGCCGCGACCGACATCGGCGGCGAGCGGCTCATTGCGGCGCGGTCCCGGTTGCGCACGGCAGAAGCGCACGCGGCCGAGACGGCACTGCGGATCGTCGACATGCTGGCCGCCGATGCAGGCTCGGCCGCGATCTTCGAGAGCTGCCCGCTCGAGCGCGCGATCCGGGATGTGCAAGCCGCCGCCAAGCACGTCGCCATGAGCCCAGCGAGCTACACCGTCGCCGGCCGGCTGCGACTCGGGCTCGATCCCGGGACAGCAATGTTTTGAGGACCACCGCCGATTGCGGTGACTCGCCTTGACGGCGTGGGGCCCGGCCTGATGGAATCCGTTGGGGGGTGGGTCCATGGCAGCAAAGTCGGAAAGCGTTGGTATCGCGCGGCGCGCGGCAACGTTGCTGTTGCTCGTTGCTGCGCTATTCGCGTTTCCCCCCGCCTTCGCTGCTCCGGCGAAGGCCCCCGCCGCCCCGATTGAAAACAGCTATGCGCTGGGCTCCGGCGACAAGGTCCGCGTCATCGTCTTCGGGGAAGAGGATCTGAGCGGCGAATTCGTCGTCGACGACACAGGTTTTGTCAGCCTGCCGCTGATCGGGCAAATCGCGGCCACCGGCCGCACCGTGCGCCAGCTTGAACAAGACATCGCAGCCAAACTCGGCGCGCAGTATCTGAAGGACCCGCGCGTAAGCATCGAGGTGCTCGGCTACCGGCCGTTCTACATCATCGGCGAAGTCAACAAGCCGGGCGAATACCCGTTCGTGGCCGGCATGAGCGTACTGAACGCTGTCGCAATGGCAGGTGGCTACTCCACCCGCGCCAACGAAAGCTCCGTCTATATCAAACGCAAGGCGGCCGCCGAGGAAGAGAAGTTCCCGGCCGACGCCACGACGAAGCTTGAACCCGGCGACATCGTGAACGTCGTGGAACGCTGGTTCTAAGCGGCCTCACGCGAGAGCAACCGCCGCGCCGCCGCTTCCTTGCCGACAAGATAGAGAAAGCGCGGAACGATTTCGGCATAGCGCCAGAACAGACGCCGCGGCTCCGACAACAGCCGGAACAACCACTCGAGCGACATGGCCGTCACGAAC
>JAEUML010000264.1 GCA_016792785.1 Alphaproteobacteria bacterium
TGCACATGCCCGAGATGGACGGCCTCGAAGCGACGCGCCGCATCCGCCACGCCGAAAGCGTCGGCCGCCGCCGTGGCCGCATGCCGATCGTGGCGCTCACCGCCTCGACGCTCGAAGGCGACCGCCAAGTCTGCATCGACGTCGGCATGGACGACTTCCTGGCCAAGCCTCTGAACCCCGAAGCCCTACGCTCGGTCCTCTCGCGCTACATGCCCAAACCTATGCCTCCAGAGGCCCTGCGCACGGCGTGAGTTGCGGAAACGGCATATTCATCGCTTGCCGTGTAACCGTTCGACCGAATCGGGCATTCGCGAATTGACAAGGCGACGCCCGCCCGAGTCTCATCGCCACGCCCAGCGACGCGGGCGTCGACCAGCGAGGATCGCATGACAGAGACGGCCGCGAACGGACGAGGACGCGCATGGCGCGACGCGCTCGCGGTTTATTTCCGGCCGCGCGTCGCCTTGATGTTCATGTTCGGCTTCTCGGCCGGTCTGCCCTATCACCTCACCGGATCGACGCTGCAGGCCTGGCTCACCGAAAGCAAAGTCTCGGTCGAAGAGATCGGGTTGTTCGCGCTCGTCGCCGCCGCGTATGCCTGGAAATTCGTCTGGGCGCCGGCGATCGACGGCATCCCGATCCCGTATTTCAGCCGCTGGCTCGGCCACCGCCGGTCTTGGTTGTTGCTGACGCAGATATGCTTGGCCTGCGCGATCGCAGGTATGGCCTTCGTCGATCCCTCCGAAAGCAAAGTTGCAGTCGCGATCGTCGCCTCGCTCGTCGCCTTCTTCTCGGCCTCGCAAGACATCGTCATCGACGCCTACCGCATCGAGGCCTTGAAGGAGAGCGAACTGACGGCGGGCTACGCGAACTACAACGCCGCCTACCGCGCCGCGATGATGCTCGCCTTCACCGGTGCCGTCGCGCTCATCTCTTGGCTCGAGTTTTCGGGCGTCTCGCGCCAGGACGCTTGGTCCTATGGCTACCTCACGATGGCCGCGATGGTCAGTGTCGGCATTCTAGGCACACTGCTCGCGCCTGAGTCTTGGGAGGGCCAAAAGGCGCGCTTTGAGCGCAGCATCGGCGATCGCTTCCGCTCCGCGGTCGTCGAGCCGTTCACCGACTTCCTGCGCAAAGACCTCTGGTTTGCGATCTTGGCGCTCGTCGTGCTGTTCAAACTCGGCGACGCTTTCACGTCCGAGTTGCGCACGTACTTCTTCCTGACGCTCGGCTTCGAGAAGGCGACCTATTCGATCATTCAGTGGCCGTTCGGCTTCTTCACCGTGCTCGCGGGCGGCTATATCGGCGGCATGATCGCCAATCGCCTCGGCGTGCTGCGCGCTTTGTGGATCGGAGGCATCCTGCAAATGGCGACGAACCTGATCTTCATCTGGCCGGCGCTCGTGTTGCCGGACATCACGAATGCGATCGGAATCGCCGACGTGGAAGGCGCAAAGAAAATCACCTTCGCCGCGATCGACGCCGGCGGCTGGCAGGGATCGATGGCGTTCTGGGCGCTCGCGGGCTCCGTGGGCGTCGAGAATCTCGCGACTGGAATCGGCGGCGCAGCATTCGTCGCCTACATGTCGCTGCTCTGCGGCAACCGCAACTACACAGCCACGCAGTACGCGCTGCTTTCCTCGCTCTCGAATCAGGCGCGCATAACACTGTCGGCCCCGGCAGGGTTCGCGGTCGCAGCCGTGGGCTGGGTCTGGTACTACGTGATCGCGACCGCACTCGCGCTGCCCGGCCTCGTGCTGCTCTGGTGGCTGATGAAGCGGGGGGCGGTGAAACCTGCCAACGGCGCAGACGAACGCACCGAGAGCGAACTCGCAAGTCAACTGAGGGATTAGTGCCGGGTTTGCCTCTAGCCCGGGCCTCCCTTAGATTACCTGTTTGCAACCAACAGCGGGCGCGTACTGTCCCGCGGGGACGTCGACGGACCGCTATGTCGTCGCAAAAGACTTCGCCGCAGGAAACCCCCGGCAAGGCCGTGCTCGACAGTTCGGGCAGCTTGGAAGTGCGCTTGGCCGTCACGCCCGCCGAGATCGAGGCGGCGCAACGTCTGCGCTTCGACATCTTCTACCGCGAGATGAGCGCCCAGGCCTCGCCCGAGATGGAGGCGGCCGGCCGCGACTTCGACGACTACGATCCGATTTGTCAGCATCTGCTCGTCGTCGACACGGCCCAGGACAAGGTCATTGCGACCTACCGCCTGATGCGTGAGGACGCGGCCGAACGATCGCCCAAGGGCTTCTACACCGCCGGCGAATACGACATCTCGGCGATGCTCAAGGCACGTAAGGGTCAGCGCCTGCTCGAACTCGGCCGTTCCTGCGTCTTGAAGGCCTATCGCACCGGCCCGACGATGCAGCTGCTCTGGCGCGGCTTGCTCGTTTATCTCATTAAGCACGACATCGAACTGATGTTCGGCTGCGCGTCGCTGCCCGGCACCGATCCCAAGACGCTCGCGCTCGAACTCTCCTACCTCTATCACTTTCACCTCGCGCCCGAGCACGAACGCGTGCGCGCGTTGCCCGATCGCTACGTCGCCATGAACGTGATGCCGAAAGAGGCGATCGACGAGGCCGAGGCGCTGCGCGCGCTCCCGCCGCTGGTGAAGGGCTACGTCCGCACCGGTGCCAAGATCGGCGACGGCGCGGTCATCGACCATCAGTTCGGCACGACCGACGTCTTCATCTATTTCCCCGTCGCCTCGGTCAATCCGCGCTGGATCTCGCACCTGAAGAAAAAGACCGCAGCAGGCCAGGACGGGTGACGCGTTAGCGCCATGCACATCGACGTCCGCGAGCTGCAGTCCTTCTACGACGGGCCCACGGGCAAGATTTCGCGCCGCCTGATCATGCAGCGCCTGCGCGAATTGTGGCCGAACGTGAAGGGCCTGAACGTCTTGGGGCTCGGCTTCGCGACACCCTATCTGCGTCCGTTCTTAGGCGAGGCCGAGCGCCTGATCGCACTCATGCCCGCGCAATCGGGCGTGATCGCCTGGCCCGGCCAGTCGACGAACGTGGTCGCGCTCGCCGACGAAGCGACGCTGCCGCTGCCCGACGCCTCGATCGACCGCGCGGTCATCGCCCACGTGCTCGAGACGACCGAGTCGCTCCGCCCGTTGCTGCGCCAGGTCTGGCGCGTGCTCAGCCCCGCGGGCCGCATCGTCGTCGTCGCGCCGAACCGCACGAGCCTCTGGGCGCAGTTCGAAACCACACCGTTCGGCCACGGCCGGCCGTTCTCCCGCACCCAGCTTCACCGCTTGCTGGTCGACGCAATGTTCACACCAACCGCCTCGACGACCTGCCTCCACATGCCGCCGTTCGGCGTCGACTATCTGGTACGCGACGGCGCCCGCTGGGAACGCATGGGCCAAAAATACTGGCCGCGCCTCGCCGGCATACATCTGACCGAGGCCACGAAAGAAGTCATGGCCCTCGCCCCCGGCGGCGGCCTGCGTCAACGCGTGCCGGCAAAGCCGGTGCTGATCACGAAGCGCGCCGAGTCAGCAGAAAAATCGCGCCCTCGGCCGTAAGATTGTCCCAATAGCCCGGCGCGGAAAGTTCGCGCACCTCGCCGCTTTCCTCGACCGCGAGCGCGCGCTCCACCCGTGCGCCCGTTTCCTGCGTCAACGCCACGAAGTCCGCGATCGTGCACAGGTGAATATTCGGCGTCTCGTGCCACGCATAGTCGAGCGCGCCCGTGCGCGGCATGCGCCCGGTGAGTGCGAGCTTGAGCCGCACCTTCCAGAAACCGAAATTCGGAAACGACACGATCACCCGCCGTCCGATGCGAAGCAGCTGGTCGAGCACGTCCCTCGGCCTGTGCGTCGCCTGGATCGTTTGGCTCAGGATCGCAAAGTCGAACGACTGCGCCGGATACTCCGCAAGGTCGGTGTCGGCGTCGCCCTGGATCACCGAAAGCCCCTTCGCCACGCACGCGTTCACGCCCGCCTGGCTGAGCTCGATGCCGCGCGCGTCCGCCCCCTTTGCGCGCGTCAAATGCTCGATCAATTCGCCCGCGCCGCACCCGACGTCGAGCACGCGCGACGACGCCGGCACCATCTCGGCGATGCGAAGCAATTCTTTGCGCAGCGCGGGTGACTTGGCGAGCACGGCTCAAGCCCCCTTCGCCGGCAGTCCGCGCGCCGCCGCTGCCGCGTCGATGAAGCCCGACAACGTTTGGAACATCTCCGGCACGTCGAGCAGGAACGCGTCGTGGCCCTTGTCGGTCGCGAACTCGACGAAGCTGACATTCGCGCCCGCCGCGTTCAGCGCGTGCACGACCTTCTTCGACTCCGCCGTCGGGAACAGCCAGTCCGATGTGAACGAAGCGATACAGAAGCGTGTCTTTGCGGACTTGAACGCGTTCGCCAGCACACCGTCGTAGTCGGCCGCCAAGTCGAAATAGTCCATCGCCCGGGTAATGTAGAGATAGGCGTTCGCGTCGAAGCGGTCGACGAAGGCAAGCCCCTGATGCCGAAGATAGCTCTCGACCTGAAAGTCGGCATCGAAGCGATAAGACAACGCCTCGCGGTTCTGCAGATTGCGCCCGAACTTACGGTGCAGCGCCGCCTCGCTCAAATAGGTGATGTGCGCCGCCATCCGCGCGACGGCGAGGCCCTTCTTCGGGTTCGTGCCCTTCGCGATGTAGTCGCCGCCGTTCCACTCCGGATCGGCCATGATCGCTTGGCGTCCGACCTCGTGGAACGCGATGTTCTGTGCCGAATGCCGCGCCGCCGTCGCAAGCGGCAACGCCGCGAACACGCGCTCAGGATAGCTCGCCGCCCACTGCAGCACCTGCATGCCGCCCATGGACCCGCCGGCGGCACAGAACAGAGTCGCGATACCCAAATGATCGAGCAGCATCGCCTGCGCCCGCACCATGTCGCGGATCGTGATCACCGGAAACGACAAGCCGTAAGGCGCGCCCGTCGCGGGGTTGACCTCGTGCGGACCGGACGAACCCATGCAGCCGCCGACGACGTTCGCGCAGATCACGAAGAAGCGGTTCGTGTCGATCGGAAGGCCCGGCCCCACCATCGACGACCACCATCCGGGCTTGCCCGTCACCGGATGCGTCCCCGCGGCATATTGGTCGCCTGTCAGCGCATGGCAGAGCAGGAACGCGTTCGACTTCTCCGCGTTCAGCGTGCCGTAGGTTTTCCAGGCAATGGTTAAGGGTGAGAGCGTCTCGCCCGAATCGAGCTTCAGCGGTTGCGCCGCCGGGAATGTAAAGCGGTGGCCCACGTCCTCGCCGGCGGCGGCGCTGAGTGCCGACAAAGGCTGGAACAAGGTGGACATGGGACGTTGCTTGGGCGTGCTCGTTCGGGGCCGGGGATTGAGGGTCGCGCGCCGCGCGAAGTCAATGTTTTCTTTGCAGCGCGCCGAAGCGATGTCCTAAACATGCCTCATGAAACCCGTTCCTGGAATCCTCGACATCGCCCCTTATGTCGGCGGCCGCGCTGAAGCAGCGGGCGCCGCGCGTGTGTTCAAACTCTCGTCGAATGAATCCCCCCTGGGCCCAAGTCCGAAGGCGGTCGAGGCGTTCAAGGCGGCCGCCGCTTCGATGCATCTCTATCCTGAGGGCAGCGCCGCTTTGCTGCGTCAGGCGATCGGCGAAGCGCACGACATACCGCCCGAGCGCATCGTCTGCGGCAACGGTTCGGACGAACTGCTGCACCTCTTGCCGCAAATCTATGCGGGTCCCGGCGACGAGGTGCTCTACAGCGCGCACGGTTTCTTGGTTTACAAACTCGCGGCTCTGGCGGCGAGCGCCGTGCCCGTCGCCGTGCCGGAGCCCGACCTCGTCACCGACGTCGACGCGCTGCTGAAGCGCGCGAGCGCAAAGACGAAAATCTGTTTCGTCGCGAACCCGAACAACCCGACCGGCAGCTACAACACCGCGGCCGATCTGCGCCGCCTGCGCGCGGGTCTGCCGACGGAGTGTCTGCTCGTCATCGACGCGGCCTACGCCGAATACGTGAACCGCAACGACTATGACGCCGGGCTGGAACTCGCCGCCACGACCGAGAACACCGTGATGACGCGCACGTTCTCGAAGATCTACGGCCTGGCGGCGCTCCGCGTCGGCTGGGCCTACGGACCGGACGCGATCGTCGATGCGCTGAACCGCGTGCGCGGACCGTTCAACGTCTCGACCGCCGCGCAGGCGGCCGCCATCGCAGCCGTCAAGGACCGCGTGCATGTCGCTGAAGCCGCGGCGCACAACACCAAATGGCTCGCCTGGCTCGCCGAGCGCATCGCCGCGACCGGCCTGAACGTGCGCTCCAGCGTCGGCAATTTCTTGTTGATCGAGTTTCCCGAAACCGGCGCCAAGTCCGCCGCCGCCGCCGACAAGTTCCTGATGAGCAAGGGCGTCATCCTGCGCGGCGTCGGCGCCTACGGCCTGTCGCATGCCCTGCGTATCTCCGTCGGCACCGAAGAAGGAAACCGCGCGGCGGTCGCGGCAATCGAAGAGTTCATGGCATGACGACGCGCACGGGTCCCCTGTTCACGAAGGTCGCGCTGCTTGGCGTCGGGCTCATCGGCGCTTCGATGGCGCATGCGATTCGCCGCGGCAGCCTTGCCGCGCATATCGCCGGCCACACGCGCTCGCCCGTGACCAGAAAGCGCGCGAGCGAAATCGGCTTTTGCCACTCGATGCACGAAGACCCGCTGGAGGCTGTGCGCGATGCCGACCTCGTCGTGCTGTGCACGCCGGTCGGCGTCTTCGGTGACGTCGCGCGCACGATTGCGCCGGCGCTGAAACCCGGCGCGATTCTGACGGATGTCGGCTCGGTCAAGACCGCCGTCGTGCGCGACGTGGGCCCTCACGTGCCTGACGGTGTGCACTTCATCCCCGGCCACCCGATCGCGGGCACCGAACATTCAGGCCCCGACGCGGGATTCGCCGAGCTGTTCGACGGCCGCTGGTGCGTACTGACGCCGTTGCCCGGCGCCGACGAAGCCGCGGTCGAGCGCTTGAAGACGTTCTGGAAAGGCTGCGGCTCGCGTGTCGAAGTGATGGACCCGAAGCACCACGATCTCGTGCTCGCGATCACCAGCCACGTCCCGCATTTGATCGCCTACAACATCGTGGGCACGGCAAGCGACCTCGAGCAGGTGACGCAGAGCGAGGTGATCAAGTTCTCCGCCGGCGGCTTTCGCGACTTCACGCGCATCGCGGCCTCCGACCCCACGATGTGGCGCGACGTGTTCCTGAACAACCGCGAAGCCGTGCTCGAAATCTTGGGCCGCTTCTCCGAGGACCTCTCGCGCCTGCAGCGCGCTATCCGCTGGGGCGAAGGCGACATGCTGTTCGATCTCTTTACCCGCACTCGCGCGGTGCGCCGCTCCATCATCGACGCCGGCCAAGACACCGCCGCCGCCAACTTCGGCCGCAACCCGAAGAAGCCGTGAGGCGGGCGATCAAGACGCGCGCTTCTTCTTCGCGACTTTGCTCGCTTTTGCCGACGCCGCTTTGAACAATTCGCCAAACGCCTCTTCGATGCAGCGGCGGAAGAAGTCCACGTCCGGCATGATCTTGCGCTCGGACGTGACGGAAAAGCTGATCGTACCGTTGTAGCTCAGCGCGGCGATGAAGAGCCCCATATTGTTGGCGAGAGGCCCCAGTCCGAACTGATGCGTGAGCCTGGCGCCGTTCATGTAGAGCGGGATCTGCGGCCCCGGCACGTTCGAGATGAAGAGATTGGCCTGCCGCGGCGCGAAACGCTCGCTGGTGAGCAGCCGCGCGACGCCCGCCATTGTGGCGCCCGGAATATGCTGCGTCAGGTCGGTCAGCACGCGCGCGCTGATTCCGGCTTTTGCTTCCTTCGCATCCGACGTGAAGTCGCGGATCGCCTTCAACCGCGCAACCGGATCTGCGACGTTCGTGGCAAGCTCGACACTCATCGCTGTGATGTTGTTGCCGGGCACCTCGGCCTCGCCGGCCTTGCGCCGCGCGTTGATCGGCGCGACCGCGATCAGCGTGTCGTCGGGCAGTTCCTTGTGCTTGGAGAGATACTTGCGCAAAGCCCCGCTGCAGATCGCAAGCACAACGTCGTTGATCGTGGATCCCTCGACGAGCGTTCGGATCGCGCTCAGTTCCTTGAGCGTGAACATCGCCGCGTCGAACATTCGGTAAGGCGACACCGGCGCATTGAACCGCGTCGGCGGGATGCTGGGCCTTGACCAATGTTGCACGTCCATGACGCTTTTCTGCACGGCCGACGCGATCGCAGGCGTGAGCCGCACGAGCGTGTTCATCATCCGCATCGGCGAAGTCATGTTCGCAAACATCGCCCGCGTGGCGACGGTGAAAAGGCTGGGCGGTTCGCCGACCTCTACCCCGCTCGTTTTCGGAACCAGTGCGGGTGTGCCCTGCGCGTCGGCGTCATTCAACGCCGCGAACACATGCGCGCCCGACACGCCGTCGATCGCCGCGTGATGGATGCGGTGGAGCAGGGCATAGCTGCCGGGCGCTACACCGTCGATCCGGTCGAGACCCTCGACGACGTAGACATCCCACAGCGGCCGGTTCATATCCATTCGCCGCGAGAAATGGCGTGCGACCTGGATGCAGAACTGCCGCCAATCGCCGGGCTCCGGCAGGCGCACATGCGTGATGTGCTCTTCGATGTGAAAGTCGGGATCCTCGACCCAATAGGGGTGGTCGATGTCGAGCGGCAGCCGGAAGAGCTTGCGCCGGAACACGGGCGAAGTGTGCGAGCGGTTGTCGATGTGCCTGACGATGTCCTTGAATCGCACCTTGCCGCCGGGCGCGGTCGACGGGTCGTAGATGTAAACCCCCATCACATGGGTCATCGTCGACCCACCTTGCAGGTAGAGGAACTGCGCGTCCTGTGCCCCCAATTGCTGCGTCATCAGGGGCTCGCCGTCGGTGGTTGAAATGGCGCGAGATGCGCAGCCGTAGGCTCGGGCATCAGCCGCGCGACGACCGCGGGGCCGAGATACACCGCACCCTTCTCGATCCTGAGCGGCACGGACACGCGCCGCTTTTCGTCGCCGCTCATGAACGCAAGCACGTCCAGCACCTTGCGCGCCAACGTCTGCGTTTCCGGCGTGATCATCGCGTTGTCGCGAAGCAGGTCGAGGATACGTGGATGATTGCCGAGCGTGAGCATCAGCCGGCCTTCCGGAAGGGCGTGCTGGTCCAGCTTCATCTCGCCCGAAGCGGCGATGCTGACCCCGCCCCATTCGAGTTCGAACCGGCGAATCTCGAGCGGCGTTCCGGTCGTGCGCCACGCCGCGACAAGATCGGCGCCCGGCGTCTCGGCCATATTCCCGGGAAGCTTCGCCCCGATATCGAGGTCGAGCCACGCGATCGCGGAGCCGAGGGGAAGCTCGACATTGCCCTGAAGCGCCACGTTCTTGAGTCGCGCCAGCAAGTCGAGGCGCGCGAATGTCTCGCGCTCGCTTGCGTCCGTCAGCGTCAGTCCGCCACGCGCCATCTCGACGATGAAGTTCACGTCTTTGTCGTCGAACTTCGCTTTGCCAGTCAGCAGGCCGATATCGAGGTCCGCGTGCTGTGCATGGCGCTCCTCCGAGAGCGTCACCAGCGCCCTGTCGGCACGCGCCGTCGCCTCGATCCATCTTTCGCGCGCATAGAACACGCGCTGCTGGCCTTCGAGCGAGAACGCGATACGGTTGAGCGCAAACGGCTCAAGGTGCACGACGATGCGCTCGCCGTTGTAGGACGCACCCCGGTCGGGCGCCATGAGGTTCAGCGTCGACACCGTGCCGAGCACGCGATAGGGAAACCCGTCGACGTCGAACGCGTCCCATTTCACTTCGCGCCCGAGCGCGGTTTGCTCGGCCTGGAAGTTCATCACGTTCGTGCGCACGCTGTCGGCGACCACTTGCCACCACCAGCCATAGCCCGCGAGCGCGAGCGCAAACAACGCGACCGGCAGAAGAACGAAGAGCGCGGTCAGATGCGCGAGCGCCCGCCGCTTCGCCCAAGCGAACAGAAGATACAGCCGATCGAGCGTCGCGTTCACGCCGTCCGTCCCGATTGATCCGTGTCCGCCATGAATCTGCCCTCGGCACCCCGGCGCCGCTTAGCCTCCCGCATCGGAAGCGAAGGAAGAGAATAAGAGCGCGCGCGTAAACAAAATGCAGACGGCGGCCGAGGGTCGAGAAAAACTCTAGTCGATCACCGCGTCCGGCACAAAGCCGGCCTCAGGCGCAGCGCGAGTAGCCGCAACTCATGCACGTATCGCAGCCCTCGATTCGCGTGAGACTGGGGCTCGAGCACCGCGGGCAGAACTTGAACGACTGCTTTAGCCCGTCGAGCGCCGCCGCCGTGTCCCCGCGCGGCTCCTCAAAACCGCCGCCGACCCGTTCGGCGATGCTTGCAACCTTCTGTTGCGGACCCATGGGCGACACCGGCCGCGACAAGAATCCGATCGCGATCATGTGCTCCTCGATCACCCCGCCGATCGCGGCCAGAAGCGAGGGCACGTATTGCCGGTTCACCCACTGCCCGCCGCGCGGATCGAACACGGCCTTGAGTTCCTCGACCACGAACGACACGTCGCCGCCGCGCCGGAACACCGCCGAGATCATGCGCGTGAGCGCGACCGTCCAGGCATAGTGCTCCATGTTCTTCGAATTGATGAAGATCTCGAACGGCCGCCGCCGCCCGCCTTCGATGATGTCGTTGATCGTGATGTAGATCGCGTGGTCCGACTCCGGCCAGCGCACCTTGTAGGTCGTGCCGGGCAAAGCCTCAGGCCGGTCGAGCGGCTGCGTCATGTAGACGACGCCGCCCGCCCCCGTCACCGGCCGTGCGCGGGGCGGGGCAGGGAACACCTCCGACGGCGCGGTCGGCTCGCGCGGCGGCTCAACCTTCGGCGCAGCCTTGCGCGCCTCGTCCAGGCTCAGGATCGCGCCTGTGATGTCGTTCGGCCGCCATGTCGTGCAGCCTTTGCAGCCGCTCTCATAAGCCTTGAGATAGATGTCCTTGAAGTCGTCGAACGTGATGTCGGCGGGGCAGTTCACCGTCTTCGAAATCGAGCTGTCGACATACTTCTGCGCCGCCGCCTGCACTGCAATGTGATCGTCGGGCGAAAGCTCTTGCGCGTTGACGAAATAGTCGGGCAGCGGTTCGTCGCCGTTCAATTCGCGGAACAGCTTGTGCGCATAGTCTTCGACCTGTTCCTCTTGCCGCTCGCCGCCCGGCTTCATAATCTTGCGCTTGTAGGAATACGCGAACACGGGCTCGATGCCGCTCGACACGTTCTCGGCGAAGAGGGAAATCGTTCCCGTCGGCGCGATCGAGGTCAGCAGCGCATTGCGAATACCGTTTACCGAAATCTGCGCGCGCACATCCTCGTCGAGCTCTTTGATCGTCGTCCCGTCGAGGAACTTCTCGCGCTGGAACATCGGGAACGCGCCCTTTTCGGCCGCGAGTTCCGCGGATGCCGAATAGGCCGCACGCTGGATCGTCTTCATCCAACGCTCGATCAGCGCGACAGATTCCGGGCCGCCATAACGCGCGCCGCACATGATGAGCGCGTCCGCAAGACCCGTAACGCCGAGCCCGATGCGCCGTTTGGCCTTGGCCTCGCGCTCTTGCTGCGCCAGCGGATAGTTCGACACGTCGATCACATCGTCGAGAAAGCGCACCGCAACGCGCGTCAGAGCTTCGAGCTCATGCCGGTCGAGCCGCGCATCGTCCGTAAACGGATCCTTGATCAGCTTGACGAGGTTGATCGAACCCAGAAGGCACGCGCCATACGGCGGCAGCGGTTGCTCGCCGCACGGGTTCGTCGCCGAGATGTACTCGTTGTACCAAAGATTGTTGCGCCGGTTGATGCGGTCGATGAACACGACGCCCGGCTCCGCATAGGCATAGGTCGACGCCATGATGCGGTCCCACAGCCCGCGCGCCGACACCGTGCGATAGACCTTGTTGTCGAAGACGAGGTCCCACGGACCGTCCGCCTTGACCGCCGCCATGAACTTGTCGCTGACGAGAACCGACAGGTTGAAATTGCGCAGCCGTTCCTTGTCGCGCTTGGCCTCGATGAACGCTTCGATGTCGGGATGATCGCAGCGCAACGTCGCCATCATCGCGCCGCGGCGAGAACCCGCCGACATGATCGTACGGCACATCGCGTCCCATACGTCCATGAACGACACAGGGCCGGAAGCATCAGCACCCACACCCCTGACGGTCGCGCCCGCGGGGCGCAGCGTCGAGAAATCGTGCCCAATGCCGCCGCCCTGCTGCATCGTCAGGGCGGCTTCTTTCAGATTGTCGAAGATGCCGGTCATGTCGTCCGGGATCGCGCCCATGACGAAGCAATTGAACAGCGTGACCGAGCGCCCGGTACCCGCCCCTGCGATCACGCGCCCGGCGGGAAGAAAACGAAAATCCGAAAGCGCGTGACGAAACTCGCCCGCCCACTTCGCGCGCAATTCCGGCTTCTCGCCTTGCGCGACAGACGTCGCAACGCGCGCCCATGTCTCTTCGATAGACGCGTCTTCGCGCACGCCGGCGCCCTTCAGCCGATACTTCAGATCCCATATCTGTCGGGAGATATCGGGCAGTCGGTCCATCGCGGGCATCCTAAGGGGGCAGGCCACAGCCTACCCGAGATGCGCGCGGTACACAAGAAAACGTTCTTGATATGTTCGAAAATGATTCGCGCTAACCTATTGTGCTGCATTAAGAATTTGAATCGGCCACGCCCTTGAATCCGCCTTCGGCCAAAAGCCGCGACGTCGCAGATTCGATCCTCTGCTCAAGCTCGGCCATGAATTGCGGCCGCTTCAAGCCGGGCGGGATCGACGGCAAGATCTCGACGATCACCTTCCCCGGTTTGCGCAAGAAGCCGCGCCGCGGCCAATAGAGCGCCGAGTTGTGCGCAATCGGCACGCACGGCACGTCGAGCGCGCCATAGAGCGCGGCCACGCCCGGTTTGTAATCCGGCGGCGCCCCCATCGGCCGCCGCGTGCCTTCGGGAAAGATGATGATCGGCCGGCCTTCGCCGATCGCACGCTTGGCGTCGGCGATCAGCGTTCGGATCGTCTTCGCCCCACCCTCGCGGTCGATGACGATCATCTCGACCTTGCGCGCGTACCAACCATAGCCGGGAATGCTCAAGAGCTGGCGCTTCATAACGGTCGCCGGGTCTTTGAACAGCAGATGCGTCGCCACCGTCTCCCACATCGACAAGTGCTTGCCGGCATAGATCGCGGGACCTTTCGGCAGGTTTTCCCGGCCGCGCACCTCGAAGTCGAGCCCGACGATGTGCTTCAGCCCCCAGAAGCTGACGGCCGCCCAAATCTCCATGCCCCGCACCGTCACCTGCCGCCGCATGAGCAGCGCCGGGATGTAGGCGAGGTTGATCAGGGTCGAGAAAATCCAGAAGAAGATCTGGAACAGAAGGGAGCGCAGAAAGACCAAGCAAAGACCCAAGAGCGGTGGAGGATGAAGTTTAGCGCAACGCTGGCCGGCACGCGCAAGCTCAGTTGGCGCTGGCCGTGGAACCCTCGCCTTGCGCCACGGAATCGGAGGAAAACCCGGCTCCGGGCGCGCTCTCGATGACGACCGCCCCGGGCGCGGGCGGCGCTTGCGTCCCAAAGCCCGTCGCCACCCCAAGCCGCGCGACCGCAGCCAGGTACTTCACGTACTCGCCCGCAAGGATGCCGGTGGTCTCAGGGTCGCTCCACCACTCCGATAGCCGCACACGGTCGGGGAACACGGGGTAGGGGACGATCTGCGTGTTCGGCAGCAGCGCCCGCAGCTCCATCAGACTGCGCGGCATGTGATAGCTCGCGGTCACGACGATGACCGATCGATAGCCGTTGCGCGCGACCCAAGTCGCCGTCTCTTCCGCATTGCCGATCGTGTTGGCGGCGCTGCGCCCGAGATCGACGCAGCACGACGAACGCGCCGACAACTGACCGACGGCGGCGAACAGTTCTTCGCGCGATGTGTCGGCGTGCACGCCCGAGATCAGCAGGCGCTGCCCCTTGCCCTGATCCAGAAGCTCGATCCCCGCAAGCAGGCGGCCCTCGCCGCCCGTCAGCGCGACGATGGCGTCGGCGTAACCGGGGTCGGCGGACGCCCGCGGCAGCGACCAGACGAAGAGCGGAAAGCCGAGCGTGAGCACGACGAACAGCGCCACGGCGACGCGGAACGCGAAACCGAACCATGCCAAACCAAGGGACCGCCCGGACTGCACCGTGCCTTGCTCCTTCGTGCAGCAGCCGCTGTCATCGAGACGAAAGCAACGCCTCGACCGCCCCGTGCAAGGAAACATAGACCGAGACCGGCAGAATGTCCTGGGGCAGCCCTTTTGCCTGGGTTTCCGCCCCTTTCCCGGTGCGGACCAGGATGGGCGTGACCCCCGCCGCACGCGCCGCGGCAAGGTCGCTCAACTGGTCTCCGATCATGACCGCCTCGGACGGTGCAATACGGAAATGCGCCAGCGCCTCGCGCAACATGCCCGGTTGGGGTTTGCGCCGCTCGCCGGCCGCCCAGGGTGGATCGGGGCAGGTTAACAAAAGGTCTAGCCGCGCCTCGTAGATCGCAAGCTCGCGCCTCAGTTTGTCGTGAATACGCTCCAGCATGTCGGTGCTGATGATCCCGCGCCCGACCGCCGACTGGTTGCTCACGACCGCGACCTTGATCCCGGCCCCGTTCAACCGTGCGCAGGCCTCGGCCGCGTGCGGGATCATCACGAGTTCGCCGGGATGCTTCACGTAGTCGCTGCGCTCTTCGATCAGCACACCGTCGCGGTCGAGCATCACGAGTTTCATGGCATGCGGCCAAGCACGCGCAGCACCGTAAAGCGGGCGGTCCACATCGCGATCAGCCCGATCACCGCCGGCACGAAGAAGAGCCACAGGTAATGCTGCGGCGAGGTGACGAATTGCGGCATGTACTGCGCGCCGATCGGTGCCTCGCGGCTGTCGACGAAGAAGCTCGAGCCGAGGAGCGTGGCGATGGCGAGCGCAAGCCCTATCAACCCGCCGCGCAAGCCGAGCCACAGGAAGTGCCGCTGGAATTCGGACGCGATGAACACGTCGCGCGCGCCGATCATGTGCACGACCTCGACGATCTCGCGATGCGCCTGCAGTCCTGCTTGCGTCGCGTAGATGACGATCGCGAGCGTCGCGACCGCGATGAGCAGCAGCACCGCCCATCCGACGGCTTCCGACGACGCCGCGAACGACGCGAGTTCCTGGTTCCACCGTTGATGATCGTCGAGATGCGCACCGGGCACGCCGTCGGCGAGCGCACGCCCCAACCCTTCGAGTTCGACCGGCACGCCCGGCGTCAACGTCACTTCGATGAGCTGCGGCACCGGCAGATCGCCGATCACGTTGCCTTCGCCGAGCCACGGTTCGAGAAGCTTCTCGGCATCCGCCCTGCCCAAGGGTTTCGCTTCGTATATGCCGGGCCACTGCCGGACGAGCCTGAGCGCCTCCTTCATCTGGTCTTCCGGTGAAATCTGCGGCGAAGGCAGCAATTGCACCGTGACCGAGCCCGACAACCCTTCCGTCCACTCCGAGGCAAGCCGGCTCAACGTCAACACAGCGCCAAGCGTCAAGCACGCGAGAAAACTCATCACCGCCACGATCGTGTGCAGCGTCGCGCCCGAAGCGCTGTCACCGGGCATCAATCCTGAGGAGACGTTGTTCACGCGCGCCCCCCCGCGGCGTACTGATCGGCCGCACCCTTGGCGTAGGCGGATTTGGCCTCAAGCAAGGCGTCGGCCGCGTTGGCGGCGGTCAGCCGTCCTTCAGCCAGCCGGAACAAACGCTGCGCCGGCACGCGCTCCATGATGCGCTGATCATGCGTCGCGATCAGGACGCTGGTGCCCAGGCGATTGAGTTCGATGAAGAGCCGCATGATGCGTCCGCCGATCTCAGGATCGACGTTGCCGGTGGGCTCGTCGGCGAGCAGCAATTCGGGTTTGGCCACGACCGCGCGTGCGATGGCGACGCGCTGCTTCTCGCCGCCCGACAGCGTCGCCGGTTTCGCGTTGAGCCGATTGCCGAGACCGACCCACGACAAAAGCTCTTCGACCTCCGCGCGGTAAGCGATCTCCATCTCGCCCATCACCCGCCGCGGCAGCGCGACGTTCTCGAACACGGTCAAGTGATCGAGCAAACGGAAGTCCTGAAACACGACGCCGATGCGCCGCCGCAGTGAGGGCAGCTCTTCACGCGGCGTGGTTGCAATCTCGCGGTCGAACATCCAAATCGCGCCGCGCGACGGTTTTTCGGCGAGATAGATAAGTTTCAACAGAGAAGTTTTGCCGGCGCCCGAGGGCCCGGTGAGCAGGTGAAACGATCCGGGTTCGAGCGTGAACGTCACGTCGCGCAAAACCTCGGGCCCAAGCCCGTAGCGCATCCCGACATTCTCGAACCGAACCACCGATTAATCCTTTTCGGTTAATGGGTTAGAACCCGACCCTGCAGCCGCGCTTGCTTGCAGGGGCTAAACTCTTGTGCCAAAAGACCAGAATCGACACGGGCAATAGCCTGGAATGATAATTACCTGCCCCCGCTGCGCAACTCGGTATCTGTTGGAAGCCGGAGTCGTCAGACCTCCAGGGCGGCAGGTCCGTTGCGCGCGCTGTCAGCATACGTGGTTTCAGGACGCGGCACCCGACCTTCCGCCGACGCCGATTCCGGTTCCTGTGGAAGAGGACCCGTTGCCCGCGGGCCCGGTGACCGACAGGTCGCGGATGCTGCCGCCGCCATCCGCGCCGATCGCGCAGCCCATGCCGCGCTTCGAGATACCGCCGCCCGTGCAGCCCGCTTCGCGTGCGCCGTTTCCGGGCTTCGGCATGCGCGACCGGCTCAGCGCCCGCTCGCGCAGCATGGCCGGCATCGTCGCCCTCGTCGCACTGATCGCGGGCTTTCCGCTGATGTTCTTCACGCTGCCGACTGAAATCGTGAAGCTGTGGCCGGAATCGGCGAGCCTCTACGAATGGCTCGGCATGCCGGTGAACGCGCGCGGCTTCAAGATCATCGCGACCCATACGCAAGAACTGAACAACGCGGTTCCCGTCATTTCGATCAAAGGGCAGATCATCAACGAAACGAACCGCGAGCTCGCTGTGCCGAAGATCCGCCTCGCCGTGCGCGACCAGGCGGGCAAGGAACTCTATCATTGGACGGTGCTCGCCGATCAGCAGCGCTTAGGCCCCCACGCCGAGGGCTCGTTCACCGCGCGCCTCGAAAGCCCGCCGCCCGACGCCGCCGATCTTGAAGTTCGCTTTGCCAAGGCGGGCGAATAACGTGGCTCGGATCGAGCCGCTTTATCCTTCAGACGCCATCGCGGCCCGGCTTGAAGTGCTCGCTGGTGACATCGCCGCGCGCATGGCCGGCAACTTTGCGTTGATCGCGATTCTCAAGGGCAGCTTCGTCTTCGCGGCCGATCTCATTCGCGCCCTGGCAGGCCGTCGCGTGAACCCGGATGTCGACTTCATGACGTTGGCGAGCTACGGCACCGGCACGGTGTCGAGCGGTACGGTGCGCCTTCTGCGCGATGTCGAGATCGAGGTTGCGGGACGCGAAGTCCTGATCGTCGACGATATCTTGGATTCGGGCCGCACGATCGCCTATGCCCGCCGCCATTTGCTGGAGCGCGGCGCTGCCGCCGTACGCGTTTGCGTGCTCCTGGACAAAACCGCAGGTCGAGAAGCGCAGAAACGCGAATCCGCCGATTTCATAGGTTTTTCCTGCCCGCCCGCCTTTGTCGTTGGGTACGGAATGGATCATGCGCACAAATTCCGTGGACTGCCTTTCGTCGCTGTTCTAAGTGAACACTGACCCCGGGTAACGATTGATGGCGAAAATCCTGATCGCGGAGAACGAGCTGGCGCTCAGGGAATTCATCGCCCGGGGGCTCGAACAACGCCGCCACAAGGTCACGATGGCCCAGGACGGCTCCGACGCGCTCGACCACCTGAAAAAGACCAAATACGATCTTCTCCTGACCGACATCGACATGCCGATCATGGACGGCATCGCCCTGGCGCTCGCCGCCGGCCGCGACTACCCGAAGATGAAGATCATCATCATGTCCGGCCACGAGCACCAGATCGAGCGCGCGCACGGCCTCTCCGACCTCGTCTACCGGGTCGTCTCGAAGCCCTTCACGATCGCCGGCATCTGCGCGGTCGT
>JAEUML010000009.1 GCA_016792785.1 Alphaproteobacteria bacterium
GGCGCGGCCGGCGGCGAATCCGATCCGACGAGACCGTTCACCGTCTGACAGCCGCCGAGCATCGCACCCGCAACCAATCCCACGACGACCCGCAACGTCCGCATCATCCGTTCCTCGCCAGTTTGTTGTACTCGTGCGTCATCATCGCCGCCCCGAACAGCGGCACGAAGAAGTTCAAGATCGGGATCATCACCAAAAGCGAAATCAGAACGCCGCCGAAGAAGAGGCGCACCCGGTGCCGCCGCCGCAACGCCCGCGCCTCGCGCGACGGCATGTGGCGCAAGGCGGCGAGCTCGAAGAACGTGCGCCCGGTCAGATACCCGTTGACGAACACGACGACGATTGCGCCCAACCCGGCCGAAGCGAACTGCAGCGGAATGGCCAGCAGGTTGAGCACCGTGCTGATCGCCGTGAAGCTCAACCCCGCGGCAAGCAGCCCGGCGAACGACGCGCCGTCGGGCTTCGGCCCCGGATAGTGCTTCGCCTCGACCGCGTCCGCGATCCGGTCGAGGAAGATGCTCGCGAACAACTGTGCGACCGGCGCGCCCATGAAGATGAAGGCGATGACGAGCAGGAATTGAGAAATGATCGCGACCGCATCGCTCACCCAGCTCAAGCCGAAATTCGGCACATAGGCGACCGACCATTGCAGCACGAGCGTCAGGCCCACGAACAACGCGAACGTCGCCCCGACGCCCAGCCACAGCACGCTCTGGAACTTCCGGTCGGTCATTTGGCCGAGGGCGGCTGCGGCACTTGAGAGCATGCGAAGTCCGAATCTGTCGATTGTGCGCGAAGGGCCCCTGCCTATACTGCGCCGCGATCCGGGAGGCAAAAGGGCAAATGGCGATGGCGAATGCGGCGGTGGACGTTCTGGGTGTGGGTCACGCGATCGTCGACATTTTGGCCCCCACGACCGACGCATTCTTGACCGAACACGGCATCGCCAAGAACGCGATGACGCTGGTCGACGGCTTCCGCGCCGACATGCTGGGCCGTTCGATGAAGGGCGCGGTCGAAGCCTCGGGCGGCTCGGCCGCGAACACGATGGTCGGTATCGCAAGCTTCGGCGGCACTGCGGGCTTCATCGGCAAAGTCAACGACGACCGCCTGGGCCAGGTCTTCATCGAAGACATTCGGAGCAGCGGCGTCGCCTTCGACTGCGCGCCGGCGAAAGGCAAGGTCGCGACCGCCTCGTCGCACATTCTGATCACGCCCGACGGACACCGCAGCATGAACACGTTCCTCGGCTGCGCCAGCGCGCTCGAAGACGCCGACGCGGCGCCCGCCCGCGTCGCCGCCGCCAAGATCCTCTACGTCGAAGGCTACCTCTGGGACACCGACGCGGCGAAGGCTGTGATCCGCGCCGCGATCTCGCGCGCGAAGGCTGCAGGGCGCAAAGTTGCCTTCACGCTCTCCGATCCGTTCTGCGTCGGCCGCTGGCGCGACGAGTTCAAGGCGCTGCTCGAAAGCGACATCGACATTCTGTTTGCCAACGAGGCCGAGGCGAAGGCGCTTGTCGAAAGCGACCGCTTCGACGTCGCCTTCCAGGCGTTGCGCGCCTGGGGCAAGGCCGCCGCGATCACGCGTTCCGAAGCGGGCTCGGTCGTGCTCGATGCCGGCCGCGTGCACATCCTCGAAGCCGAACCCGTCGCTCACGTCGCCGACACGACGGGCGCAGGCGATCAATATGCGGCGGGGTTCTTGTACGGCTACGCGCGCAATCTGCCGCTCGACACCTGCGGCCGCCTCGGCGGCCTCGCCGCCGCCGAAGTCATCTCCCACATCGGCCCCAGGCCGCAAACGTCATTGAAGTCCCTCGCGGCGAAGGCGGGCCTGCTCTAACGCCGTTGTGCGCTTAGGGACGTCAACCCTCAATTCGTCATTGCCGGGCAAGCGAAGCGCGACCCGGCCACCCAGTGCGCGCACGTCTGTGCGCGCGTGAGACCTGGGAAGCACCTCGGTTGATCCGGAATGCGAAGCCGGTGCAACTCGGCAAACATCTGCCACGATTCCCGTGCACACCCGCTGCCCAACCATGGTGCGGCGATGGCCAGGGAATACGGCGGCTGGGTCTACATCCTCGCAAGCCGGCGCAACGGCACAATCTACACCGGCGTCACCAACGACCTGATGGCGCGTGTCGAGGCGCACAAGGCGGGCGTAGGATCGCTGTTCACGCGCAAGTACGGCGTCACATTGCTTGTTTGGTATGAAGTGCACGAGCGGATAGAGGACGCCATACAGCGCGAAACATCAATCAAACGCTGGCCGCGCAAATGGAAACTCGACCTGATCGAGAAAGACAATCCCGATTGGCAAGACCTCTTTGTGCGATTGACGGCGATGCCGAAACTACCCGAACTTCCGCTCCGCTGAGGGGGGCGGTGAGTCGCAACGTGATCATCACCGGCTCAATCCCGCCGCACTGATGAAGGTGGTGGGAGCGACGCGCGAAGCTGATAACCTCTCGGTCGCGCAGACGCGCGACCACTGGGTGGCCGGGTCGCGCTTCGCTTGCCCGGCCATGACGGAGAGGGTGGTGGCATTAGCGCGAGGCCGCCCCTACTTCACCACGCCCTTGCGCGCGGCTTTGTCGTCGAGGCCGGAGCGGTTTTCGCGCGCGGCGAGTTCGGCGTAGATCTCTTGCGGGTCGATGTCGGCCGCGACCCACAGCACGGCGAGGTGATAGAGCAGGTCGGCCGACTCCGCGACGCGCTCGCGCTTGTCGCCCGAGATCGCCGCGATCGCGACCTCGACGCCTTCTTCGCCCACCTTCTTCGCGCACTTGGCCACCCCTTCGCGGAACAGCTTCGCGGTGTAGGAGCGTTGCGGGTCGGCGTTTTTGCGGGCGAGGACCTGATCGTACAATCGGTCGAGGGGATGCATGACGAACACCATACAAGGCCGAGAATCGGCGGCACCTTTGAGGGTACTACCCGCAACCCCTTGTGGCAAAAGGGGTTCCGCGCCCGCGCGGCGTGATGTTATACTATAACATTCCGACCAGAGGGCGCGACCGGCATGCGCAATTTCGATTTCCTGACCGCGGGCGTGGTCGAGCGCTTGAGCCTTGCCGCCGTCGCTGCGGCCGCGCTCTGGCTTGCCGTCGCTTGGGCGCTCGCATGACGCCGACGCCTGCGATCACGCTCACCGACACGATCGTCGCCTATCGCCGCCTGCCGGCCGTGCACCACGTGTCCGGCCGCTTCGAGGCGGGTTCGCTGACCGCGATCGCAGGCCCGAACGGCGCCGGCAAAAGCACGCTCTTGAAGGCGATCATGGGCCTGCTTCCGCTCAGCGAAGGCCGCATCGACACGCAAGGCGTGACCCCGCGCCGCTTCGCATACCTGCCGCAAGTGCCGGAGATCGACCGCACGTTCCCGCTCTCGGTGTTGCAGACGGTGCTGTTCGGCGCCTGGCCGCGTGCGGGCGCATTCGGCGCCGTGTCGAAGGTCGACCGCGAATGCGCGCTCGCCTGCATCGCGAACGTGGGTTTGAGCGGTTACGAGCACGCGCCGATCGCAGCGCTGTCGACCGGTCAATGGCACCGCGTTCTGTTCGCCCGCCTGATCCTGCAGGACGCGCGCGTCATCCTGCTCGACGAACCGTTCGCAGCGCTCGACGAACGCACGACGGAGGAGCTGATGACGCTCGTCCACGGCTGGCACAAAGAAGGCCGCAGCGTGATCGCGGTGCTGCACGACATCGCGCTCATCCGCAAGCACTTGCCCGTGACGCTGCTGATCGCGCGCGAACTCGTCGCCTGGGGTCCGACGCAAGAGGCGCTGAGCGACGCCAATCTCGAGCGCGCCAAGGCGATGACCGACCGCTGGGCGCGCGACGCAGGCGGCCCGCGCCAGCGCCGTCACGACCACGCGGGCCACGCCCACGCATGAGCGCGCTCTACGATTTTCTGGCGGCCCCCTTCGCGGACTTCGCGTTCATGCGCCGCGCGCTCGTCGCCTGCCTCGCGCTCAGCCTCGGCGCAGGACCGATCGGCGTCTTCCTCGTGCTCCGCCGCATGAGCCTGATGGGCGATGCGATCAGCCATGCGGTGCTGCCCGGCGTCGCCGTCGGCTATTTGATCTCGGGCCTCTCGCTCTGGGCGATGAGCATCGGCGGCGTCGCGGCCGGCCTCATCGTCGCGCTGCTTGCGGGCCTGACCTCGCGCGCGACCGGATTGAAAGAAGACGCAAGCCTCGCAGGCTTCTACCTCACGAGCCTCGCGCTCGGCGTGCTCATCGTCTCGGCCGCGGGCTCGTCAGTCGATCTCCTGCACATCCTGTTCGGCTCAATCCTCGCCGTCGACGATCAGGGCCTGATCTTCGTCGCGGGCGTCGCAACGTTCACGATGCTGACGTTGGCCGCGATCTTCCGCCCGCTCGTCCTCGAGTGTTTCGATCCGGTCTTCGCCCGCGCCGTCGGCGCCGGCGGCGGCTGGGTGCACGCGGTGTTCCTAGGGCTTGTCGTGTTGAATCTCGTCGCCGCGTTCCAGGCGCTGGGCACGCTGATGGCAGTCGGCCTCATGATGCTACCCGCACTCGCCGCCCGCTTCTGGTCGGAAGACATCGCAGGCATCGTCGCCGTCGCAACCGCCTTCGCGGTGGCGGCGAGCGTCGTAGGCCTGCTCGTCTCGTTCCATGCCGAGATCGCGTCCGGCCCCGCCATCGTCCTGACCGCGGCGACGCTCTACGTCGTCTCGATCCTCGCAGGCTCGCGCTCGGGCCTCCTCGCCCGCTGGCTGCGCCGCCCGCATTACCACGAACCGCAGGAGGCAAAGCGATGATGCGCGCCGCGCTTCTCATCCTCTTCACCGCCATCGCGTTCGCGTCGCCGGCAGCCGCCAAGAAGCTCGAGGTTGTCGCGAGCTTCTCGATAGTGGGCGACATGGTCGCGCGCGTCGGCGGCGAAGACGTGACGGTGACGGTGCTGATCGGCCCGAACGGCGACGCCCACACGTTCGAGCCCACGCCCGCCCACGCGCGCGCGCTCGCCGCCGCCGAC
>JAEUML010000010.1 GCA_016792785.1 Alphaproteobacteria bacterium
GCAGGTCGAGGCCGCGGCACGCATGGCGCTAGGCCCGCGCCCGCTCGCCGCGGCCAAAGTCGAAGGCGAAGCCGTCCTCGTCGTCGAAGGGGCCGCGCCCGCGACCGGCTTCGGCGCCGACCGCGTGGTCTCCGTCGCCAAAATCCCGCTCGACCGCCGCCACCAGTCGAAGATCGATTACGCGTCTCTTAAGGCGCTGCTCAACCGTTAATTGACGGGCAAGGATGACGTTTGCGCTTTCTTCTGGCTTGAAGGCCTAGAGTGCCTCAGCGCCGCTTTGACCCCATCCTCATCAGGGTGTTAGCTGGCGATGGTGGGAGGACAGGGGCCCGTGCAGCACAAAGCACCCGAGACCCCGAACGCAGAGACGAAGCCGCGGCCAAAGGCAATGGCCCGGCCGCTCGCGCCCGCACGCGTCGGCTCCATCGAAGAAATCGAACGCGGCCCCTCGGGCAAGTCGATCGCCGCGGTCTTCGACTATGACGGCACGCTGATCGCTGGCTACTCCGCGCTCGACATCGCGCAGATGCGCATCATGCGCGGCCAAGTCGGCGCGGGTGAGTTCTTGGGCCTCGCCTCGCTCGCCACGCGCGGCATTCTGGGTCTGGCGGGCTTCAAGGACCTGATCGCCTTCACCGCCGCAAACTGGCGCGGACGCCAAGAACGCGAACTGATGCTCGAAGGCGAGAAGCTCTTCAAAGCCCGCATTGCCGATCGCGTGTTCCCGGAAATGAAGCGGCGCATTGCAGCGCATCGCAAGAAGGGTCACACGCTGATCCTCGCCTCGTCCGCGACGCCGTTCCAAGTCGAACCGGCGGCGAAGTTTCTAGGCATCGACAACGTCCTGTGCACGCGCTTCGAAGTCGAAGGCGGCCGCATGACGGGCAAGCCCTCCGGTCCGCCGCTCTGGGGCGAAGGCAAGGCGAATGCGGTCAAGGCGTTCGCAAAGGCCCACCGTATCGACCTCACGCGCTCCTATGCCTACGCCGACGGCAACGAAGAAGTGCCGCTGATGATGAGCGTCGGCAACCCGCGCCCGACGAACCCGTTCCCCGAACTCGAGCGCGTCGCCCGCGCCCGCAACTGGCCGGTTCAGAAATTCGCGAGCCGCGGGCGCCCGTCGCTGGAACTCATGGGCCGCACGGTCGCCTCGCTCGCCGCCGCCGGTCCGATCGCGACACTCGCGACCGCCGCCGGTGTGCTCAGCAACGACATCCGCGCAGCGATCAATGTGGCGTCGCCCGCCTGGGCCGACGTAATCCACGCCTTCGCCGGCGTGAAGCTGAACGTCATCGGTGAGGAGAATTTGTGGTCCGCGCGCCCCGCGGTCTTCATCTTCAATCACACGAACAACTTCGACGCCTTCATCATGTCGAAGCTCCTGCGCGTGAACTACACCGGCGTTGCGAAGAAGGAGCTCGAGACCCACCCGATCATGGGCCCGGTCGGCCGCTTGATGAAGGTCGCCTTCATCGACCGCGGCGACGCGAAAAAGGCGATCGAGTCGATGAAGTCGGTCGTCGCCCTCGCCAAGGAAGGCATCTCGATCGTCATCGCGCCCGAAGGCACGCGTTCGCAGACCGGCCTGCTGCCGTTCAAGAAGGGCGCATTCCGCATGGCGATGGAAGCGCAGATCCCGATTGTGCCCGTTGTTCTGCGCAACGCAGACGACCTCGGCGCGCGCGACGCGATCTTCATGCGCCCCGGTACCGTCGACGTGATGGTCCTGCCCCCGATCTCGGTTGCCGATTGGACGAAGGAAGACCTCGACGAACGCATCGAAGCCGTCCGCGACCTCTATGTCGCGACACTCGAAGACTGGCCGAACGGCGGCCTCAACCTGCTCGGCATCAAACCGAAGCGCCGGCGTTGACTTTCGTCTTGACGCTGCAGCCGACTCCCCCGATCTAAGCCGCTCTCTAACGGCAATAGGCAGAGCAACGCTTGAGAAAAAGCAGGAAAGGCACACCGGTAACTGCGCACTCTGCTGCTCGCGTCCGCCGCGTGAGGGGCAGCACGCTACGGGAGGTTGCCTATGACGAACTCCGGCAGTCGCTGCTCGAAGGGCGGTTCGCACCTGGCGAGGCGGTAACCGTTGCCGAGTTGTCGGGACAGCTGGGAATCGGGTTGATGCCCACCAGGGAGGCCGTTCAACAGTTGGCATCCCGGGGCGCGTTTGAGTTCCTGCCGAACCGGTCGGTGCGCGTGCCGGTCATCGCCGGAGAAGAGCTGGCGAGCCTTTTTGATGCGCGCTTCCTGCTGGAAGGATTTGCGACCGCTCGCGCCGCTGAAAACATCACGCGGGAGGAGTTGTCGCGCGTATCCGCGAATCTGGCGCAGCTGATCGAACACGCTCGGACAAGAGCGGCGGCGGAGTGCCTTGCGGCGAACTTTGAGTTCCACTTCTCGATCTATCGCGCCAGCCGATCGCCCCTCGTCGTCGAGATGATCGAGCACCTATGGCTGCGCATGAGCCCGCTGCATGTCAGGGTGTTTCGCGCCTCCAAGCGCGACCAAGACGACTTCTTAAGCGCGATGCCGAAGCATCGCATCCTGGTGGATGCGCTCCGCAGGGGTGACAAGGCAAAGGCGCAAACGACAATCAACGCGATGCTGGCGCAGTCGCTCAAATGGCACCAGCGCACGGCGCCGAGCGCGGCGCGAACTTGATCACTTGCTCACTCTTCGAAAGAGCATGTTGCGAGCGCTTTCGGTAGAAACCCGAAACCCGGCAATGCCGTTCCGGTTATCGCGGATGAACGCGACGCGTGGCATGAACCATTGTTCGGACCGAAACGTATCGCTCTCCGCAAGGATCAGCGGAATGGCGCCATTGATGGCGTGATAGGCGGCAAGTCCTCGGCCGTCGCCTCGAACTTCGTAGGACGTGTGCAACTCGTCCGAATAGTAGACACCTTCATAGTCGCTGACGTGCGTCGGCTTGGGTGCGGCCTCCGGGGGCGTGAACTCGCCGTCCGGAACCTGAACGGCTTCAGGCGGGATATTCAGGAACAAGTTCTCGATGGCCTCCCCGCGCAGATAGCTGCCGTCATTGCCGTCATTCGTCATGTAGATGAAGGTCAGATCCCGCTCGGGAAAGCGTCGCAAAGAAATTCGATAACCGGCACACAATCCCAAATGGCCGACGTAGCGGAGACCTTTGCGCTCGCGAAACCACCGACCGAAGCCATAGTCGATCTTCGTGCCGTCATCGAGCTGGCCGGGCTTACCGACCATGGCGAGCACACGGTCATTGCCGACCTTCCCACTCTCACCGTTGCGGACCCAGGCCACGAGGTCATTGAGGCTTGCGTGAATTGAACTTGAGCCTGCCGCCGCGGTGCTATTGCCCGACCACAGACGCAGCGGCGGCAGCACCCGCATGTAGGAATTGGCCTTCGCGGGGACAGAACCGTGCGCGTCGCCGTTCGCGATCGCCGACATGCCGGCGGGCTCAAAGACATTCTGACGAACCCATGCCTCGAACGGTTGACGAGTAACGCGGGTCACGATTTCCGCCAAAACGTTGTAACCGGTGTTGCTGTACTCTTGAGCACTGCCCGGCACGAAATTCAGTTCCTTCTGCCGCGACACCCACTCGATGATTTGCGCCTTGGTAACGCCATCCTCGATCTTGACGCCCATCAGGCCAAACGCAGCGTCCCAGTCGCGCAAGCCGCTTGTGTGGTCGAGAAGGTGACGGATGGTGATCGGTTTCGCGAACTGAGGAAGCTCGGGGACGTAGCGCCGTGCGTCATCATCAAGACCGATGAGACCCCGGTCGATGAGCATAGCGACCGCGTACGCTGTGAACTGCTTGGCGACGGATGCGAGGTCGAAACGTGTGTCCGCCGTGATCGCAATACCCTGCTCGACATCGGCGAGACCGATCGTGCGTTGGAAAACGACGCGCCCACCCTTGATGACCGCGACCGCTGCTCCGGGCCTTGAGCGATCGTACCAACTCGACAACAACTGGTCCGCGATGGCTTCCGCGGAAGCGCCAGCCTTTTCTCGACGAATGAGGCTGATTGCATAGGCGGCCGCAGGCGTGGTCCACTCGAATATCGCGGTCTGAACGACGTAGGTGCCGGTTTTCTTGGCGAACACGTCGATTGTCTCGACAAAGCCGGCACCGTTCCGGTCGACCAGATCGATCAGCTGTCCGTCGGGGTCGAATAGCGCCGCAACAACATTGCCGCCGGTCTGACTGAGATGGACTGAGGCAAATTGGCCCGCACTGAGTTCGACGCCGTAGCGATGCACGTCGGGCCCACGCAGCACCGCACTCTGCGACTCGCCGAGGGCGAGGGCGGTGGTCGGGAGGTGGGAGCGCGAGGTGACGAACCGTGAGATCGAGTGAGGGTCGAGGTCTGCTGCCAAACCCTCGCCCAGCAGCAAAAACAGAGAAACGGCCGCCCCCGACCATACGCGCCAAAAACACATCTGCCGGACCTATCGAGTTTGTCCGTCCGTTCATAATTTTATAAAAGATAAAAGGCAAGGCCACCCAGCACGTCTCGCGGCCGAACAGCGCTTTTTTGAGGAGTCCACCCCGGCAACGCCGCCGCCTGCTTCACCCACGACGCCATCTGCGCCTCGTCGAACTTGTCGTCTTCGTGGATGTCGATCCAGCGCACGTTCTTGCTCTTCGCCGTGCCGCCGGACGGAACGGGTTTGAGCGACATGCCGTCGAAGAACGTGACCTTGAGGTAGCGGGTGAAGACGTGGAACGACAGGAACCAACGCTGACCCTCGGCCCCGTAGAACGGCGAGTTCCACCGCACGGCCTTGCGCACGTTCGGCACCGCGCGCGTGATCAATGCATCGATACGTTTGCCCAGATCGCGCTTCCACCCTGGCATCGCCGCGATATAGGCCTGCACGGGCGCATCGCCGTCCGCCTTCGCGATTTGCGGATTGCCGCCTGAGAGCAGAACGACCTTCTTCGCCGTCGCCTTTGCGCGCGGCTTTATCACAGGCTTGGCGTTGGGCGTCGGCTTGCGTGGCATGTGATGCGTTACCGCTTCCTTCCAACGCTGTTCTGCGCAACGGCCGCCTTGATCAACGCCTTGAACGCACTCGCATCGACCTTTTGCCCTTCTGGAATGTCGATCGCCCGCCGGACCTTGCCCTCCAAGCTCGAATTGAAAAGACGTTTCGGGTCGGGAACGCTTGCCCCCTTCGCGAATGTGAGCTTCACGGCCTTCTTGTACGCTTCGCCCGTGCAGATAATCCCGTCGCGCGACCACACCGGCGTTTCCCACTTCCACTCCTCGACGATCTGCGGATCGGCCGCAAGGATCAGCGCCCGCATGCGCGCGAGAGCTTCC
>JAEUML010000014.1 GCA_016792785.1 Alphaproteobacteria bacterium
ACCGCGCCCGACGGCAAGCGCCTGATCGACTTGCTGCGCGCGGAAGACGTTTCGCTGACGATCGAGGCGTAGCGCTCCCCGCGGATCACGCCATCTTGTAGCGCACCGGAAGCGTCTTCAGCCCGCTGACGAAATTCGCCAGCGTGTTCTTCGGCACGCCGTTCAACTCGATCGACTTCAACCGCGGCAGCAACTCGTTGTAGAGCGCCTTGATCTCCATCCGCGCGAGATGCATGCCGAGGCACAAGTGCACGCCGTACCCGAACGCGACATGCTTCGTGACGTTGCGGTCGACCTTGAACTTGAACGGCTCCTCGAACGCCTCGTCGTCGCGGTTTCCCGACCAATAGAAAAGGCACAACCCGTCGCCTTCCTTGATCGTCTTGTCGCGCAGCTTGGTCGTCTGCATCGCGGTGCGCATAAAGTGCTTGACCGGCGTAACCCAACGAATGGACTCCTCGACGAAGTTCGGCACCAGGCTCATGTCCGCCTTGAGCTTCGCCATCTGATCCGGGTTCTTCATCAACTGCAGCAACCCGCCCGCAACCGTCGAACTCGTCGTATCGTGCCCCGCGGTCGCCACGATGATGTAATAGCTCATCGCTTCGCGATCGCCGATCGGCTGCCCGTCGATCATGCCGTTCGCGATGATCGAGGCGACGTCGTCCTTCGGGTTCCGGCGGCGGTCGGCGGTGATCGCGCCGAAATATTGATAGAGCTGCATCGCAGTCTGCATCAGATCGACCGACTGCTCGCCCGACGACGAGAACGCGGCCGTATCCGCCTTGTGCGCAGTCTGCGCCGCGACGTCCGGATCCCCGGGTCCGAAAATCTCCTGCGTCATCTTCAACATGAAGGGCTCGTCCTCGGGCGGCACGCCCAGCAGCATCATGATGACGCGCAGCGGATACCAAAGCGCGACCTCCTTCACGAAGTCGCACTCCGAGCCGAGCGCCGCCATCCGGTCGACGTGATCCTTGGCGATCTGTGCAATCCGCCCTTCGAGCTTCTTCAAATTCGGCGGCATGAACCAACTCTGCGTGAGGCCGCGCAGCTTCATGTGAATGGGATCGTCGAGGTCGACGAGTGTGCGGAACAGATGCGTGTCGCCGGTCACCGACTTCACCCACTCCTCGCCCTGCACCGGCGAGAGATAGGTGCGCAGCCGGTTGACGAAGACCGGATGGTTCTTCTCGACCTCCAGAATGTCCGCATGCTTCGTCACCGACCAGAACGGCCGGAAGTGCGCCGGCGTCGTCCAATGCACCGGGTCCTCGCGCCGAAGCTGCGCGTACACATCGTGGATCGTCTCGTCCTGAGTGAGCGCGGGGTTCACGATCCGATTGTCGATCGTGTCGGTCGTGTACCCCGGAAAAACGGCGGGCGCGGCACTCATGGGATTCTCCAGTTCTGATGCGGCAATAGCGGGTGAGGAAACATTGGTACGCCGCCGCCTCGAAGGCAATGCCTCGCCGTCGCCCTTTCCCTTACGTGTCATGGTCCGCACCCGGGTCGCGGCTTCGCCTTGCCCGTGGGCAGGCTGCATCGGGGTGGTCCGCCTTCGCGGACCATGACACATTGGGATGATCAGCAATGGTTCCGACACCCATGACCAAGAACATCCAAACGCTCGACTTCGACACGTCCCGCCCGCAATCGCCGTTCTACAACGAGAGCCACCACGCTTGGCGGCGCGAGCTGCGCAAATTCGTCGAACGCGAAATGATGCCGTTCGTCGACGAGTGGGACGAGAAGGGTGAAATCCCTCTCGAGCTCTACAAGAAGGCCTCCGATTTCGGCCTCCTGCGCATGGGTTACCCGGAAGAATACGGCGGCATCAAAGAAGGCCTCGACCGCTTCCACGGCATCGTGACGTCGGAGGAACTGGCCCGCCTCGGCGCCGGCGGCGTCAACGCGAGCTTGATGGTGCACGGCATCGGCTTGCCGCCGATCCTGGCCGTCGGCGACGCGGCGATGAAGCAACGTATCGCGCCCGCCGTTCTAGCCGGCGACAAGCGCATCTCGCTCGCGATCACCGAACCTTCGGGCGGCAGCGACGTCGCGCAACTGAAAACGCGCGCCATACGCGACGGCGACCACTTCGTCGTCAACGGCTCGAAAATGTTCATCACCGGCGGCATGCGCGCCGACTATTTCACGACGGCGGTCCGCACCGGCGGCCCCGGCATGGGCGGCATCTCGCTTCTCTTGATCGAAGCGAACGCGCCGGGCATCAGCCGCACGAACCTGAAGAAGCAGGGCTGGTGGGCCTCCGACACCGCGGCGCTCTATTTCCAGGACGTACGTGTCCCCGCCGCGAACCTCATCGGCGGCGAGAACCAAGGCTTCATCGGCATCATGCTGAACTTCAACGGCGAGCGCCTCGGCATGGCGGCCAGCGCGAACGCCTACGCGCGCGTCTGCCTGGAGGACGCCGTGAAATGGGCACGCGAGCGCATGACGTTCGGCAAGCGCCTCGCCGACCATCAGGTCATCCGCCACAAGATCGCCGACATGGTGCGCCAGATCAACGCGACGCAGGCCTATCTCGAAATGTGCGCCTGGCGCGTTCAGAACGGCGAGACGCCGGCCGCCGACTTGGCGCTCCTGAAAGTGCAGGCGACGCTCACCATGGAATACTGCGCGCGCGAGGCGATGCAGATCATGGGCGGCACCGGCTATATGCGCGGCAGCCGTGTCGAGCGCATCTACCGCGAGGTCCGCGTCAACGCGATCGGCGGCGGCTCGGAAGAAATCATGCGCGACCTCGCCGCCCGCCAAATGGGGCTCTAGGCGATGACCTTCAAACATCTCACCTACGAAACGAACGGACGGATCGCGACGATCACGCTGAACCGGCCGGATCGCCTGAACGCGATCGCGCGCGGCATGCCGCAGGAAATTCGCGAGGCGGTGGAGAAGGCGAACGACGACAACGCCGTCCACGCCATCGTCCTCACCGGCGCCGGCCGTGCGTTCTGCGCCGGCTATGACCTCATCGACTTCGCCGAACACAAATCGGCATCGGCCGGCGGCCAAGACCCCCAGAAGGGCCCATGGGACCCGATGGTCGACTTCGCGATGATGTACCGCAACACGCAGGACTTCATGAGCCTGTGGCGCTCTCACAAACCGACGATCGCGAAAGTCCGCGGTCACGCGGTGGCCGGCGGCAGCGACATCGCGCTCTGTTGCGACCTGGTCGTGATGGCCGAGGAGGCGAAGATCGGCTACCCGCCCGCGCGCGTCTGGGGCATCCCCACACCCGCGATGTGGGTCTACCGTCTGGGTGCGGAGAAAGCGAAGCGCATGCTCCTGACCGGCGACCTCATCACCGGCAAAGAAGCCGCCCAGATGGGCCTTGTCCTCGAAGCCGTCCCCGAAGCCGAACTTGACGCCCGCGTTGTTGCATTGGCGACACGCATCGCCGCCGTTCCGAAGAACCAACTGATGATGGCAAAACTGACAATCAACCAGGCCATCGAATCGCAAGGCCTGACGCAGACCCAGATGTTCGCAACGATTTTTGACGGAATTGCGCGCCATTCCCCCGAAGGCGCATGGTTCAAGAAGCTCGCCGAAGAGAGGGGATTCAAGGAAGCCGTTCGCCAACGCGACGGCGGGGAACCAATCGCAGAAGGTGTGTCGCGTCCGTTTTATCGCTTCTAGTGTGTTGAACGCCGTTCAAACTTGGGCGATGAGAATCGTGACGAGTTTGATTCGTTTCATCCGGGGGGATGCACCTTGTCTCACGCAGAGATTCCGTCCGACCGCCGTCGCGAGGCGCGTCGTGAAACCGCACACGCCAACAAGCGCACCGAGATTCTGGCTGCCGCACGCCGCGTGCTGGATCGCGTGGGGCCCAAGGGCCTGACGATCCGCGCGGTGGCGTCGGAGGCCGGCTACGTGCCCGGCGCCGTGTACTTCTACTTCCACTCGAAGGCCTCGATCCTCTCCGAACTCGCGGTGAACGAGCTGTCGGGTCTGACGAAGCACCTGCGCTCGACGTCGGCGCGCGACGCCGCCGACCGCGCCGCCCAAGCGGCAGAGGTCTTCGCGACCGCGCACACGATCTTCGAACAAGACGCCGAAGGGCGCGTGAGCCCCGGCTCCGAACGCGCGCTGCTCGGCCGCTTGATCGCGTTGTTCCAAACGGTGGGCGAACCGCTCGAACTGAACCACCTGCCGCCGGATCAGGCCCAAGCCCGCGCGCTCGGCCTCTCCTCGGCCGCAATCGGTCTGGCCACGCTCGCCCGCATGGGCAAGCTCGACAAACTCGGCGTCACCTCCGCAGCGACCCTGCGCGAAGTCGCCCACTGCCTGAAAACGGCACCCGAACGCGACGAGAAGACGGGGACGTAAGCTGGTTCGCCTAAAGCGTCTTCATGTACGCGACGAGCGCATTGCGCTGCTGTTCCGTCAGCGCGGCATTGCCGTAGTCGTGACCGAGGTTCCAGTTGCCGTCCTTGGGCGTTCCGTCCGAATTCTCCGTTTCGAACTTGAACCAGCGCGCCGTGTCCTCCGGCTGCGCCAGCCCAACCTTCTCCGGATCGAACTCGCGCGAGCCGGTGTAAAACACCTTCGGACGCTGGTCGGGCGGCAACAGCAGGTCATATAGCGTCGGCACCGAACCGTTGTGCAGATATGGCGCGGTCGCCCATATTCCCGTCAGCGGCCGCGACTGGTACCCCAGAATTTCCACGTCATCGGCATCCGCCCTGCAACGGATCAGTTGAGCCTCCTTCCCTCTCGTACGAAACGCGTTCGGGGGTATCTGCAGATTGAACGCGACTTGCGGCGGTCGGACCACGCCGAAGAAGCCGCGTACGCCGGCGGCCGCAACCTCTTTCGCTTTGCCTACAAGAGTGCCCGCAACCGACGCGCCCAACATGTCCGAAAGCGGCGCTGAAGCCCCCATCTTGTCGCCCATGTAGTACTTCTCCGGTGTATTCTGCAGCAGACCCGTCTTCGCCTGGTACGCATAAGCGTTGCAGGCCATCCAAGGGTCTGTTCCGACTTCCGCCTCCCCGCCGACGGAAACGATTCGCACATTCGTCACTTTGATCTTCTTAGTGAGGTCGTCGCGCTCCAGAGGCGCGTGACAACTCTCGCACTTCGTCTTGAACAAATCCCGCCCCTCGCTGACGAGCGCTGGGTCCGGCTTGTCGAACGTTACAGGCCAGAGCGGCGCTTTCAATGTGCGCAGCTGGACCTCGATCGAATCGAGATTTTTGACGTCGACGCTCGAGACATAGCCCTTGATCGGCGCACTGGGCGCGATTTGAACGTCCGCGAACACGCCGATGACCTCGCCCGTGTTTCGGCCGAGCGCGCTGAGTTGGAACTCAGTGCCGTTCGGAAGCTTGATCGGGTTGTTGTCGGCGATGCTGTTCCACTGCACCTTGTCGAGCTGCGGCACGTTCCACAGGAATGGATAGCTGACCGGAGCGTCCGAGGGATTGCCGACGGCCTGCGCGCCGCCCGCTAGCTTCGCGACCTTGTTGTAGATGTGGCCGAACGCATCAAGCCGCCCATAGCCATAGCGCAGGCCACACGGGTTGGGAGCGTACTTCGCTGGATTGTCGCATTGCTGCGGCGAGTCGGACGGCGGGTTGTTGAGTGCTGCCGCTTGCTGCTGCCATGACGAAAGCTGGTTCAAAGCGGCGCGCAGCAATGTCACGTCGCCGGCGCTTGCGTTCCCGCCAAATACGCGTTGTGCAAAGCGGGCGAACTTGGCGTCATCGTCCGCCGTATTCTTGATCGCAGCGTTCAGCTCCTCAAGAAACGTCTGAAAGTCGGCGTAGGTCGGCCCGCCGTCGACCAAGATCGTCTTGCCCTGATGTGTCAGCTGCGCAGTGTGACAGGCGGCACAGGTCAGCCCCACCCAAGGCTCGTTCTCACCCTGCCCCGCCTTCCAGCGCAGCTTCGTGAACGAGAGGTTCTTGTCCGATTGGATGTCCTTCGCGAATCCGATCGGCATGGGCGGGGCGTTGGGCAGATCCGACCAGACATACCCGAGCGACTCGATGTGGGTCCGCTCCATGAAAAGTTGGTCGCTCTCCGGCTGTTCGAGCGCCTGAAGCCACGCGTACGGCATCAACCGTGAGCCTTGGCTCGCCCAATACCAATTGAACCTCTCCGTCGGCGACCAGTTTTGCGGAAAGGACGCTGATGGCGTTGGCTTCGGCCAAAACCAATCACACGACACGAGCATGCCGCTCGCAAGAAAGATCGCCAGGAACGCCGTTTTTTCACGAACGCGCATGCAGCCCCCATCGGTTGGAAAGTGCGCGAAAGAAACGACAGCGGTGCGTCTATATTTCTATGTGAAGGCTGCCGTCTTAAAGAAGCATGATAGGCTCGTTCAAGAAAATTGTCCAGCCAAGTCGCCATCGCGCAAGTATAGAACGATTTTTCTCTGTCGCTGCGCGAGCTATTTGCTGCATGCGCGGAAGAATGGCGGAAGCACTCTGGTTCCCCGTGCTAGGGCGCCTGAAACACCGCCGCGATGCCCTGTCCGCCACCGACGCACATCGTCTCAAGCCCGAGCCGCGCCTTGCGCCGCTTCATCTCGTGGAGCAGCGTCGCCATGATGCGCACGCCTGTCGCACCGATCGGATGGCCGAGCGAAATGCCGGAGCCGTTGACGTTGAGCTTCTCGCGCTCATCCCACCCCCACCGCTTCAGCACGCCCAGAACCTGCGCCGCGAATGCCTCGTTCAGCTCGACGAGGTCGATATCCTTCCATGAGAGCTTCAGCCGCGCGAACAGCTTCTCGACCGCGGGCACCGGTCCCAAGCCCATCGTCGCCGGATGACAACCCGCGGCCGCCCATCCGCGCAGAACGCCCATTGGCTCAAGTCCGAGCGAGGCAAGCTTATCTTCCGCGACGATCAAACACGCCGCCGCGGCATCGTTTTGCTGACTTGAGTTCGCTGCGGTCACGACACCGCCTTTGATGATCGGCTTCAGTCCGGCGATCGACTCGACCGTCGTGTCGGCACGAAACCCCTCATCCCGCGCGACCATCACCGGATCGCCCTTCTTCTGCGGCACGGCAACGGCGACAACCTCGTCCGCGAACTTGCTTTCCGCCCACGCGCGCGCCGCCCGCTTGTGGCTCTCGACGGCAAACGCATCCGACGCCTCGCGCGTGATCTGACACTCGCGCGCCACGTTCTCCGCCGTCTCGATCATGCCCGAGATCACGCCAAACCGTTCAACCGGTTGCGACCGCTCGCGCCCACGCTCAAGCCGGTCGTACATCGTGACATTCCCGGCGCGCGCGCCGGAGCGCATCGACGTCGTGTAGTACTCGATGTTGCTCATGCTCTCGACGCCGCCCGCGATCACCACGTCCGCCGCGCCGGTCTCGACCATCATCGCCGCCGTCACGATCGCTTGCAGGCCGCCGCCGCATCGACGGTCGATCTGCAAGCCCGGCACCTCGATCGGAAGGTCCGCCGCCAACGCTGCCCACCGCCCGATGCACGGCGCCTCGCTGTTTGCATAGGATTGCGCGAACACGACGTCGTCGATGCGCGCAGGGTCGATGCCGGAGCGCTTGACCGTCTCGCGCACGACATGCGCGGCCAAGGTCTCCGCCGGCACGTCCTTCAAAGCGCCCAGATATTTCGCGACCGGTGTGCGAACCGGCGCGACGATTGCCGCCCTGCGAACCATCAGATCACTCCCTTGCGTTGCAGTTCTTCGATGCCGCCGATGCCCCAGTCGCGCAACCCGTCCACATTGTGTCCGCCGATCGCGGGTGGCGGTCCTTGCACTGCGCCGGGTGTCGCGCTGAAACGCGGCGCTGGCGCAGGCTGCACGACGCCCTCGACCTCGACGAACACGCCGCGCGCCGCATTCGCTGGATGAGACGGCGCCTCGCCGAGCTCCAGCACCGGCGCAAAGCACACATCGCTGCCCTCCATGATCGCGCACCATTCGGCTCGCGTCTTCGTCGCAATCACGCGCGCGAGTTTCTCCTTCAATTCGGGCCAGCGCGCGCGGTCCAACTGCGCATCGAAGGCCGGATCGCTCAATCCCGCCTTCCCGCGCAGCAGCGCATAGAACTGCGGCTCGATCGACCCGATCGCGACCCACTTGCCGTCCGCGCATTGATAGACGTCATAGAAATGCGCTCCGCCGTCGAGACGGTTCGCCGCGCGCTCCGCCGTATGCACGCCCTCGGCGCGAAAGCCGTAGAAATAGGACATGAGCGACGCGGCCCCGTCGACCATCGCGGCATCCACCACCTGGCCTTGGCCGGTCGTCCGCGCGTGCGTCAGCGCCGCGAGCAATCCGAACGCCAGATAAAGCGCCCCACCGCCGAAATCGCCGACGAGGTTGAGCGGCGGCACCGGCCGCTCCTTCGTGCCGATCGCATGCAAAGCGCCCGTCAGCGCGATGTAGTTGATGTCATGACCCGCGGCCTGCGCCAGCGGCCCATCCTGTCCCCAGCCCGTCATCCGCCCATAGACAAGCCTCGGGTTGCGCTTGAGCGCGACGTCCGGCCCAAGCCCCAACCGCTCCATCACACCCGGACGAAACCCTTCGAACACGATATCGGCACGCGCAAAGAGATCGAGACAGAGAACGACCGCCTCGTCCTTCTTCAGATCGAGCGCGAGCGAGCGCCGGCCCCGATGCGTAACGTGAAATGGCTTTGCCGGACGCGCGTCCTTGCGGTCAATGCGCAGCACGTCGGCGCCCAGATCGGAGAGCAGCATGCCGCAAAACGGCGCAGGCCCGAGACCCGCGAACTCCACCACCTTCAACCCGTCGAGCGGTCCTTGCGCCACGCCCATCTCCCTCAAGTCTTCCGTAGCGGTCACCGACAAGTGCGCGCCGGCGGCACTGATAGCACACGGTCGCACGGCGGCGAATCGCGCGTTAGAGTGAACTCCCGTCGGGGAGACGAAAGACATGCGCAGTTGGTGGTTCTGGGCCCACAAATGGGTCGGCCTTATCGTCGGGTTGCAAATCCTGGCGTGGATGGCGAGCGGCCTGTTCATGACCTGGTTCCCGATCGAACAAGTCCGCAGCGAGCATTTGATCCGCGAAGCGCCGCCCCGCGGCATGCAGGAATCGATCGACCTGACGACCGCAACGGACGAACTTGCAAAACTCTCGATTCCGATCTCGCGCCTCGAACTCGTCGACATTGCCGGCCGCTGGATGTGGCGCATCGACGTCGAGGGCAAGCCGCACGCGCTGTTCGACATCGCGGCCGGCCGCATGGTCTCGCCGCTGGACGAAGCGGCAGCCCGCGCCATCGCGGCCGCCGACTACGCCGGCGACAGCAAGATCACCAAGGCAACGCTGATCGAGAAAGATCCGCCGATCGAATACCGCGGCGCGCTGCCCGTCTGGCAATTCGTCTTCGACGACGCAACCGCAACGCATCTCTACGTCGCGCCACTGACGGGCAAGGTCGTCGCGCGCCGAAGTGGCTTGTGGCGCACCTACGATTTCCTCTGGTCGCTCCACATCATGGACTACGCGGAGCGCGAGAACTTCAACAACTGGCCCGTCGTGATCATGTCGCTATTGGGGCTGGTGCTCACAATCAGCGGCTTCGCGTTGCTCGTCTATCGCTTCTGGCCGCAAACGCCTTTCGCCAAACGCAATCCGTAACGGAGTTCCCCGCTCGCATGGGAGAGATGATCGAAGTCGCGCGCTCCAGCGTTCAGACTTGGGAGTGCGATCAGATGGGCCACATGAACGTGCAGTTCTATGTGGCCAAGGCCGACGAAGGTTTGGCGGCGCTCGCGGCCGCGCTGGGCCTTTCCGCACGCGCCCAGCGCAGCGCTTTCGCCGCCTTGATCCCCAAGGAACATCACATCCGCTTTCATCGCGAACTGCGCCCGGGCGCCCCGTTCGTGATGCAGGGCGGCGTCCTGCAGGCACGGCACGAGGGCGTGATCCTCTATGAGGAGATGCGCAATGTCGTGTCCGGCGATGTCGCCGCCACGTTCGTCACCCGCGCCGAATGGTGCGAGGTCGAAACGCGCGGCGGGCTGCCGTTGCCCGTCGCCGCGGTCGCAAAGGCAGCCGCCCTCACGATCGAGCTGCCGTCGCACGGTGCGCCGCGCGGCATGGAACTGACGCCGCCCCGCCCCGCTCCCGTGCTGGCCGAAGCGGAAGACTTGGGGCTGGTCACGACCTATCGCGGCGCGGTGCTGGCTGAACACTGCGACGCTGCGGGCTATCTGACCGTGCGCCATCAGATGGGCCGCGTCTCCGATGCGATCCCCAATCTCCTCGCCCAGACGAGGCGCGAGGACAGATCGGCCAGTGGCATCGGCGGCGCCGCGCTCGAGTACCGCTTCGTCTATCGCACGCCCGCGCGCGCAGGCGACCTGTTGATCTTGAAGAGCGGCCTCAAGACGGTGTCGGCCAAGACGTATTCGTGGTGCCACTGGCTGTTCGATGTCGAATCCGGCGAGTGCGTCGCGACGGCGGAGGCGGTGGCGGTCTCGATGGATTTGGCCGCACGCAAGGCGATCGAAATCCCGCTCGCCATGCGCGCCGAACTCGAGCGCATGATCGTGCCCGGCCTATCGGTGTGAGAGTTCGGCGATCGCGCGGATCTCGTGCCGCACGATCTCAGGGAACTCCATCGGCAGAAAATGGCTCGCCTCGCCGACCCGCACGACCGTGATGTCGGGCTTCAGCCGCAACAACGCCTCGATGACGGGCTCAGGGCACGTCGAACGCTTCGCACCGACGATCAACGTCGTCGGGCAGCGCACATTGGCGATGTCCTCCCACACGTCGGGCGGACCGGCGCCGTAGTTCGCGGACTCCCATCCCGGGGTGCAGGCGAGACGCACCTGTCCATCTTCCAGATAGTCGACCGTGCCGCCCTCCACATAGTCGCGCACGACCTCCTCAGGCCAGGTACGAAAGGCCCCGCGTCCGCGATACGCGTCGAACATCGCCTCTGCCGATGGCCAGATGCTGCGCCGCCGCTTCGCCTTGGCGACCATCGGATAGAGCCGGTCGATGAGGCCAAGCGCGCGCAGGATATTGAGCCAACGAAGATCGCGCTGGGGCAGGATCACGGGCTCGATAAGCACAAGCCCCGTCGCCCAGTTGGGCCGCGCCGCCGCCGCCATCAGCGACACGGTTGCGCCCATCGAATGACCGACGAGAATCTTTGGCCGCCCGTCAAGTTCCTGCAGCAGGCGCACGACATCGTCGCGATAGATGAGCCACGAACTCATCCCCTTCGGGTTCGCGGCCAGCGTTGATTTCCCGTGACCGCGCAAGTCGGTCGCATAGAGGCGCAACTCGTCGGCCAAGCCCTCGAGCAGCGAGCGATACGTCAGCGCATTGAAACCGTTCGCGTGGGCGAACAACAAAGAAGGCGCGCGCGGGTCGGCCTTCTCCCACGCGAGCGTCGAAACCTCGCCGTCCCACATTTTGATCGCGCGCCGTTCCGGCCACACGCCTTCGCGCGCGGGCGACAGCGGCGTCTCGACGGGCTCGCTTTGTGCGAAACGCTGCGCGTGATCTTGAATCAGTTGCATGGCGGCGATTCTGCCAGTGCCGCGTGACCTTACAAAGACAAACGCGCGAGCCGTGAAGGCCCGCGCGTTGGTTTGAACGCCGTTCAGAAGTTCGAGCGCAGATCAGTCCTTCGTCCGCTTCATCGAAAGCGAGGCTTGCCGCCCGATTTGGCCGTTCGTAATCCGCGTGAAGGCGAGCGACATATCGTCGGCGCCCTTCAGCGTGCGGTCATAAACCGTGGCGTCCCATTGGCCGTCTTCCTGCACGACGAGCTGATTGATCGACAGCGTATCGCCGGAAAGGCGCGCCCATGTCGTCTTCTTGCCGTCCAGCGCATAGCCCGACTTCACGTCGACGAAGAGCCCCGGCGTCTTCCCGCGCTTGAAGGTCAGCGACGACGTCTTGACCTTCGAACGCGACAGGTCGTTCACGTCGGACGACATCGTCGTCCAGCTGATCTTGAACCCGTCGGCCGCCTTTTCGATGATGACCTCGGAGTCGCGCGCCTGGGTCTTCACCGGATTGGCGACGCCCTTCGTCGCCTCGCCCGTGCCGATCCAGCGGCCGTAGAAGTCCTCGATCTTGCGGTCGGCGGCCTGAGCCACCGACGCGATCGAAAGCGCGACAAAACCAAGCGCCAAAGCCATGCGCATGTTCATACTTCCCTTAAATTGATGAGGCGCGCCCCAAGCCGCCGATCCCCCATCAAATCACGGGGGCCTGGGCGACCGCAACGGGGGGCAGGGCCCTAGTTAACTTTGGCAGGACCTTTGAGCAGCGAAAGCTTGATCGCGCGCACAATCCGGCTGTTTTCGAAGCGTGTAAAGCGAACATCCATCCCCATGGCCGTCAGCGTCCGGTCGTAGTGCACGACGAAATAGTTCCCGTCCGGGGCGACCGAAACCTGAACGATGCTGAGCGTGTCCCCGTTGATGACGGCCCAGGAGGCGTCGGCGCCCAGGTTCGGGTCGCCCGACGTCACGTCGCGAAACACGTTCGGCCGCTCCGTGCCGCGGAACGTCTGAACATAGGTCTTGGTGTCCGCCTCCTTCGGAAGCTCGTCGCCTTCGAGCTTCAACGTCGACCATTCGATCGTGAACCCGCGCTCGTCCTTCGCCGGGCGGATGATGACTTGGCTGAAGCGCGTCATCTTGCTCTTCGGCGCCTCGCCGCCCACCGTCTCCTCAGAGCCATGGCCCAGATAGGTGCCATAGAAATCGTCGAGCGTGCGCTCGGCGGCCGCAGCCGGCAGCGACAACCCAAACACGAGAACGAGAAGGCCCAAGACGGCGCGCATGGCGAACACCCTTTGTTGTTGGTGTCGAGCTAACACAACCGCGCCTGCCCCGAAAGAGGCGCAGAACACGAAGAGGCTCAACGCAACTTCAAATCGCGGATTTCTTTTCCCGGCAACTGCCGCTTGGCAAAAAAGGGGGCGCGGCCTATGACGCCGCGCCCCAACTCAATCAACGCCTTCGACTTACGCCGCCGCCTTCTTCGCCGGATTGAAGCGGCCGTAGAACGTGTCGCCCTTCTCCGCCATGTCGCGCAGCAGTTTGCCGGGCAGGAAGCGCTTGCCGTATTTCTGCGCAAGCGCGTCGCACTCCTTGACGAACGTCGCCGTACCGACCGTATCGATCACCGAGAGCGGCCCGCCGGTATAGGGCGCAAAGCCCCAGCCCAGAATCGCGCCGACATCCGCCTCGCGCGGATCGGTGACGACGTTTTCCTCGAAGCAACGCGCCGCTTCGATCGCTTGGCGATAGAGGAAGCGCTTCTTCAGCTCGTCGACGAGTTCGGGCGTGGACGACGTGATCTTGTACTTCACGATATCCTTGAGACCCGGCCACAACCGTTTCTTGCCGCCGTCCGCGGGATAATCGTAGAAGCCCTTGCCGTTCTTGCGTCCATAACGGCCGAGCTTGGCCACCATCGTCTCGATCAGCGTATCGGCCGGACCCGCTTCGTACTTGTCGCCCAAGTCCTTCTTCGTCTGCTCGCGCACCTTGTAGGCGAGGTCGAGCGCGACGTCGTCGGCAAGCTCCAGCGGTCCGCGCGGCATGCCGGTCATACGCCCGACATTGTCGACGATCGCGGGCGCAATGCCCTCGGCCAGCATCTCCTGACCTTCCGCCACATACGTGCCGAAGCAGCGCGAGGTGTAGAACCCGCGGCTGTCGTTGACCACGATCGGCGTCTTCTTGATCTGCTTCACATAGTCGACCGCCATGGCAAGCGCGTAGTCGCCGGTCTTCTTGCCCGTGATGATCTCGACAAGCTGCATCTTGTCGACCGGCGAGAAGAAGTGGATGCCGACGAAGTTCTCGGGCCGCACACTCGCTTCCGCGAGGCCGGTGATCGGCAACGTCGACGTGTTCGACCCGAACACCGCCTTCGCGCCGATCTGCGCCTCCGCCTTCTTCGTCACGTCGGCCTTGATCTCGCGATTCTCGAACACCGCCTCGATCACGAGATCGCAACCTTTAAGATCATCGTAGTTCGTCGACGGCTTGATGAGCGAAAGCAGCTTCTCTTTCTTCTCCGCCGTCGAACGCCCCTTGGCGATTTGCCCGTCCAAGAGCTTCGTCGAATAGGCCTTGCCCTTCTCCGCGTCTTCGATCGTGCGGTCGATCAGCACGACCTCCATGCCGGCCTGCGCCGACACATAGGCGATGCCCGCGCCCATCATGCCCGCGCCCAGCACGCCGAGCTTCTTGACGCTCGTCGGCTCGACCTTCGCCGGCCGCCGCGCGCCCTTGCCCAGATCCTGCATGGAGAGGAACAGCGAACGGATCATGTTCCGCGACGCCGGATCCATCAGCAGCTTCGTGAAGTACCGCGCCTCGATGCGAAGACCCGCATCGATCGGAACCGCCAGCCCCTCATACACGCACGAGAGAATGTAGCGCTGCGCCGGATAGTTGTTGTACGAGTTCTTGCGATAGAGCGCATTGCCCATCGTGAACACGGTCGACGAGCCCTTGTCGTTCGGCAGACCGCCCGGCACCTCGAAGCCCTTCTTGTCCCAAGGCTGCACCGGATCGGGCGTTTCCTTGATCCAGCGCTTCGCCTCCGCGATCAGCTGATCGGCGGGCACGACCTTGTGCACCACCTTCTGGCCCGCCGCCGCCTTCGGATCGAGCGACGTGCCCTGCATGATCATGCCGAGGGCTGCTTGCGCGCCCATGAGACGCGGCAGACGCTGCGTGCCGCCGCCGCCCGGCAGGAGGCCCACCTTCGACTCCGGCAGACCGAGTTGAATCTTCGGATTGTCCGCGACCACGCGATAGTGGCACGCGAGCGTCACTTCGAGCCCGCCGCCCAGCGCCAACCCGTTGATCGCCGCAACCACCGGCTTGCCGCAGGTTTCGAGCTTCCTGAGCAGCATGTTGAACTGCAGCACGCCCTCATAGCGTTGCCGCACGCGCTCTTCCTCGCTCTTCGGCGCACCGGCGCCGCTCGCTTGGCCCTCCATCTCGTCGAGCGCCGCGCCGGCGCAAAAGCCGTTCGCCTTTCCCGATGTGATGATGACGCCCTTGATCGAAGCATCGCTTGCGATCTTCATGATCGCCCCGCCGATGTCGGCCAGCGCCTTGTTCGACAGCACGTTCATCGAACGCTCCGGATCGTCCCAGGTCAGCGTGACGATTCCATCCGCGTCCTGATTCCACTTGAAGACTTTGAGTTCCATAGCTCTTTCCTTGTCTGGGAGCGCGGGCGTCCCGCCCGCTCTTTCTTCCCGTTGATGCCGTGCAAGGAAGGGCGGGCAAGATGCCCGCACTCCCAGACTAAACGCGTTCGATGATCGTGGCCGTGCCCATGCCGGCGCCGACGCAAAGCGTGACGAGCGCGGTGTTCAAATTCCGCCGCTCGAGCTCGTCGAGCACCGTGCCCAAAATCATCGCGCCCGTCGCACCCAACGGGTGTCCCATCGCGATCGCGCCGCCGTTGACGTTGATCTTGTCGTGCGGGATGTCGAGCACCTTCATGAAGCGCATGACGACCGACGCGAACGCCTCGTTCAATTCGAAGAGGTCGATGTCCTTCGTCGTCATGCCGGCCCGCTTCAACACCTTTTGAGTCACGAGCGCAGGCCCCGTCAGCATGATGCAAGGCTCAGACCCGATGGACGCAAACGCGCGAATGCGCGCGCGCGGCTTCAGCCCTTGAGACCGCCCGGCCTCTTTCGTGCCGAGCAGCACCGCAGCCGCACCGTCGACGATGCCCGACGAATTGCCGGCGTGGTGTACGTGGTTGATCTGCTCGACCTCCGGATAGCGCTGCTGCGCCACCGAATCGAATGCGAACTCGCCCGGCATCGCGAATGCTGGCTGCAACGACGCCAGCGTCTGCATCGTCGTATCGGCGCGCATATGCTCGTCGCGATCCAAGATCGTGAGCCCGTTGATGTCCTTGACCGGCGTGACGGATTTCTTGAAGTACCCGTTCTTCCACGCATTCGCCGCGCGCTTCTGGCTTTCGACCGAATAGGCGTCGACGTCGTCGCGCGAAAACCCGTCAAGCGTGGCGATCAGGTCGGCGCCGATGCCCTGCGGCGTGAAATAGCTCTTGACCGCGATCGCAGGATCGGTCGCCCACGCGCCGCCCGAGGCGCCCATGCCGACGCGGCTCATGGATTCGACGCCGCCGCCGATCGTCATGTCGGACTGCCCCGACATCACCTGCGCCGCCGCCATATTGCAGGCTTCCAAGCCCGACGCGCAAAACCGGTTGATCTGCACGCCCGCCGTGCTTTCCGCATAGTCGGCATTCAACACCGCGATGCGCGCGATGTTCGAACCCTGCTCGCCGACCGGATCGACGCAGCCGAACACGACGTCGTCCACGATCGACGTGTCGAGCTTGTTGCGGTCGCGGATGTTCTTCAGCACCTGCGTGCCGAGCTCCAGCGCCGTAACCTCGTGCAGCGCGCCGTCCTTGCGTCCTTTGCCGCGCGGCGTGCGCACGGTGTCGTAGATGAAACACTCAGTCATGACGTCCTCCGTTGTCCGAAATTCACACTCTGTCCAATTCTCGGGCCATCAGCGCAGCGACCTTCGCCTCGCCGGCGGCCCTCAATCCTTCGATCACCCGCGCGCGCTCACTCGCCGGCTTGTTCTGCGACAGCTTCGCCTTGCCCTCGATCTTGGCGATCTTCATTCGGAACGTGACCACGCCCCGCGGCAGCGTCTCGCGCATCTGCGGCTTGAGTTCGCTCGTGCTCCAGCCGTTCGCACGCGAACCCTCGTATTTCTTTGCCATCTCGCTCAGATGCGCGAGTTGATCCGCGTCAATCGCGACCGGGATTCCCGTGCAATGCACTGCAACGTAGTTCCACGTTGGCACGTTCGTCGTCCGGTCCGAATACCAGGTGGGCGACACATAGGCGTGCGGCCCCGAAAAAATCACGAGCGCCTCCGACCCGAACAACGTCACATGCGGATTGGCCCGCGCGAC
>JAEUML010000037.1 GCA_016792785.1 Alphaproteobacteria bacterium
CGGTGCGCGAGCGGCTACGGCTTTATCAGGCGGTTCGGGGGGCGTCCTTCCTGGACTGTTCGCCGGATGGGCGGGGCCGTCTCCTTCAGACGCGGTTCGGCGAGACGAACCAGTTGCACCGCGTCGAGGCGCCGGTGGGCATGCGCCGGCAAATCAGCTTCTACGACGAGCCGGTCAACGTCGCGCTCTACCGGCCTGGCAACTGGCCGGCGCGCACGCTGATGTTCAGCCGCGACACGGGCGGGGACGAACTCTTCCAGCTTTACCTCTTGAACGACCGCAACGGCGACGTCGTGCGGCTTTCGGACGGCAAGACGCGCAACACGGACGCGGTGTTCTCGCGCGACGGCAAGTGGGTGGCCTGGACGAGCGTGCCGTCGAACTCGGCGCGCTATCGCATCATGGTCGCGGATGCGTCCGACCCGAAGGCGGCGCGCGCAGTGTTGGAGGAGGACGGCAGTTGGAGTTCGGCCGATTTCTCACCCGACAACCAGACGCTGGCGGTCACGCGCGACGTGTCGGTGAGCGAGCAGCAGCTTTGGCTCGTCGATCTCACGAACGGGCGCAAGGAGCAGATCAAGCCGTCGCCCGTGAAGATCTTCCGAGGATCGCCGAAATTCTCGCCGGACGGGAACGCGCTCTACTACATCTCAGACGAGGATTCCGAGTTTCGACGCGTCGTGCGCTATGACTTGCGCACGGACGAGGAAGACGTGCTGACCGACAAGCTCGCTTGGGACGTCGAAACGATCGAGATGGCGCCGAACGGGCGGCTGCTTGCGGTGACGGTGAATGAAGGCGGCACGGCGCGGCTCTATCTGATGGATGCGCGGCGCGGCAAGCTGACGGCGGGGCCGAAGCTGCCGCCCGGCGAGGTCGAGAACGTGCGCTTCAGCGCGGACAGCCGGCGCCTCGGCTTCTCGCTGAACGGCACGGCGGGGCGCGACGCCTATGTTTGGAATTTGGGCAAGGGCGCGCCGGTTGCTTGGACCGACAGCGAGATCGGCGGGCTGGACAAAGCCGACTTCGTGGCGCCGTCGCTCGTCGAATACGACACGTTCGACGAGGTCGACGGCAAGAAGCGTCGCATCTCGGCCTTCGTCTACAAGCCGAAGGAGCCGGGCCGCTATCCGGTGATGCTCTCCATCCACGGCGGGCCGGAGGCGCAGTTCCGGCCAAACTTCAACGCGTTCATCCAGTACCTGGTGCAGGAACTGAAGATCGCAGTCGTGGCGCCGAACGTGCGCGGTTCGACGGGTTACGGCAAGTATTTCGTCGAGCTCGACAACGGCATGAAGCGGATGGACTCGGTCAAGGACATCGGTGCGACGCTCGATTGGATCGCCAAGCAGAGCGATCTCGATGCGCGGCGGGTTGCGGTCTATGGCGGGTCCTATGGCGGGTTCATGTCGTATGCGTCGATGATCGAATACGGCGACCGGCTTGCGGCGGGCATCAGCGTCGTCGGCATCTCGAACTTCGCGACGTTCCTCACGAACACGAGCGGCTATCGGCGCGACCTGCGCCGTGTCGAATACGGCGACGAGCGCGATCCCAGAATGCGCGAGTTCCTGGAGCGCATCTCGCCGCTGACGAATGTCGCCAAGATCAAGAAGCCGATGCTCATCATCCAGGGCGCGAACGATCCGCGCGTGCCGACCTCGGAGGCCGCGCAAATGCTGAAGGCGATCCGTGCAAACGGGGCGGAGGCTTGGTACATCCTGGCCAAGGACGAGGGGCACGGCTTCCAGAAAAAGTCGAACCGCGACGTGCAGAACGCGGCGATCGCCTCGTTCCTGAAGCAGAAATTGCTGGGGCAGAGGCTGGATTAGACCCGGCCTGCGACTGCTGGTAAATTGCACCGCATTCCATGGGGTGGGGCGGATCGTCATGAGCATTGTCGCTTATCTTGCCGTCGATTGCGGTTGAGTTCGGCCGTGCGCGTATTCGCGTTGCTCTTTGTCGCGGCCGCGGCGGTGTTTGCGCCGCACGCGCCTGTCGCGTCGGCGGCCGAACCTGCGACAGCCGCGCAAGACACGCGCAGCGACGAGCAGAAGCTGCTCGATCTCGTCGGCTTCCTGCGCCGCGACGGAAAGTTCGACGAAGCGCGCAAGCTGGCGGAGAAAGGTCTTGCGATTGTCGAGAAGCACTGGGGCCCGGACAGCGAACGTGCGGCGCGCTGGCTGACGCAATTGGGGCTGACGCTTGCGGCGGAAGGGAAGTACGCGGAAGCGGAAGTTCCCTTGAAACGGGCGCTCGCGATCTACGAAAAGAAGTACGGACCGGATGCGGTGCAGACGGGCGAGGCGCTCGGCGATCTCGGCTCGCTCTACATGTTGCAGGGGCGTCTTGGCGAAGCCGAGCCGCTGTTGAAGCGGGCGCTTGCCGTCATCGAACGCGCGCGGGGCCCGGATCACGCCGATACGGCAAACGCGCTCACGAATCTGGGGCTTCTATACATGGCCCAAGCGCGGTTGAAGGAAGCGGAGCCACTGCTGAAACGCGCTTTGGCCATCAATGAGAAGGCGAACGGCCCCGATCACCCCGACACCGCCACATCGTTGAACAACTTGGCTGAGGTCAATCGCGACCTTGGACGCTATGCGGAAGCAGAACCGCTATTGCGGCGGGCGCTTGCGATCGATGAAAAATTGAGCGGGCCAGATCATCCCGAAGTGGCGATCGTCCTCTCAAATCTCGCGTTGGTCTGTCAGTTGCAGGAGCGCTACGCGGAAGCAGAGTCACTCTATCGGCGGGCGCTGGACATCCGGGAGCGGGCGCTCGGTGATCATCGCGATACCGCGGTGTCGCTCAGCAATCTCGCGTCGCTTCTCGTCGATCAGGGTCGATTTGACGAGGCGGAGCCGCTTTTGCGGCGCGCTCTTTCTGTTGTCGAGAAGGTGCTGGGTCCCAACCATTCGGATACAGGGCTCTATGCGAATGGTCTTGCTGTGCTTTATCGCGCGCTGGGCCGCCGCGACGAGGCACGAGGCCTGCTTGAGCGCGCGCTCGCGATCTTCGAACGGGCGCTCGGCCCCAATCATCCCTTCACGGCCACGGCGCTGAACAATCTGGGCGAGGCCTATCGGGATGACGGCCGCGCGGCCGAGTCCGAGACGATGTTCAAGCGTGCGCTCGCAATTCTCGGCAAACTCTATCCGGAGGATCACCCGCAGATCATTGCGACGCGGGCCAATCTCGGCGGCACCTATCTTTTCTCCAACCGCTACTCCCTGGCGGAAGCGGAGTTCCGCCAGACACTCGTCAGCCTCGAACGAACCTTACCGAGCGACCATACCCAGATCGGCATGGCGAACTATTGGCTGTCGCGCAGCCTGCTGGAACAATCGAAACCCGAGGAGGCGGCTTTGCGCGGCCGGCGCGCCGTCGACATCATCGCGGCCGCCAAGGCGCGGGCGGCGGCGCGCGTGCTCAGCGGCGGCTGGCAGGATCAGTTCGTCTACGATCACGTGTTCGACCTGCAAGTGCGCAACACGTTCGCGTTGTCGCTGAAGCGGCCGCAAGAGGCCGATGCACTGAGAGCGGAAGCGTTTGAGGCCGCGCAACGTGTCGCGTTCGACGACACAGCACGGGCGGTCGCGAACACGGCCGCTCGATTTGCAGCGAGACGGGACGGTTTGGCGCGACTGTTGCGCGAGCAGCAGGAGAAGATCAGCCAGCTCGCGGCGCTGGATCGGCAGCTCGCGAACGCTCTTGGTTCCAACCAGCCCGAAGTCAGGGCGCAAGCCGCAGCGCTCAGGCGCGATAGCGAAGTGATCAGCGGCCGGCTGCGCGAACTCGATGCCACGCTTCGGCGTGAGCATCCGGCCTACGGCGATCTCGCCATCCCGAAGCCTACGAGCGCTGCCGAAACTCAGTCGCTGCTCGGGCCCGATGAGGCGGTCGTCGTGTTCCTGACGCTTGAGGAAGCGACGGTGGTGTTTGCGGTTTCGAGCACGCAAGTCGGTTGGGCGGTGACGCCGGGACCGATTGCCGAGCTTTCGGAAAGGATCGCTACGCTTAGGCGGCAGCTTGAGCCAGACCGCTGGCAGTCGTCGATGATGCCGTTCGATCGGGCGCTGGCGCACCGGCTCTATCGCGATCTGTGGGCGCCGGTCGAAGGTGTCGTCAAGGACAAGGCGCAGGTGTTTGTCATCCCGACCGGGCCTTTGACGAGTTTGCCGCTGTCGGTGCTGGTCGCGGAGGCGCCGGCCGGCGGCGTTGCGGGCGATGCCGACCCGGCGGTGTTGCGCGAAACGGCCTGGCTTGCGAAGCGTCATGCGCTTGCGACGCTGCCTTCGCTCTCAAGCCTAAAAGCGTTGCGCGTCTATGCCGGAAGCAAGTCCGCGAGCGAGGCCTTTGCTGGGTTCGGCGACCCGGCGTTCGATGAGCGCATCGCGAGCAGGCAGGCGCCGCACGGTTCCGCTGAACCGCTGGCCGCGTCACCGGTCGACTTGCCGGTTCACCGATTCCCGTTGATCGGTTCGCCGCACACGTTTCTTCAGGGCGAGACGCGCCCCCGGCTGTCGCTGTCGCGCGGCGAGGGCTTCGATCTGCGTTTGCAAGGGACACAAACGCTGGCCGCGGTCGGCGGCACGGCTGCGCCATTGTCGCAAAAAGGAACCCGCAGCGTCGCCAGTCTGTTTCGCGGGACGGAGCCCAATCTCGACGAGCTCCGGCGTTTGCCGCCGCTGCCGGCCGCGGGCAACGAACTGCGCGCGCTTGCCAAGGCGCTCGGCGCGGCGGAGGGCGATCTCTATCTGCGCGAGCGCGCCACGGAGGCGCGGGTGAAGTCGCTCGACTTGTCGAAGAAGCGGGTCATCGCGTTTGCGACGCACGGGATGATGGCGGGCGATCTGGGGCTCGGCGAGCCCGGGCTTGTGTTCACGCCGCCTTCGACGGCGAGCGCTCTTGACGATGGTTATCTCGCAGCGTCGGAAGCGGCGGGTCTCAATCTCGCGGCGGATTGGATCATCTTGTCCGCGTGCAATACGGCTGCGGGCGATGTTCCGGGCGCGAAGGGTTTGTCGGGCCTTGCACGCGCTTTCTTCCTCGCGGGCGCAAAGTCGTTGTTGGTGTCGCATTGGTCCGTCTGGGACGATGCCGCACAAAAGCTGACGACGGAAACCGTTCGGAACTTCCAAGCCAACCCGCAGGCGGGCCGTGCGCAAGCGTTGCGGCAGTCGATGCTTGCGCTGATGAACGATCAGAGCGCGCCGCGCTTTGCGCATCCGGCGGCTTGGGCACCGTTTGTGCTCGCTGGCGAAACGCGCGCTCGCTAATCGTCCGAACGGCGCGTCATCGCGCGGGTGAGGATGAAGAGAACGAAGGCGACGGCGGCAAGCGCCAGGACCGCATTCCAACCGCCAAAAATCGACTGGGCAACGGTGCCGACCACCATGTTGGCGAACCAGAGAATGAAATCCCAGGCGCGACCAAAGAAGTACATCAGGTCCATCGGCAACCCCTTTTCGCGATCGAGGGGACGCCATGGCGCATTGCGCGCGCCGGTCGTCAGCCCCTAACAGTCAGCCCACCGAAGCCCATATGGGGTGATTGTGGCGAAATATGAACAGCTCAATTCAAGAAGTGCTGGATTTGCTCGATCTCGAGGCGATCGAGGTCAACATTTTCCGGGGCGTGAGCCCTAAGGACCGCTGGCAACGCGTGTTCGGGGGCCAGGTATTGGGCCAAGCGCTGGTCGCCGCCTACCGCACGGTTGAAGAGCGCGTGTGTCATTCGCTTCACGCTTATTTTATCAGGCCGGGCGATCCCAAGGTGCCGATCCTCTACGAAGTCGACCGGTCGCGCGACGGCAAGAGCTTTGCGACGCGGCGGGTCGTCGCGATCCAGCACGGCGAGCAGATCTTCAACATGGCCGTGTCTTTTCAGGTGCCGGAGCAGGGGCTCGAGCATCAGTTCGACGCGCCGAAGGTGCCCGCGCCCGAAGGTCTTGAGACGGAGGAGCAGCGGCGGCGCCGTCTTGCGCACACGTTGCCCGAGGCAATCCGCCAGCATGTGACGCGCGATAACCCGATCGATGTGCGCCCGGTCGAAGACGAAGACGATTTGATGAATCCGAAGAAGGCGCCACCCTTTCAGCACGTTTGGCTGAAAGCGAAGGGCGCGATGCCGAGCGAACTTGCGATGCACCAGTGCGTGCTTGCCTATGCGTCGGACATGACGTTGCTCGACACGTGCCTCATTCCGCACGGGATCAGCTGGTATTCGGGGCGGCTGCAGTCGGCGAGCCTCGACCACGCGATGTGGTTCCATCATCCGTTTCGTGTCGACGAGTGGCTGCTCTATGCGCAGGACAGCCCGAGCGGGGCGGGCGCGCGCGGCTTCAATCGCGGCAGCGTTTTCACGCGGGACGGAAAGCTGGTCGCGTCTGTGGCGCAAGAAGGGTTGATCCGGGTACGCAGCTGATCAGGCGAGTTTTTCGGCGTGCCTGCAGCCTTGGCGGGAACTCGCGACCTGCCACAATTAGTACTTTGTTAAGACCTGGCCCCTAAGGTTTGACTCATTAGTAAGCCGGCTTCCCCAAGGCCGGTCACGAGTCCCCCGCCGGCCGAGTCGTCCCCCATTCATCCGGCTCTCCGGCAAAGTAGGCGGCCACGCAGCAACCCCCATTGCTGATGGGACCGGGCGTGGACGAACCCAGCGTCCACGCCCCCGCCTGTTTCTTGTTCCCGTCGTATTTCAGGACCATGTTAACGGCTGCAACCAGTCGTGGTCCCGTTCCCGTGCGCCCGGAAGACGCCCTTGCTTCGAGCTTTTCCGGCGCGTCTTCGCCGGGACGGTTCGGCATGGCGTTTGGCGCTGCGGTCGTTCTGCACGTCGTTGCTCTGTGGGCGTTGGCGCATTCGATTTGGTTCGAGTTTCCGCTGGAGATTCGAAGCGAGCCGAAGATCGTCGCCGTCGCTGCGCGCCTGACGCCGCCGCCGCCGGATGTCGAGGCATTCGGTCCGGTCGATGTGATCGCCACCTTGCCGCGGTTCCGGCCGCGCGCGCCGGCGCTCGTACCGCAGCGGCAGAAGCGCGAAGGCGATCCGGCGCTCGCGATCTGGACTTATCTCTGCAACCGAGATGGCGAGCTCAGTACCGCGGCGCGCGTCGGCTGTCCGACAGATTTCGGCCTCGTTGACATGGGCCTGTTCGATCCGTTGAACCGTACCGGCGATGTCGGCGCGCTGTTCGGTGCGGACACGGCGACGATGTCGCTGGACGAGGCCGCCAAGAAGAAGGGCTGGCTCAAGCCGAAACCGGGATGGGCGGCCGACGGTGCGCGCGCCAAAGACAGCAGCGTCGGGCCGGGTCACGATCCGTTCGTGTTTCTGCCCGGATACAAACCAATCAAGTAAGACTTCAGTGTGCGGCGGCGTGGCGTTGGCGCTCGGCGTCGCCCGCGCGCGCCAAGGCGGCGGCGATGTTGTTCAGCCGCTCGATCGATTCGAACACGGTGTGAATAGCGGCGTCTGACTTGCGTTGGTCGCCGTGTTCATCGGCCGCGCGCTCGGTCGGGCTCAAGCTGTCGCTGACGTCTTTGAAGCGTGCGGCCACGGCCGATTGGGCGAGGTGTTCTGCGCGCGTCTCCAGGCGGGCAATCAGCTGCACGAGGGCGTCGAGGTCGGCGGTCGCGGTGTCGACCGGCAGCGGCTCGGGCGGCGCTTCGTCGTAAGCGGCGGGTTCGGGCGCGTTCGCGAAGTAGGAGAAGAGCGACTCCGCGCGGGCGCCTAGGTCAATCGCCGCTTCGCGCAGGGCGGGACCTTCGGTGACGCCGGTCGACTGCGAGCGCGCCGCTATCGTGCGCAAGCCGCTTGTGATCGCGTGCAGCTCACCGCGCAGCGCTTCCGACGCGGGCGCGACCGCGGCTGCGCGGCTTTCGATTTCCTCCGCATGGCGATCGAGCGCCTTGCCCATATTCTTCAGGCGCGCGGCGCGGTCGGCGTTGGCGGCGAGCTTCTTCACTTCCGCAGCAAAGGCGCCCAATGCGTCCTTCAGCGATTGCGTTTGATCGAAACGCGACTGCGCGGCGTTCATTTCGGCGGCGAGGTTCTTCAGGCGCGCCATGATCTCGTTGCCCGGCACGTCGGCGAGCGTCACGCGCTTCTGCTGGGGTTCGTCGACCGCCGCCTTGGCAGTGAGGAACGGCATGTCGGCGCCGGCGAGCAGGCGATCCTCCGTCAGACGCACTGCAAGGTCGCGGATTTCGGCGCGGATCGTGTCGGCTTGCGCCTGCAGCGCTTTCGCTAGGTCTTCGACGATCGGCGTCGGGGCTGCCGGCGCTGGGACGGCCGGTTTGTCGAGGTGTGCCGCGATGCGGTCGAGGCGCGCGATCGCTTCGGAAAGTTGGTTCTGCGTGGCTGCCGCTTCGCCCAGCGTGCGCTGGGCTGCGCCGACGGCTTGGACCGCTTGTGCGGACGATTCTTGGCGGACGGTCGCGTCGTCGCGGAACAGGCGCAGCACGTCTTCGAAGTCGGCGACCGATTTCGACATGCGCGCTTCGGCCTCTGCCGTGCGCTCGCCCAACGCACCCTCGGCGCTTTTCAATGCCGCGACCGTGTCGCCTGCGCGTTCGTGCAGCTTGGCCAGGATCAGCGTCAGATGCTGTTCCAGATTGTCGAGTGCGGTCAGTTTCTGCGTCAGGCGCTCGTCGGTCGTGCCGACAACGTCGCTCAAGCGGGCGGCAAGACTGCGAACCGTGTCGCCCGTGTTCGCGGCGTCGGACGAGATCTTGTCGCACGCGGCGAAGAATGCGCCTTGGATCGATTGGGCGTCGGTCGCGACGCGTTTCAGCGCGCCGCTGGCCGCGGAGAGTTTGCTTGCGGCGGCGGACGTCTTGTCGCGTGCGGCAGTGAACGACTGTTCGATCGCGCTGCCGGCGGCGCCGAGGTGGGCCGCGACCGCGTCGAGGCGCGAGGCGTGCTCGTTCGTCGCCGCGCCGAGTTTGGCGGTCGAGGCGCGGATGTCGGCAACGGCTGCGTTCGCTTCCGTGCTCAACGCCTTGGCGGCGTCGCCGAAGCCTGCGTTCGATTGCGCGAGCTTCTGCACGGTCGTTTCAAATTGGCGGCGGTTGTCGTCTTGGAGGCGCACGATGCCGTTCGATGCGTCTTTCAATGCATCGGTCGCTGAGGTGACGTCGGCGACGAGCCTTTCGAACAGGACAGACGCCTTGCCGTCGAGCGTTACGTGGATCTGGCCTTTCTCGGCCAGCGCTTTGAGTGCGCTCGTTTCGGCGAGGCCGCGGCGGACCTTTTCGCCGGCGCGCGCGAGGGCGCCGAATTCGTCTTTGCGCTCGGTGCCCCAGATTTTTTGACCGACGGCGCCGTCGCCGACCGAGCCCAGGCTGTGCTCCAACGCTTTCAGCGGTTGGATGATTCCCAATTGCAACAGTCCGGCGACGATCAATAGTCCAAGCACGATAAGAACGACGACGGCGATGACGAGGACTTGGCTCCAGTTCAACACCGACGCCGCGCCGCCCAGGCGATGCTCGATGTTCGCCTGGCGCAAACGGTCAAGCGCGCTGCGCAAGGAAAGGTATGTGGCCTCGAGCTGCGGCGTTTGCGGCAGCGCGTTCAAGGCCTCCATGCCCGGGCTGCCACGCAACGCTGCGTCTCCCAATGCCGGGGCGATGCGGGAAATATGGGCGAAGGCCTCGGTGACTGCGGCGGCTTCGTTCAACGCGTCGCCCGCGAGCGGGTCGCCGGCGTAGAGCGCGCGCAGGGTGCTAAGGGCGTGGGCGGCTTTGGCGACGTCTTGGGCGAGGCGGGGCTTGGCCGCCGCGTTACCCGTCAGACGGTAGTTGCGATAGGTTTTGAGAAACCCGCCGTAACCCAATGATTTTTCTATATTTGCGATTGCGGCGCCGGCCTGGCGGTGGTGCGCGGCTGGGTCCTTTAGGTCGCGCTGAACTTCGCTGACGTAGCCGACGAAATACGCGCCGCCCACGATCAGGGCGGCGGCGACAATGGCTGCCGCCGCGCATAACGCGCGACTGGTCGACGAAAGCGTGCGCACTGATCCCCCGGCGGCCCCGCCGCCCGCGCTAATGATTCGTTCACGCAGTTTAAGGGACGGAGCGGGCCCGAGGCGAGTTGCCGTTACATCACGCGAGCGCGTTCAATGCGTTCGACGACGGCGTCGATGCGCGCCATGACGGCGCCCAAACGCAGGATCGCGGTTTCGTTCGCGCCGCGCCAAGCCGAGAGATGACGGCGCAACCCTGAGCTCAGCGCTTCGAGTTCGTCCACTTCGCCGTGAAGCGCGGGCGAGAAGTTCGCTTCGACTTTTTTTTGGTTCTTGGACGTCGTCGCGTGGGCGGTGGTCATTTTCGTTTCTTCTCCCGCTCGAAAAAAAGCGTGCCGTCGAATGTCGATCGACGGCACGCTAAACGCGACAGGTAAAGAGTGCGTAAGTTTCGCGACGCTATTGGCGCAACACCTGCGTCGATCGGCGCGGCTTCAAATAAAACGTGTCGCTCACCGTCATGCCGTCGGTGAGATACATGCCGAACAGCGTTTTGTAGGTGAAGCTCACTTCGGCCATAATGATCCCTTGGTTGTCGGGAACGATGTCGTCTGGGACCGTGATCGGCGATCCTTCCGAGTAGGCGGAGGTGTTGCGGGCATCACTCCACGCAACCGTGGTTTCACCGTCGGAATCGGCGACGACCGACGTGATGCGAACTTGCGCATCGGCGGGATTGAACGGACGCAGGACCACGTCGAGCGCGCCCATGATGTCAGAAATTTCAGTGTCGTCGATCACTGTGTCCTGCGCGACAAGGTCGGCGGCGGCAGATGCGACGTTTGCAACTTTGCGCGCGGCCAGAATGTAGTTCGAGATTTCGGCGATGCCGAAGAATGTGGCCAACATGATAGGCAGGATCAGTGCGAATTCGATCGCGGACATGCCTCCGTCGGCGCGGCGAAAGCTCTTGAAGAACCGGTTCATGGGCGCCGCCTTCAGTTGTTCAGGATCGAGCCGAACGGCTCGTTGCGGAATGCGATCGTCGCCTCGAGCAGGCGGTGTCCTCCGGCCATGTTGACGAACTGAGTGCCGACGGTCGGCGTCATCATGGGCCAGCTGTAGAACGCGCGAACGACGACCACGTCGCCGGCCGCGCCCGGGTCGAAGGTCAAGTTGCCGGTCATGTTGCCGTTGCCGTCGAGGGCGGCCGGGAACTGCACGCCGCCGAAGCCCGAGTACTTGCGCACGTCGAGACCCAGGCGCGCGTCGCAACCGAGCAGCATCGAGATTTCGTTGCACACAAGCGTGCGGAACTGCGCCGCCGTCATATTGGCGGCCTGCGCTTGACCCGTACGTATTTGCCGCGCGGCCGCGACGAGGCCGTTTTCGAGCGTGGTCGACGCGAAGAAAATTAAGGCCACGTCGAAGATTGCGTAGAGCAGGAGAAAGAACGGCATCGCGACCATGGCGAATTCGACCGCGGTGGCGCCACCGTTCGCGCGCTTGAAACGGCTCAAGAACAGCATCGTCCTCGGCATCATCAGAAGCATGACGCGCTCCCTTCCCGGTTCATCGCACGCGTCGCTTCAGGCGCACGCCGATCACCAAACGACAAGGCTCTATCATCAACGGGTCGGCCCGTGAAGGTGATGTTCAAGTTACGCTGAATAATGTACTAACATTTGCACCCTGTTTCTTTGTGGCACAAATTTTCCTTTGTTACTTTATTCACTTCTTACTTGTCTCTTCATGTTTTCTTAAGTCCTGGAAACGCATTCTGTGCCCAAAGTGTGCAGAAGCTCGTTTCAACGGGCCGTCGTTTCGTCACGGGTACAAGGTAGGAGCGAAAGCCATGTTGCGCTCGATCACGCGCGCTTTCAGCGCGGCGGCTCGGAAATTCCGGGCATCGGAAAAAGGCAATGTCGCGATGATCTACGCGCTTGCTTTGCTGCCGTCGATGGCGGCGGTAGGCTCTGCGGTCGATCTGACGCGTGCGATGGTCGTCAAGATGCGGCTCGGCGAGGCGCTCGACGCGGCGGGTCTCTCCGTCGGCGGCACCGTCGGTCTCAGCGGTCCGGAGATGACCGCCAAGGCGCAGAAATTCTTCTACGCCAACTATCCCGACAATGAACTCGGCACAGTGACGGCGTTGACGGTCACTGCGTCGGGACAGAATCTTGTGACGGTTGCCGGCACCGCGCGCGTCGACACGGCGTTCATGGGCTTGTTCGGAATCACCTATCTCGACGTGTCGGTGAACGTCGAAGTGACGCGCGAGTCCAAGGGCCTCGAGATCGCGCTTGTGCTGGACAACACCGGTTCTATGGCCTCGAACGGCAAGATCGGCGCGCTTCGGTCGGCCACGACCGAGCTCATCGGCATTTTGTTCGGCGATCAGAACACGCCGTCGCACTTGAAGATGTCGTTGGTGCCGTTCTCGCAGACGGTCAGGGTCGATACGGTGCAGTTCTTGAACAACGGCTGGATGGACACTCAAGGCTTGTCGCAGTACGCGCGGGTGAACTTCAACAACAACATGTATGCCTTCGCGGTTTGGCCAACGATGAGCAACAAGAGCTGGGGCGGCTGTCTGGAAGCGCGTCCGGCGGGCCTTGAAGAGACGGACGATGCACCGGATGCGAGCGACCCGAACACACTGTGGGTGCCGTATTTCGAGCCGGACGGGCCGAACAACCCGCCGTATTCCGGGTACACGACTTACGTCAACGACGGCGTTACGGGCGACCAGGATACGCGCCTGAAGAACGCCGCGAAGTATATCGGGCAAAACAGAACGAACCCAAACAGCGACTGCAACATGCAGCGGATCCTGCCGCTGACGAACAACAAGTTGTCGCTGCAGAGCTACGTTTCGGGCATGATCTCGACCGGCTACACGCACATCGCGATCGGCGCCGCCTGGGGCTGGCGCACGCTGTCGCCGACGGCGCCCTATACCGAGGGTTCCGACTACGGCGATCCGGAGTGGACGAAGGCGATGGTGTTCTTGACCGACGGTTTGAACACGATCGACAGCAACGGCACCTGGCACCGGTCGAACTACACCGCGTACAACTACCTCATCCGCGGTACGCTCGGCACGACGAACGCGGCCACGGCCGAGGCCAACCAGGATACGCGTACGCGCACGGTTTGTACGCGCATCAAGGACGCCGGCATCCGCATCTACTCGATCTTGCTCGAGGAGGACTCGACGCGCGCGAAGAACCTTATGCGCGACTGCGCGAGCGATCCGTCGCTCTACTTCGAGTCGCCGACGTCGGCCGAATTGACGCCGGTGTTCCAAGCGATCGCGCAAGACTTGTCGAATCTGCGCCTCAGCCAATAAACAAGGGCGTTCCAGACAAAGAAGAAGGCCCGGCAGGTGACTGCCGGGCCTTCTCGCTTTTCGGGGGAATGAGTTGCGTGCGATTACTTGCGCTGCGAAGAGAGTTCGGCGGCCTTGCTGGAGATCTCGACCTTGCGGTCGGCGTCTTGCGCCATTCCCTGCATCGCGAGGTCGCCCTGGGTGACGGTGCGTTCGCAGTGCACCGAGCATGCGAGGTTTTGCTGACCTGAGGGACCGCGATAAAGTGTGACCTGTTGCGACATCGGAGCGCCGACCGTCACCAGCGTGTTGATGACTTCGTTGCCTTCGCCGTCGATGGCGACGATGTTCGTGTTGCCGAACATGCGGCCCTGCACGTAAACGGTGCGATCGTTGACCAGAAGTGCGTCCGCAATCGCGGCATTGCCGACGACGACCGTCTTTGCCGGGCGATCGAGACGAACCACCGTCGCCTGGTCATAATCGACGCGCATTTGCGGACGTTCGGCCGATTCATCGGCGCCGGCCGGCGCCGACAGAATGGTGAGCGCGGCTGCGGTCATGAGAGCGGCGCGGAAGGCGGTCATGGCGTTCTCCGAGTGACGGTTCCCTGGTCGGGGAGGTTGGCGCAAAGCGATTAAGGATGTCTGAACCCTGAATACGGACGGCGTCCGGCGGAAGCTGTGCGAATTTGAAACATAGCGGCGTTCGATGGTTCTGTTTTTCTTTTCTGTGCTAACTCAATGTTAGGGACGAACGTGTTTTTTCTATTGTGGATTGGCGGAATACCTCTCGAATACAGCCGCTTTAATACTTCGTTAGGTGCGTCTCCCTAAGCTCCCCCTGTTTGCGCGAGCAGCTCGCTAGAAGCTGCGCGGGTAAACGGTGCAGTGGTGTCAATTGAAGGAGGCCTCAATGAGCCGCTTTGTAACTCGCTTTCTGAAAGACGAATCGGGCGCGACCGCCATCGAATACGGTCTGATCGCCGCTCTGATCGCCGTTGTGATCATCACCGCGCTGACGACCGTGGGTACGAACCTGACGGGTACGTTCACGGACGTCGCCGCGAAGCTCTAAGACTGTTCGCGTCGCGCGTTCGCGCGCGTCGCGTGCAGCTTTGGAAAAGGCCGCCAGCCCCGCTTGCGCAGGGCTGGCGGCTTTTTTTTCGCGGTTCCCGCGAAGGCATGAGGCGACGCTAAGAACCCTTAAGAGGGTAGTAAGACGGCGAGCTTAGCTTGTGCTGTCCGGTCGTCTCGGACGGGGGCAGGCGTTATGTTCGAACCGGTCTTGCTAACGTTGGTCGGCGCCGTCGTGTTGGCGGGGGCCGTCTATGACGTAGCAACGCTCACCATTCCGAATTGGATATCTCTCGTTCTTCTCGCGCTGTTTCCTGCGGTCGCGCTAGCCGCGGGTCTGACCTGGGCAGAGGCTGGCATTCACGTCGCGGTCGGATTTGCAGCGCTTCTTGCGGGGATCGGCCTTTTTGCGGCGGGGCTTATCGGCGGCGGCGATGCGAAGCTCTTTGCAGCGGTCGCTCTCTATGTCGGCGCCGGGGGCTTCGGTCAGTACGTGTTTGCCGTCGCGCTCGCAGGCGGTGCATTGGCATTGCTGCTGATGGCGGCGCGGCGCCTTGCGCTGTTCGTTGACGTCGAGCGGTTGAAATCTCTCAAGCATCTCGTGATGAGCGGCGCGGGCATTCCCTATGGGATTGCGATCGCGGCCGGCGGGCTCATCGTTCTTCCAGCGACGCGGCTGTTCGCTGCGTCTTCTTTCTAGATCGTCAGCCGACGGACAAAATCAAAGGACACACCTTCTGCATTGTTGGATCGATGTTAAGTCCACGCTTACCACATTAACCATAGCTTGAGACTTGGCCGTTAGAACTTCGAGAAAAGCAGGGCAAAGGGCAGGGGTTAGGAGAGAAAGCCATGAATTTGACGCGGATCCTTATTCTCGCCGGTGCGTTGGGCGCCGCCGCCGTCGCCGCCTTCCTGGCGCGCGGCATGATGGGCGGCCAAAACCAAGCGACGGCTGCGACCAATGTCGAGATGACGGAAATTCTCGTCGCCTCGTCTGCCATCGAAGTCGGCGCGAAGATCAAGCCGGGCGATCTCAAATGGCAGGGCTGGCCGAAGGCGGCCGTCGATCCGAGCTTCGTGGCCAAGCACACGGCGCCGCAAGCACTCGAAGATATGACGGAAGGCTCGGTCGCGCGCGTGCCGCTTGCGACCGGCGAACCCGTCACCGGGCAGAAGGTCATCAAGGCCGACGGCGCCGGGTTCATGGCTGCCGTGCTTACGCCGGGCAAGCGCGCCATTGCCGTGAAGCTTAAGCCGGAAAGCGGTGCGGGCGGCTTCATTCTGCCCAACGATCGCGTCGACATCATCATGACCCGCAAGATCGGCAACGACGAGATGGGTATTCCGGCCTACCGCGCGGCGACCGTGCTGCGTGACGTGCGCGTTCTCGCTGTCGACCAAACCTCGGAAGACGCCGGCGACAACAAAGCGATCGTGGGTAAGACCGCGACGGTCGAACTCAGCGCGCAGCAGGCCGAAATTCTAGCGCTTGCCGAAGCGATGGGCGACTTGTCGTTGTCGCTGCGGTCGTTGACCCAGTCCGACAAGTCCAATGAAGACGACAATGCGAAAGCAAAAGGGCTCGGCGGCGATGACGAGAACCGCGTCGTCGTCCTGCGCTTCGGCATTCCGAGCCAAGTATCGCCCAACGCGAAAGAGTAACAGGTGAAGCCATGAAGTTTGCCCGCCTTCTGACGATCGCCGCGCTTGCCGCGTGCTTCTCTCTGCCTGCCGTGGCCGACGGCGACGGCAAGGACCGTGTGACGCGGCCGGAGCCGACGCAGAAACTGCGTATCCGTCCGGGCGGAAGTGGGCCGCAATCGCATCACCTCAATCTCGGCATCAACAAGGCCGTGATCATCGAGTTGCCTGAAGACGCTCGCGACGTGCTGGTGTCGAACCCGCAGGTCGTCGATGCCGTCGTGCGTACGCCGCGCCAGGTCTACGTCGTAGGCATGAAGGCGGGTCCGGCGAACGCGTTCTTCTTCACGGCAAGCGGCAAGCAGCTCTTGAATCTGGAAATTCGCGTCGAGCGCGACATGCCGGAACTCAAGAGCTTGATCGAGCGCAACGTCAAAGGCGCGGACATCACGGTCGAGACGATCAACGACAACGTCGTGATCAACGGCTCCGTCAAGAACGCGTCGGACGCCGAAGCGGCGCGCCAGATCGCAATGCGCTATGTCACCGATCCGGACAAGCAGCTCAAGAAAGACGCGGTGGTCAACCGCGTTGCCATTCGCGGCGGCGACCAGGTGATGGTGCGCGTGCGCGTGGCCGAAATGCAGCGTTCGCTTGCCAAGCAATTCGGCGTCGATCTGACGGCGGCGTTCGACGTCGGCAAGAACCTGCCGATTTCGCTCAGCAGCTCCAATCCCTTCTCTCTCCTCGGCCAGGCGCTGTCGTCGTCGACAGCCTTCAACTTCGGCAATCTCAAGGGTGGCAACTCGGTCGAGGCGATCGTCAAGGCGTTCGAACGTTCGGGCCTGATCCGCACGCTCGCGGAACCGAACCTGACGGCGGTGTCCGGCGAGTCAGCCAAGTTCCTTGCCGGCGGCGAGTTCCCGGTACCGGTGGCGCGCGATCGCGACGGCAACGTGCAGATCGAGTTCAAGCCGTTCGGCGTCGGTCTGGGCTTTACGCCGGTCGTTCTGTCCGAAGGACGCATCAGTCTGCGGATCTCGACCGAAGTGTCGGAGATCACGGGTGAGAATGCGTTCGTCAGCCAAGGCGGCCTTGCCGTCGACTCCGACGGCAATCTGATCCAGGTGCCCGGCATCACGATCCCGGGCCTGCGCGTGCGCCGCGCCGAAACGACGGTCGAGTTGCCGTCGGGTGGCAGCATGGTGATGGCGGGTCTGCTGCAGCAGTCGATGAAGCAGAACATCGACGGCATTCCGGGGCTCAAGAACCTGCCGATCCTGGGTTCGCTGTTCCAGAGCCGCGACTTCCAGTCGGGCGAAACCGAACTCGTCGTGATCGTGACCCCGTATCTCGTCGAGGCGACCTCACCCAAGAACCTCGCCCTGCCGACGGACGGCTTCGTTCCGGCAAGCGATGCGGAAACCATCCTGCTGTCGCGGTTGAATGCCGTCTATGGAAACAAGGGTGCGCCTGCGCAGGGATCCCTGAAGGGACCTGTCGGGTTCATCGTTCGCTAACGCTGTGCCAGAGCAAGAATTTGGAAATTACCGAAAGCTTAGGATGACCGTCATGATCCGCACCGCTTCCCTTCTCACCCTCGGCGTCGCCGGCATCGCCCTTGTCGGCTGCACCAAGCCACCGCTGACGAACGGCGCGAAGCAATTCGTGGACGTCGAAACGGCGTACCCGATCACGGTCGAACCGCAGGTCGCGACGCTGGTTGTCAAGGTCGACGATGGGCTGCAGAGCCTCGGACGCGGTGAAGACCAGCGGGTTCAAGCCTTCGTCGCGCAATGGAAGGCGCGGGGGCAGGGTATTTTGAACGCCGCTTCGCCCAGCGGCACCACGAACCAGGCGGCGACGGCTTCGGCGCTGGCGCAGATCAAGAAGGTTCTGGCAGCGAACGGCGTCAACGACAATTCGGTGCAATACACCTCGTACAAGCCGGCCGAGGGCGATGCGCAAGCCCCAATCACGCTGAGCTTCGTCACCTACGTCGCGAGTGCGGCAGAGTGTGGTTCGAACTGGAGCGAGAATTTGGCTTTCGCGCCGCGCAACACGCCTTGGCCGGAATTCGGCTGTTCGTCGCAGCACAATTTCGCCGCGATCGTCGCCGATCCGCGCGACCTGACCGAGCCGCGCACCAGCGATCCGGTGGATGCGATGCGGCGCTCAACCGTCTTTGACAAGTACCGCGCGGGCCAGCCCACGCGGACAGCGGACGAGTCCGATGCCGACAGCGGCAAGGTCAGCACCGTCGCGCCGAATTGATGTGAGCGAAAGCGTTTAGGAGCCAAAAGCGATGACCAAGAATAACGCTCCCGACAAGAACGATGCCCCGTTCGGCGCGGCCGTGCAGGACCGTCCGGTCCCGCGTATTTCGATCCATGCGTTCTGCGAACAGCCGGATACGGGCGCGGTGATCCAGCGGGCCGGTCAAGACCGGCGGTTGGCGAAAGCTCATTTGACCGTGCACATGGGCGGCATCTTCGGCGCGGTCGAGTATTTCCAAGATTCCTCGACGCCGAACGTCATCATGGTCGAAACGCGCGAGCAGGGCACGGCGATTCTCACCGAGCTCGAAAAGCTCGCACATGTGTGCGACCCGGGAACGAAGGTCGTCGTCATCGGCGGTTCAAACGACATCACGCTCTATCGCGAGATGATCCGCCAGGGCGTAAACGAGTACATGGTCTCGCCGCTCAATCCGCTGCAGGTGATCGAGGCGATCGCGTCGCTTTACCACGGTCCGGCGACCGCGCCGGTCGGCAAAGTCTTTGCCTTCGTGGGCGCGCGCGGCGGCACGGGTTCGTCGACGGTCGCCCACAACACGGCGTGGGCAATCGCGGAAGATCTGCACATCGCCAGCACGATCGTCGATCTGGACGTTCCGTTCGGCACGACGGGCCTCGACTTCAACCAAGACACGGGCCAAGGCATTGCCGAGGCGCTGACAAGCCCCGACCGCCTGGACGACGTTCTTCTCGACCGTTTGTTGATCAAGCACACGAGCAAGCTCAGCCTGTTCGTTGCGCCGGCGCAACTCGACCGCGAGGCGACCTTCGCGCCGGAGGCGATCGAAGCGGTGCTCGATGTGGTACGGCAGGCCTCGCCCTGCGTGATCGTCGACGTGCCCCATGTCTGGGCACCCTGGGTGAAGCACGTGCTGACGGCCGCCGATGAAATCGTCGTAACGGCGACCCCCGATTTGGCGAGCTTGCGCAACGGCAAGAACATCTACGACCTGCTCAACCAATCGCGGCCTAACGATAAGCCGCTGAAGGTGGTTCTCAATCAGGTCGGCATTCCGCGGCGGCCCGAGATCCCCGTGAAGGACTTTGCCGAGGCGATGGGCGCCGAGCCCGCGCTTGTGCTGCCGTTCGATCCGCAAACGTTTGCGACAGCCGGCAACAATGGGCAGATGGTCGGCGAACTCAACGCGCAATCGCGCGCGGCGCAGGGCTTTCGCGAGTTGGCGCAGAAGCTCACCGGTCGCGAGCCGCGCGTCGAGGCGAAACCGTCGAACAAGCTCAGCTTCGACTTCCTCAGGCGGAAGAAGGCCTGATAGCGCATGTTCGGTAAGCGTCCCGGAGCAGGTGATGTAGCAGCGCCGCCGCGGCCCAAACCCGCGGCGTCAGCGCCTGCGCCCACGCCGTCGACCGGCGCGCCGCCGCCGGCAGCGGCTGCACCGAAGCCGCGCGGATATGAACCGCCGCCTGCGCCGCCGCCGATCGCGGTCGACAGCCGGTCGGAGCAGTACTACGAAATCAAGACGACGATTTTCAACGCGCTGATCGACACGATCGATCTGGCGCAGCTCGCGCAGCTCGACGCGGAATCCGCGCGCGAGGAAATCCGCGACATCGTCAACGAAATCATCGCGATCAAAAACGTCGTGATGTCGATCGCCGAGCAGGAACAGTTGCTGGGCGACATATGCAACGACGTTTTGGGCTACGGACCGCTCGAGCCGTTGCTCGCGCGCGACGACATCGCCGACATCATGGTCAACGGTGCGGAGCGCGTGTTCATCGAGGTCGGCGGCAAAGTGCAGCTGACGAATATCCGCTTCCGCGACAATGCGCAGCTGATGAACATCTGTCAGCGCATCGTGAGCCAGATCGGCCGCCGCGTCGACGAAAGCTCTCCGATATGCGACGCGCGTCTGCCCGACGGTTCGCGCGTCAACGTGATCGCCCCGCCGCTCGCGATCGATGGGCCCACGCTCACGATTCGTAAGTTCAAGAAAGACAAGCTGAAGATGGCGGACCTGGTCCGCTTCGGTTCGATTTCGCCGGAAGGCGCGACCGTGCTCAACGTCATCGGCAACTGCCGCTGTAACGTCTTGATCTCCGGAGGTACGGGTTCGGGGAAAACGACGCTGCTCAATACGATGACGGCGTTCATCGACATCGACGAGCGCGTCATCACCTGCGAAGACGCGGCCGAACTTCAACTGCAGCAGCCGCACGTTGTTCGTCTCGAAACGCGCCCGCCGAACCTCGAAGGCACAGGCGAGATCACCATGCGCGATCTCGTCAAGAACTGTCTGCGTATGCGTCCGGAACGCATCATCGTGGGCGAGGTTCGCGGACCCGAGGCGTTCGACTTGTTGCAGGCGATGAACACGGGCCACGACGGCTCTATGGGCACGCTGCACGCGAACTCGCCACGCGAAGCGCTGCAACGCGTCGAATCCATGATCACAATGGGCGGCTATAATCTGCCGTCGAAGACGATCCGCGAAATGGTCACAGGCGCGATCGACGTGATCGTGCAAGCCGCGCGCCTGCGCGACGGTTCGCGCCGCATCACGCACATCACCGAGGTCATCGGCCTCGAAGGCGACGTCGTCATCACGCAGGACCTGTTCCTCTACGAGATCACCGGCGAAGACGAGCACGGGCGCGTCAAGGGACGTCACGTATCGACAGGGATATCGCGGCCCGCGTTCTGGGACCGCGCCAGATATTACAATCGCGAGAAAGAGCTGCTCGAGGCGCTCGAAGCGGCCGCCGCAAAATAAGGGAGGTGGGGCGAAGAGCTCCGCAAGGCCGCCATGGACCAATCGACACTGATGCTTCTGGGCATCGCGCTCACCGTCGCGCTCGCCGTTGGCGGGGTTGCTTTCGCTTTCTTGGGAAGCGGTTCCGACAAGGCGAACAAGCGCGTCGCGGCGGTGTCGCGCGGCACGGGCCGCGCCTCCGTCGCCAAAGGCGCAGAGGCCGTCGGCGAATCGAACGCCAAGCGCCGCAAGCAGGTTCAAGAGACGCTCAAAGAGATCGAGCGCAAGCAGGAAGCGGTCAAACAGCGCCCGACGCTGGGCGCCATGCTGGACCAAGCCGATTGGAACATCGACGCGAGGATGTTCCACATGATCACCGGGGGTGTCGCCTTGGTGACGGTCTGTGCGTTCCTTTTCTTCGGCTACGCTTGGTATGTGGCGATCGGTATCGGCTTTGCGGTGGGTCTTGGTTTGCCGCGCTGGTTGCTCGGGTTCACGATCAACCGCCGCAAGAAGGCGTTCTCGAAGGAGTTCGCGAACGCGATCGACGTGATCGTGCGCGGCGTCAAGGCGGGTCTGCCGCTCAACGAGTGTCTCAAGATCATCGCCAATGAAACGGCTGAACCCGTCGGTCCGGAGTTCCGGCAGATCGTCGAGGGCTTGAAGGTCGGCGTGACGCTCGAAGACGGTTTGAAGCGCATGTACGACCGCATGCCGATTGCGGAAGTGAATTTCTTCCAGATCGTGCTGACAATTCAGCAGAAGACCGGCGGCAATTTGTCGGAAGCGTTGGGCAACCTGTCGAGCGTGTTGCGCGACCGCAAACGTCTGCACGGCAAGATCCAGGCGCTGTCGTCGGAAGCGAAGGCCTCGGCCGGCATCATCGGTTCGCTGCCGATGGTCGTGATGGGGCTCGTGTACTTCACGACGCCCGAGTACATCGCGCTGCTGTTCACGGAGCGGTTCGGCAACTTCCTGCTGCTGTGCTGCGCGGGGTGGATGTCGGTCGGCATCTTCGTCATGAAAAAAATGATCGATTTCAAGTACTGAGGGAACGGCCGCGATGATGAAGTTTATCGATCTGCTGTTCGACCGGGAGTTGGTCGTATCGGTCTTGGCGGCGGTCGCGGTGTTCGCGACCATCGTCACGTTGGCCTATCCGTTGCTCGCCTCCGACAAGCTGGCCTCTCGTTTGAAGAGCGTGGCGACGCGGCGCGAGGAATTGCGCCGCATTCAGCGCGAGGCGCTCAACAAGAAGGGCCAGAACACGGGGCAGCTGCGCTCGACACCGGTCGGCTTCATGAAGCAGACCGTCGAGAAGCTGAACCTGCGCAACATTCTCGAATCGCCCAACACGAAGGAGAAGCTGTCGCGTGCGGGCTATCGCGGACAGGCCGCGATTTACGCCTTCATGTTCTTCCGCTTCGTGATGCCGTTCATCGTCTTCTTCGGACTGGTCATCTATCTGTTCTTGATGTCGACCTACGATCTGCCGGCGATCGGCAAGATCGGCATCGCGTTCGGCGGCGCGTTTGTCGGGTTCTACCTGCCCGACCTTTACGTGCAGAATATCATCGACAAGCGCATGAGTTCGATCCTCAAGGCGTTTCCCGATGCGCTCGACCTGATGCTGATCTGTGTCGAATCCGGCATGTCGGTCGAAGCGGCGTTCAACAAGGTGGCGTCCGAAATCGGCAGCCAGTCGGTCGAACTCGCGGAAGAATTCGCGCTGACGACGGCGGAGTTGTCCTACCTGCCGGACCGCCGTCAGGCTTATGAAAACCTCGGTAAGCGCTGCGCGCATCCAGGTGTGCGGGCGGTTTGTACGTCGCTGATCCAGGCGGAGCGTTACGGCACACCGCTCGGTACGGCGCTGCGCGTCATGGCGCTCGAAAATCGCGAGATGCGCATGATGGAGGCCGAGAAAAAGGCCGCGTCGCTGCCCGCCAAGTTGACGGTGCCCATGATCGTGTTCTTCCTGCCGGCGCTGTTCATCGTCATTTTGGGCCCGGCTTCGATCAAGATCATGAATCTCTGATCTCGCGGCTATTGCGACCTTCACGAGGGCCCGAAGGAAACTTCGGGCCCTTCTTCTTTTTGGGAGCCGCACCAATGAGAAGGGCCGCAGCCCTCGCGGGATGCGGCCCCAGATATCGTCGAGATGTATTGCCCTCAGTGCGAGGCGTTAGCCACCGAGACCTGCGGCGAGCGGCGGTAGACGTCGTACGACTTGCGGAGCTTCGGGGCGGCGGGCGACGGCATGTTCGCGGCGATCGGCCTTGGCGCGGCGGTCGCCTTCTCGGTGTCGGACGGCGTTGCCTTCGGCTGCGCGTCGCCTTCGTCGGCGATCGGCGCCATCATGAAAGGTGCCGGCTTCGGCGCTGGTGCCTCCTCCGCCTTTGGCGCGGCGGGCACTTCGGCCTTGGCTTCTTCCGTTTCCTCCGAGATCGCAGCGACGGGTGCGGCTGTCGGCACCGGCGCTGCGCTAGGCTCGGCGGCAGGTGCGGGGACCGCAGGCGGAGGGGCGAGCGGCGCCACGTTGATCTGCGCGTTGCGGGCGTCGAGCTGGCGCAGGACGGCGATGTTGTTCGTCGCTTCGCCGGGCGGCAGATCCTCGCGGGCAAGCTGCTCGGCCTCGACGACATTGCCCTTCAACGTTTCGACCATCGCCAGATTCTGGCGCATTTGCGCGGTCGCGTCGGGGCGGGCGACCAAGCGGCGGAACGTCAGTTCAGCCTGATCGATGCGGCCTTCGAGCACCATCGACATCGCGATGTTGCTCTCGACGATCGGGTTGCCCGGCGAAAGCGTCAGCGCCGCTTGGTAGAGCTCGCGGGCGGCCGCATGGTTGCCGGTCTGGTCGAGTGCGACGCCGTAGGCCGACAGCGTCGTCCAATCGTCGCCCTTCATTTGGGCCGATCGTGACAGGAACGGCAGCGCATCCTTCGCCCTGCCGGCCGCGGTCAGCGCCTTGCCGTACTCGGCCAGCACTTGCGTGTCGTCCGGCGCCTTCATCACGACATCTTTCAGCACCGAGACGGCCTGACGGGCGCCACCCATCATCCTGAGATTGCGGGCGAAATTCAGCGCCGCAGTCGTGTCTTCGCGGTTCGCCTCGTACTTCGCGCCCCAATAAGCCGCGCCGCCGAGATGATCCTGCGTGTCGGGGGCGGCGGCGTTGAGGGCGGCGGCCGTGCGTTCCGAGTTCTCGGACATCGTCGCCGAGCCGCCGCATCCGGCCAAAACTGTGGCCGCGGCGGCTGCGATCGCAATCCGGCTCGCCGAGCGCAGAAGATTGCGGCTGAGATAGAGGCCCATGGGAAGTGTCACCCTTCGCTCGCTTGGATGCGGCACGGTCGCGAGAAGGCGCAGTCGGCCGCAGGTTGATGCGGACCTAATTTCGCCGCAAAGCGGATAACAAATGTTTAAGCATAATAGCGAGTTACCGGCGCTTCCCGCTGCCAGCGCCCCTAGCGTATAAGGCGGCATGAACTGAGGATCACCCTCGTGACGATGAGAGCGCGCCGGCTGATACGTGCGCTGGCTGCGGTTGCCGCCGTTCTCGTCGCTGCGCCTTCGCCGGCGCAAGTTCCTCCTCCCGAAGCGCAGCGCATTTCGTTTCAGATCGCGACCGGCCCGGTTTCGGGGACCTATTTGCGCGTCGGTGAAGCGATCGCGCGCATCATCAGCAATCCGCCGGGCCTTGCGCGCTGCGAAGTCGAAGGAGTTTGCGGGCCCGAGGGGTTGATCGCGACGACGCGTTCGTCGTCGGGCTCGATCGTGAACGCTGCGTACGTAAATAGCGGGCGCGTGAAGTCGGCCATCGTGCAAGCCGACATCGCGGCGGCAGCCTACGCAGGCGACGGGCCGTTCCGCCAAGGCGGGCCGTTGGACAATTTGCGCGTCATCGCGCGGCTCCACGATGAAACGCTGCATCTCGTCGTCGGCACGCGATCGCGGATCAAGAAGTTCAGCGATCTTTCCGGAAAACGCGTCGCGATCGATTCCAACAAGTCGGCGACGAACCACACGGTGCGGTCGCTTCTTTCGGTGTCGGGCGTTTCGGTGCGCCGGCTGCGGCTGTCCTATCAACCGGCCGAACAGGCGGTGCGCGATCTGCGCGACGGCAAGATCGACGCGTTGTTCGTCATCGGCGTCGCGCCGGTCGCGGGCATTGACGGGTTGGTCCGCCGTGGTCAGGCGCGCGTCATCGGGCTCGACAGCGCCGCCGTGGCGGCGCTCGCCAAGAAGCAGCCGATGATGAGCCGCTACGAACTGCCCGCCGACACGTATCGCGCGTCGCGCACGGTCGTGACCCTGAACGTGGCGAGCCTTTGGCTTGTCAACAAGTCGCTGCCGGATGACATCGTGCAGGGAATCCTGCGTTCGCTGTGGAATCCGGCGAACCGCGGTGAGTTGCTGCGGCTCGGCAAAGCCGCGCGGTCGATCGACGTGGCGAAGGCGGCAGAGAACCTTCCGCTTCCGCTGCACCGGGGGGCGGAGCGCTTCTACACGGAAGCTGGCCGCTGACGATCGTGGCGGCGGGGGCGACGAAGCAACCTTTCTTCACCTACGCCCTGATGGCGGTGCTGGGCGCTGTGCCGACTGCGCTTGTCACGCAGTACTACGGCGTGCTGCCGCAGCGGCTCGTCATCCAGTGGGACACGTTCGGCAATATCACGGTCATCGGCACGCGGCCGGGGACTGTGCTCATGGTCGCCACTGTCGCGGGTTTGGTAGCGCTGACCGGCATTGTGGTGACGCTGTTTCAGAACCGGACGCTTGTCGAACTTGGGTTGCGGCGGGCGTTCTTGGCCTTGAATATGGCGCAGATCGTGGCGATCAATCTCGTGTGCGCGATGCTCGTCAATGACGCTTTGGGGCTGCGGCTCAAGGTGAAGCCGATGGTCGCGCCGGCGATGGCGGTTCTGTTGTTCGCGGGCGGGATATTGTTCTGGCGGATGCAAAAGGGACTCGCGCGGGTCGCGGGCGGTGTGTTTATGGCTGGCGGCTTGCTGCTGCTGGTGGGCAGCGCGATCGCGGCGGACGCGGCCGTCGGGTATTTCACGTCGGCACTGGCGCTTCTGGCCATGACGGCAATCGCCTTGCCGCAGCAGCGGTGACATTGGCGACGGTAGCCCGAAGCGGCTAAGGTCGCGCCATGAGCATCAGCGACATCTTCACACAAGCCGCGCAAGGCGCGGTTCCCATTCACGCCGTCGCGCAATCGGGCCTCGAGGCGGCGCTTGCCGGACCTCTCGAAGCGCACGCGAAGTGGCTCAAGGCCTCAGGCTTCACCGCCGCCTCGGGCAAGGTTCAGTTGCTGCCTGGCGCGGACGGCGCCATTGCCGGTGTCGTGCTTGGGCTTGGCGCGGACGACGATCCGCTCGCGTTTGGCGCGTTGCCTTCCCACTTGCCGGCGGGGACTTATGCGATCGCATCCGCTCTACCGGGCGCGAGCGCCACGATGATGGCGCTCGGTTGGGCGATGGGTACGTACGCGTTCACGAAGTACAAGGCTCAGGAACGCGCGAAGATGCGGCCGGTGCTGGCATGGCCCGCGGGTGCGGACAAGGCGCAGGTGACGCGGATTGCCGGCGGGTTGTTCCTTGCGCGCGATCTCGTCAACACGCCAGCGAACGAGATGGGGCCCGCGGAACTTGCCGCTGCCGCCGAGAAGCTCGCGCGCGAGCATGGTGCGCGCTTCTCGGTGATCGAGGGACACGCGCTGATCGAGCGCAACTATCCGATGATTTGGGCGGTCGGCGCGGGTTCGCCGCGGTTGCCCCGGCTCGTCGACTTTCGATGGGGTGATGAGGCGCATCCGCGCGTCACGTTGGTCGGCAAGGGCGTGTGCTTTGATTCGGGCGGCTTGGATATCAAGCCGTCGAGCGCGATGGCGACAATGAAGAAGGACATGGGCGGGGCGGCGGCCGTGCTCGGCATTGCGCACATGGTGATGGACGCGAAGCTGCCGATCGCGCTTCGCGTGTTGATCCCTGCGGTCGAAAACAGCGTATCGGGTGAGGCGTATCGTCCGGGCGACGTGTTGAAGAGCCGCAAGGGATTGACCGTTGAGGTGGGCAACACGGATGCCGAGGGCCGCCTCGTGCTCGCCGATGCGCTCGCCGAGGGCGATGCGGACGCGCCTTCGCTCATGATCTGCATGGCGACGCTGACCGGGGCGGCGCGGGTTGCGACCGGGTTCGACCTGCCGCCGTTCTTCACGCAGGACGAAACGCTTGCGGCCGATCTGATGCGCGTGTCGCAAGCGGAGAGCGATCCGATGTGGCGGCTGCCGTTGTGGCGCGGCTATCGTGGGCTGATCGAGGGCAAGGTCGCGGACCTGACGAACAATCCGGACTCGGCCTATGCGGGCGCGATCACGGCCGCTCTGTTCCTCGAGCGCTTTGTCGAGAAGGCCAAGAGCTTCGCGCATTTCGACATCGCGGCATGGAACGACCGGGCAAAGCCCGGACGGCCGCTCGGCGGCGAAGCGCAGGCGATCCGGGCGATCTTTGCGCTGCTCAAGGCGCGCTATCAGTAGCCGCGGTCGAAGTCGACCAGGTTCTCCGGCGGCAGTCCCCGATCCATGCGGCGGATCGTGTCGGCGACATGGCGCATGAACGAAGCGGGATCCGTCATTGCCGCGACGTGCGGCGTCACCACAATTTTCGGATGCGCCCAAAGCGGACTCGCTTCCGGCAGCGGTTCGGTCTGAAAGACGTCGAGCGTGGCGCCCGCGAGATGGCCGCTGTCGAGTGCGGCGATCAAGTCTTCTTCGATCAGATGGCCGCCACGCGCGCAATTGATCACAGCTGCGCCCTTCGGTAGTTGCGCGAACGTCTTTGCGTTCAGGATGCCGCGCGTCGCGGGCGTCAGCGGCAAGAGGCAGACGAGGATGTCGGCCTCAGCAAGGAAGGGCACAAGGCCGCTTTCGCCGTGGAACGTGCCCACGCCTTCGACGTGCTTTGGCGTCGCGCTCCAGCCGGATAGGCGATAGTTCAGCGCCCGCAACGCTGTTGCCGCGGCCTGACCCAAAACGCCGAAACCCAAGATGCCGACGCGCACGCTGTCCGCGCGCGGCGCCGCGATCTGGCGCCACTTGTGCAACTTCTGTAACGAGGCGAGGTCGCTCATACGGCGATGCCAATAGAGCGTGTGGAGCACGACGTACTCCGTCATGCCTTGGCTCAGCGTATCGTCGACGACGCGTGACAGGGGCACGTGGCGTGGATAGGTCGGATCGGCGACGATGCCGTCGACACCTGCGCCCATCGAAAAGACGACCTTCAGATTTGGATAGCGCTTGAGCGCGCCGGGCTTCGGCCTCCAAGCGACGCAATAGGCGATGTCGTCCGGCGCGGCCTCTTCTTCGGCGACGCGGATATCGAGTTCCGGAATCAGCCGGCGCAGGTGATCGGTCCAGATCTCATGGCGATAGCCGGTTGCCTGAAACAGCAATGCGCCTTGGGGCATGAGCGGTTCGATCCCGAGCGATGTCTTTGTCGCTCAGGATGGTCCGCGTGCGGACGAAAAAGCAAATCGGCCTAGTGGCCGCCGCTGCCCGCGGGTTTGGCCGGCGCCGGTGTTGCCGGTGCAGGTGACGCCGCCGGGGTCGCAGGTGCGGGTGCGGCAGGCGTTGTCGCTCCGGGTGCCGCGGGTGTCGTCGCCGGCGCGGCGGGAGCCGTGCCGCCAGCCGCGGGCGGCGTCGCCGTGCCTTCGGCTGGGACTGTTCCCGGCGGCGGCGCCTGCAATTCGCCTGCGGGTTCGCTGCCCTCGGCGGGTGCTGTCGGTGCAGGCTCAACGGGTTTCGGCGGCGGGACGGCCATCGGCGCGTCCGACAGCGTGCGTAGATAAGCGATCAAGTTTACGCGGTCGCTCTGCTTCGACAGACCCGCGAACGCCATCTTGGTTCCCGGAATCGCGACCTTGGGGTTCTTCATGAACGCGTACATTTCTTCATAGCCCCAGTCCTTGTCGGCGAGCGCCGTCATGGCCGGAGAGTAGGCAAAGCCCGCGATGTGCGCGTGCTTCGCACCGATGATGCCGTATAGGTTGGGACCGATCTTGTTCGGACCGCCTTTCGTGAAGTCGTGGCACTGCAAGCAGCGCTGATGCACCTTCTCGCCGGCCGCGACGTCTGCTGCCGGAATCACGGTGCCCCAATCGGGTGTGACGTCAGCCTCGGGCGTACCGCCCGCGGGGCCGGTCGTTTCCGTCACCGCCACTTCCATGCCCGGCTTTTCGGATTTGTGCGGCTTCATCAGCATGCCGACGCCGATGTTCAGCGCCACCACGAACAACGCCGTTCCCAGGATTGCACCGAAGATCTTGTTCCACTCGAAGGAATCCATAGAGCAATCCTTGGACAGAAGGGCGGGCAGACGGCAGGCGGCTTTGAGGACCCGCTCGCACGAACGCGCATTGAGGGGTGAGAGCGGCGAGACAATAGCGGGGGCGACTTTCGGGTCATTGCGGCGGAACGTCGCATTTTGGCGCGCGGCGGAAGCCTAGAACACACTCCGTGACAATGAGCGATCCCCTGATCCTAATTCCGGCACGCATGGCCTCGACACGGCTTCCAGGTAAGCCGCTCGCGGACATTCATGGCCAGCCCATGATCGTGCACGTCTGGCGCCGCGCCTGCGAGTCAGGTGCAGGCCGCGTTGCGGTCGCGGGCGCGGAGGTCGAGATCGTCGATGCGGTCAAGCGTGCGGGCGGCGAAGCGGTGCTGACGAAGCCTGAGCATCCGTCGGGGTCGGACCGCATTTTCGAAGCGGCGTCCCTGGTCGATGCGGCGCGGCGGCACGATGTGATCGTCAACGTGCAGGGGGATTTACCGACGCTTGATCCCAGACTCGTGAGCGGCGTCGCCGAGGCGTTGACGGCGTCCGGCGCCGACATCGCAACGCTCGCCGTCGAAATCAAAGTCGAGGACGAACGCACGAATCCGAACGTGGTGAAGGCTGTTGTCGCGCTGCCGCGCGGCGCCAATACGGGACGCGCGCTCTATTTCACGCGAGCAACTGCGCCCTCAGGCGAGGGGCCGCTTTATCATCACATCGGCATCTATGCCTATCGGCGCGCGGCGCTGGAGCGTTTCGTGGGGCTCGCGCCGTCGCCGCTCGAGATGCGCGAGAAGCTCGAACAGTTGCGCGCGCTGGAATCGGGTATGACGATCGCGGTGCGCATCGTGGATGCGGTGCCGCTCGGCGTCGACACGCCGGCGGATTTGGAACGGGCCCGCGCAGCACTCGCGCCCAAGGGAGGCAAGCGATGAACGCGAAGGCCAACACGATCGCCTTTCAGGGCGAGGCGGGGGCGAATTCGCACCTCGCCTGCCGCGAGGTTTTTCCCGCGATGACTGCGCTGCCGTGCCAGACGTTCGAAGACGTGTTCGCGGCGGTGAAGGAGGGTCAGGCGCGGCTTGCGATGATTCCGATCGAGAACTCGCTCTACGGCCGTGTGACCGATATCCATCACTTGTTGCCGGATTCGGGTCTTTACATCACGGGCGAGCACTTCTTGCCTGTGCATCACCAACTGATGGCGATGAAAGGCGCAAAGCTCGACGGCTTGAAGTCGGTGATGAGCCAGGCGCCCGCCTTGGGGCAGTGCCGCAACATCATCCGCTCACTGGGCCTCAAGATGATCGTCGGCGCCGACACCGCGGGATCGGCACGGCACATCGCCGAGCTGAAAGATCCGACGATCGCGGCGCTCGCCTCTTCGCTTGCGGCAGAGATCTACGGGCTCGACATTTTGAAGGCGAACGTCGAGGACGCGGCGCACAACACAACGCGCTTTCTCATCATGTCGGGCGAGCCGGACGACGCGGAGCATGGCACGGGACCGGTCGTGACCACGTTTGTCTTCCGCGTGCGCAACGTACCGGCCGCGCTCTACAAGGCGATGGGCGGGTTTGCGACGAACGGCGTGAATATGACGAAGCTCGAGTCCTATCAGCTTGAAGGTTCGTTCAACGCAACGCAGTTCTACGCCGACATCGAAGGCCACCCGGAAGAACGCAACGTGCGCCTCGCGCTCGAAGAGTTGCAGTTCTTCACGTCACATATGCGGATTCTGGGTGTCTACCCGGCGCACGCATATCGCAAGGCGGTCGCGGCTGCGCTCTAGGTGCGGTTCCCACCATGATGACGGACGCATAGATCGATATGAAGCCTCTGCTGGTCTTGTCGGCGGGTGTGATCATGGCGACAGTCCTGATTGAGGTTGGGAACGGCGGCGGGTTCTTCCGTCCTTATTTCGGCGATATTCCGGCGACAGTTGGGGTTTTGCTCGCGTCGGCGGCGGGGGGCGGCGCGATGTGGTTTCTCAACGTCCGCCGATGGTTCTCGGTTCATCAGAGCGGCAGGGGATGGCGCGGCTTTGTCGCTTCCGCTTTTGTTGCGACGCTGCTGGCAGCGGTCGCAATCGGCGTCGATTTCACCGTGGGCATCGAGGTTGCGAACGTTCCGCCGCCGTGGTCGCTGGCTTTTTATCCGGTGATGGCGTTTGTCGCTGAAGTCGTGTTTCACCTACTGCCGCTCGCGCTGTTGCTTGCAGCGGCGAGCGCGCTTCGCGTGTCGAAAGAGGTGTCTGTTTGGAGTGCGATGGCGCTCTCTTCGCTGATCGAGCCAACGTTTCAAATCGCGGGCGACAGCGCCGGGTGGCTCGCAGCTTATGTTTGGTTGCAGGTTTGGGCGGTCAACGCGACGCAGCTTTACGTGTTTCGCCGTTTTGGGTTCGTGTCGATGTATCTCGTGCGGATTGTGTACTACCTGCACTGGCACATCGTTTGGGGCGCGCTGCGGCTTACAGTTTGAACGATGTGCGACCCGGACTCGCGGCAGCGTCAACCCTCTTCGATCCAGCTCTTCACCAGTTGATGGGCGATGGCGAGGGGCGGGGGGAGGCGGAGGTCGCCTTTGCCGCGCTTTTCGAGCGCGTCTTTCACTTCGGCGCGGGTGAACCAGCGGGCATCGGAGAGTTCGGTCATGTCGACCGTGACGTCGGTCGTTGTGGCCCGTGCGAAGCAGCCGATCATCAGTGACGACGGATAGGGCCAAGGCTGCGTCGAATGGAACAGTACGTCGCCGATTTTGATGCCCGCTTCTTCGGTCAGTTCGCGGGCGACCGCTTCTTCGATCGTTTCGCCGGGTTCGACGAAGCCTGCAAGCGCGGAATAGAAACCGGCCGGCCATTTCTCCTGGCGGCCGAGCAGGCAGCTGTCGCCGTGGAGCGCCAACATAATCACGACCGGGTCGGTGCGCGGGAAGTGCTCGGTGTTGCAGGCCACGCAGTAGCGCTTGTAACCGGCGTCGGCCTGCGACGTGGGGCCGCCACAATTGGCGCAGAAGCCGTGGCGTTGGTGCCAATCGATGATCGACTTTGCTTGCGCCAGGATCGCCGCGTCGCCGGGATCGATTTCTTCGGCCACTGTGCGCAGGTCCGCGAAGTGGCCGAGGCCCGCTAGTACGCCGTCGGCGCTGGGGTCCGGGCCGCCCGACACGTCGATCGCGAAGTGCGGCATGTCGCGCATGACGCCCAGAAAGACCGTCGTGGCGCCCGGGCGCATCAGCGGCAACGCGAGTTCGGCCGTGATCCAGCCAGCCTCGCGCCGGCCCTCACGGTTCTTGATCAGGAAGGGCATCAGTTTCCAGATCGGAATGAACAGCGTGCGTTTGTCGGCCAGCGCACCGGCCAGCCATTCCTGGTTCGTGCGCAGATGGGCCGCGCGGTCGAGCGGCGAATTCGCGAAGACGTTGGGATTTTTTGGCAGGACCAGGCTCATCGACCGCAGCACTCACGCCTTTCCACAGGAATGTGGGGCGCGACTTTGCACGCCGCCCCCGCCCGCCGCAACGCCCCAAACCTTGCCTTTCGCGGGGACGCGCCTGATATAGTCCTCCTCGGGAGGTTGGCGGCGGGCGAGTCCCTCGCCAACCCGGTCAGGTCCGGAAGGAAGCAGCCGTAACGAGTTTCGGCTCGGGTCGTTCACCAGCCTCCCACCTTTGCTCCCGCTTGCGCGGGAGCTTCGGTGGGCGCGGCCCACCAACGCGGATTCACGGATGGCGAAGAAGGACAAGGGTTCGGACGCGGGCGCGGACGAACCGGGCCTCGGATTGACGGGCGGCGTGGCGAAGGGCGAGGGCGCCTATCGCGTTCTCGCGCGCAAATACCGGCCGCAAAATTTCGAGGACGCGTTCATCGGCCAGTCGGCAATGGTGCGCACGCTGGGCAATGCGTTCGCGAGCGGCCGCGTCGCGCATGCCTTTATGCTGACCGGCGTGCGGGGCGTCGGAAAAACGACGACGGCGCGCATTGTCGCCAAGGCGTTGAACTGCATCGGGCCCGACGGCAAGCGGGGCGAGCCCACGATCGCGCCCTGCGGCGTGTGCGAGCCTTGCCGCTCGATCGCCGAGTCCCGCCACGTCGACGTTTATGAAATGGACGCGGCCTCGCGCACCGGCATCGACGACATCCGCGAGATTGTCGAAGGTGTGCGCTATGCGCCGGCGGAGGCGCGGTTCAAGGTCTACATCATCGACGAAGTGCACATGCTGTCGAAGGCCGCGTTCAACGGTCTGCTCAAGACGCTGGAAGAGCCGCCGCCGCATGTGAAGTTCATCTTCGCCACGACCGAAATCCGCAAGGTGCCGATCACGGTGCTGTCGCGTTGCCAGCGTTTCGATCTGAAGCGCGTGACGTTGGACGAGTTGGCCGCGCATCTCGCGTTCGTGTGCGAGAAGGAAAAGCAGCCGGCCTCCGACGCGGCGCTGCGCCTGATCGCGCGAGCGGCGGAAGGTTCGGCGCGCGATGCGCTGTCGCTGCTCGACCAGGCGTTCGCTCATGCCGGGGGGGCTGCGATCGAGGAAGAGCCAGTGCGGGCGATGCTGGGCCTTGCCGACCGCGGGCGCGGGCTTGAGTTGTTCGAGAAGTTGATGCGCGGGCAGATCGCAGAGGCGCTGAGCGAGTTTCGCGGACAGTACGATTCCGGGGCCGATCCGCTCGCCGTACTGCAGGACTTGACGCAGATCTGCCACGAGGCGACGCGCGCAAAGGTCGTGCAGGGTGCTGGCGGGGCGGCGGCCGAAGACGCGAAGAAGCTCGGCGAGATCGCGGGCAAGCTGACCGTGCCGCAGTTGGCGCGCACTTGGCAGCTTCTCTTGAAGGCATTGACCGAAGTGCAGACCGCGCCGGATGCGGCCGCCGCGACGGAGATGGCGTTGATCCGCATCGGCTACGCCGCGGAGTTGCCGCCGACCGATCAACTCGTGCGGAGCGCGGGGTCCGCGCCTGCGGCATCGTCTTCACCGCGTGGCATCCAGGGGGCGTCACCACCGCCCGCGCCGCCGCCGTTGCGCATGACTGCGCGCGGTGAGCCCGCGGCGGCGGTGAGTGCGCCCGCGACGATTGCGGCGCCTGCCCCCGCCGGGCCGCGTGCGAGCGTTGCCGACTTGCGCGCCGTCGTGGCGCTCGCGCGTGACGCGCGCGAGGCGCGGCTTGTGCATGCGCTCGAGAACTGGGTCCATCTTGTGAAGTTCGAGCGCGGGCGGATCGAAATTCGCCTGAACCCGAAAGCGCCGCCGGGGTTTCCCGGCGAGCTTTCCGACAAGCTCGCGAAGTGGACGGCTGAGCGGTGGGTCGTTTCGGTGTCGAGCGCCGAGGGTGAGGCCACGATCAGCGACCAGAACGAAGCGGCGGACCAAGCGCGGCGCGCTTCGGCGGCGCAGGACCCGCTTCTGAAAGCGGCGATGGCGGCGTTTCCGGGCGCGCGCATCGTCACCGTGCGCGACCGCGACGAATTCGCGAGCGAAACCGACAGCGAGACCAGCGAGGGGTCATGAAGAACATCGGCGACTTGATGAAGCAGGCGCAGCAGTTGCAAGCGCGCTTTCAGGAAGCGCAAGAGCGCGTCAA
>JAEUML010000062.1 GCA_016792785.1 Alphaproteobacteria bacterium
GAGCGCATCCGCAAATTCCTTGCCGCCGTGAAGGACGCGAAATAGACGGTGACCACGCCCGCGAAAGCCGCCGACCTCGGCGTCGCCTTGCCGTCGCTGCCGACGGATCGCACGTACGATCCGGCCTACGGCAAGGTTGTCGAGATCTCGCCGCTGATCCGCCGCGTGCTGGCGCACAATCCGAACGCGTTCACGTTCCACGGCACCGGCACATACATCGTCGGCCGCGGCAAGGTTGCGGTCATCGATCCGGGTCCGCTGATCGACGAGCACGTTGCGGCGCTGACCGCGGCGGTCGCGGGCGAAACCGTCACGCACATTCTCGTCACGCATACGCACAACGATCACTCGCCTGCCGCGGCGCCGTTGAAAGCAACGACCGGTGCCAAGACCTACGGCTTCGGCCCGCACGGCGCGGGTAAGAAAAGCGAAGGCGTCGACGTGGAGGAGGGCGGTGATATGGCCTTTCACCCTGACGAAAAAGTCACCGACGGCGATGTGATCAAGGGCGAAGGCTGGACGTTCGACTGTCTCTACACGCCCGGCCACACGTCGAACCACATCTGCTTCGCGCTGCGTGAAGAGAAATCGCTGTTCTCCGGCGACCACGTGATGGGTTGGTCGACGACCGTCATCGCCCCCCCCGACGGCGACATGGCGCAATATCTCGCAAGCCTCGAAAAACTGATCCCGCGCGACGAGCAGCTCTATTATCCGACACACGGCAACCCGATCAGGAACCCGCAACGCTTCGTCGCCAAGCTGATAGAACACCGCCACGCCCGCGAGCGCCAGATCGCAACCTGCCTGAAGGACGGCCTGACCCGCATCCCCGACATCGTCGCCGTGATCTATTCCGAGATCGACAAGAAACTGCACCCCGCGGCCAGCATGTCCGTTCTTGCGCACCTCAAACACATGGTCGCCACCGGCCGCGCCACCACCGACGGCGCATCGAATCCGCGAAGCGAGTACCGCCTTCCGCTTCGTTGACAGCGGCGCGGTCCGGTGCTCTCACACGTTCATTGGAAACCGGAGACCGCACCCATGAAATTCTACAACTCGATCGGACCGAACCCGCGCGCCGTGCGCATGTTCATGGCGGAGAAGGGCCTCGACATCCAGAAGGTCGAAGTCGACCTGATGAAGGCGGAGAACCGCCAGGGTCCCTATATGCAGAAGAACATGGCCGGCCAATTGCCCTGCCTCGAACTCGACGACGGCACGACGATTAGCGAGATCACGGCAATCTGCGAGTACCTTGAAGACACGCACCCGAAGCCCGCGCTGATCGGCGCGACGCCAAGGGAGAAGGCCGAAACGCGCATGTGGACGCGCCGCATCGACCTGAACATCTGCGAGCCGATGGCGAACGGTTTCCGTTACAGCCAAGGCCTGCCGCTGTTTCAAAGCCGTATCCCGACCGCACCCGAGGCCGCCGACGGCTTGAAGCGCATCGCGCAAGACCGTCTGCTTTGGCTCGACAAGATGCTCGCGGGCCGCCAATGGGTGTGCGGTGACCGCTTTACCTATGCCGACATCCACCTCTTCGCGTTCCTCGATTTCGGCAAACAGGTCGGTCAGCCGATCAACCCGGACGCAAAGACAATCGCCGCGATTTGCGAGCGCGCGAAGGAACGCCCGAGCGCCAAAGCCTGATCGCCAATCTGGTGCGCCCGCCGGTCACGACGACGTGACTGGCCGGGCGGCCGATTCCCTGTTCGCATGGCGCGACGTTCCGGGGACACCGCCATGCTGCATCTTCGCGCCGCGTTCGTCGCGAGCCTCATCGCCGTTCTGCTTCTCGCCGCGGCGCCCGCGCACGCCGTCGGCCTCTTCGACCTCGAATGGTCGGAACTCGCGCCCGGTGTTCACGTGGCCCAACGCCCGGACCCGATGCGCTATCCGGTCGTCTGCAACACGGTCGTCGTCATCGGCGACGACGGCGTGCTTGTCTTTGACGCCGGCGGTTTCCCGTCGCAAGGCGAAAGGGTCTTGGCGAAGATAAAAAGCCTGACGCCGAAGCCCGTGCAGTACATCGTCATCAGCCACTGGCACGGCGACCACAACCGCGGCATCGCCCCGATCCTCGACGCGTTTCCGAAGGCACAGATTGTCGGTCACACCTTCACACGCGCGGCGATGCTGGGTGCACCGGGACAGCGCATCCTCAAGTCCGAACAGGCGGGAGGCGTTCGTGACACCGCGGCCGAGGTGAAGAAGTCGCTCGACGAAGGCAAGTTCTTCGACGGCACACCGCTCGATCCCGCGGAGAAGCCATTCTTCGAACGCTTCGTCACTGACGCCGTCGAACACCAGGCCGAAGTCATGCGCATGCGCATCACACCGCCGACACTGACGTTCGACGACAAGCTCGACATCAAACTCGGCAAGCGCCTCGTCCAACTGCGCCACTTCGGCCCGGGCAACACGAAGGGCGACGCCGTCATGATCTTGCCCGCCGAACGCATCGTGGCCGCAGGCGACACCGTCGTGGCGCCGATCCCCTATGCGTTCGGCAGCTATCCGGCGAGTTGGGTAAGCGTGCTAAGGGAATTGAATGGGACGCGCTACAAGACGCTCGTCCCCGGCCACGGCCCGCTGCAAACGGATACGACCTTCCTCGACCTCATGGGCGAGGCGCTCACGCTCGTCGCCTCGCAAGTGAACGCCGCCGTCGCCCAAGGCAAACCGGCGCGCGAAGTTTTCAAGAGCGTAGATCTCAGCCGCGTGGAACAGCGCTTCACCAAAGGCGATCCGATCCTCCAGCGCTTCTTCGGCTTCTACTTCCGCGACCCCGCCATCGAATCCGCCCTGAACGTCGCGAAGGGCATTGAAAACGAAAAACTGACCGAAGACCCGCCGGTGAAGACGCCGTGAGGCGGCAAGCTCAAATCTTCCGCCCCGCCTTCTCCCAATACGGATCGCGCAGCTTGCGCTTGAAGATTTTTCCGGAGTCCTCGCGCGGCAACGCGCTGCGGAGCTCGACGACCTTCGGCACCTTGTAGCGCGCGAGGTGGTCTCGCAGGAACGACTTCACGTCGCTTTCCTTCAGCCCGGCGCCCGGCTGCGGCTGCACGACCGCGCATAGCGCCTCGCCGAACTCCGCGTCCGGGATGCCGAACACCGCGCAGTCGGCGACGCCGGGCATCTTCAGAATCTCGGCTTCGATCTCCGCCGGATAGATGTTCACGCCGCCCGAAATCACCATGTGATTGCGCCGGTCGCAAAGAAACAGGAACCCGTCCTTGTCGACGTAGCCGATGTCGCCGACCGAAATCAGCCCGTTGCGCTCGGCCTTTGCGCGTTTCGCGTCGTCGCCGTGATAGGTGAAGTCGCTGCCCGTGGTCAGCCGCACATAGACGTCGCCCGCCTCGCCCGGCGGCAGTTCGCGTCCCGCGTCGTCCACGATGACGAGCTTCACGTCCGGCTGCGGTCGGCCCACGGTGCCCGGATGCGCAAGCCACTCTTCGGCCGTGCAGAAGACGACCGCCCCCGTCTCTGTCGCGCCGTAATACTCGTTGATGACCGGCCCCCACCATTCGATCATCGCGCGCTTCACGTCGACGGGGCAGGGGGCTGCCGCATGAACGACGAACTTCAGCGACGACAGGTCGTACTTCGTCCGCACCTCCGGCGGCAGCTTGAGCAGCCGCACGAACATCGTCGGCACCATGTGCAAATGCGTGACGCGATGCCGCTCGATCAGCTGCAACAGTTCCTCAGGATCGAAACGCGGCTGCAGGATCACGTCCGCGCCCGCCCGCACCGAGAAGCCGCCATAGGCGTTCGGCGCCGAGTGATACATCGGCCCCGTCACGACCGTGACGATACGCTCTGCCTTCTGCCCCACGAGAACGCCGTCAAAGCCGAACGCACGCGAAATCTGCTTCGTCGAAGCGAGCGCCTGCGCCTCGGTCGGCGGAAAGCGCCGGACACCCTTGGGCCGCCCAGTCGTCCCCGACGTGTAGATGATCGCGCCTGGCGGCTGAATCGCTTGTGGCGCGTGGCGCGGGAAGCTCTCGATCCACGCATCCCACACCTTGACCCCGGGCCGCATCGCGCAGTCATCGGGCGACAGTTGATAGGCCGATGCGATCTCCGGCGGCGTATCGACGGCAAGAATCGGAATCCCCTGCGGCGTCGCCGCGATTGCGACCGGCAGAAGATCGGTGTGGACGACGACCGCTTTGGCCCCGGAGTCCGAGATGATGTAGCCCGCTTCCTCCACCGTGAAATGCCAATTCACCGGCACCGAATAGGCGCCGAGCAAGCCCGCCCCCAGTCCCGCCTCGAAGAACGCGAAGTCGTTGCGCAGAAACAACGCGACCCCGTCTCCCGCCGTGACCCCGATCGAGGCGAAGGCCGACGCCGCCCGTTCCGCCCGCTCTTGCAGCGCGGCAAGCGGCAATTCCCGCGCACCGCTGATCAATCGTCCTGACATTGGGTCCCACCGTCTCGGAAGTGCGGGTGTGATCGTGCCAACGCGCGCAAAACAAGACAAGGCGCGATCGATGCGCGGCGCTCATTAACCGGGCGTAAACCGCGAACATGGCACCCGGGTCTATTGTCCGCCCGAGGTCCAACACGTTCCGTGCGTGCCGTTCGCAACATGGGCATGGCCGCCGCCGTCCTCGTCTTCGGCGCACTGACGGCTGACCCGGCGCTCGCCCAGCAGGCGGACGCAACACAAGCGCCCGCCGGCGAGATCACGTTCGCCTACGAACCGACGCTCGCCCTCGAAGGCCGCAACGAGCAACTTGAACGCGCGGTGCAGTCGTCCTCATTGCTCTTCGCGTATGTCACCGAACCGCTCGACGCCGTCGCCGTCCTCTTCTCGCGCGCCCGCGAGGACCGCGCCCGCATTGCCCGCGCTTTGAACGCGCTCGGCTACTTCGGGCCACGCGTCACGATTACGATCGCGGGCGGCGGCATCGACGACATCGCCGCCGAGGACGCGATCGCGGCGAAAGCCCCGGCAGGAAAAATCCCGGTCGAGATCGCCGTCACGCCCGGCCCGCTGTTCGCGTTCGGCAACGTCTCGGTCGTGGCGGCGCCTGGCGCCTCGTCGGAACCGCTGAACGACCTGCCGCCCAACGCCTCCGGCCTGGTTCCGGGCAACCCCGCCCGCTCTGCCGAAGTCGCCGCCGCGAACGAGAAGATCGTCGCCGCCTTGCGCGAACAGGGTTACCCGCTCGCCGCCGTCGTGGGACGACAAGCGGTGGCCGATCACCAAACCTCGACACTCGACGTCACATTCCGCGTCGACCCCGGTGCGAAGGCCGCCTTCGGCCCGGTGTCGGTCAAAGGCGCGGAGACGGTCGAACCGGACTTCCTCGTCGGCCTCGCCCCGTTCGCGCTCGGCGATCCGTTCAAGGCAAAGACGCTCGACGACTATCGTACCGAAATCGAACGCCTCGCGATGTTCAACGCCGTCGCGATCGAGGAATCGACCAGCCTCGACGCCGACGGGCGCTTGCCGCTGAGCATCGTGGTCGACGAGCGCCCACTGCGCGTCGTCGGCGTCTCGGCCAGTTGGTCGACGCTCGAAGGTGCGGCGATCGGCGGTTATTGGGGCCACCGCAATCTGTGGGGCAGGGCGGAGCAACTGCGCATCGACGCGCAGTCCTCGCGCCTGCTGGCGAACGGCGTCGAAGACTACGAATACGCGCTCACCGCGGCACTGACCTTGCCGGCGTTCCCGACGAACAGCGACGATCTCATCTTCACGGCGGGTGCGAAGCGCGAGCGCCCCGACGCGTTCGAACGCGACGCTGCCCTCGTCGAAACCCGCATCCGCCGCCGCTTCAGCCCTGTCATGCGCGGCGAGGTCGGGCTCGCCTTCGTCCAATCGCGTGAGACCGACGCGCTGGGCGCACGCGACCGCACGACGATTCAATTGCCGGTGACGTTGGCTTACGATGACCGCGACAACATCCTCGACCCGACGACGGGCTACCGCGCGAACGCCGGGTTCCAGCCGATCGTGAACTTGGCGAGCGGCAGCGGCCTCGCCGCACGTCTCGACTTGTCGGGCGCGAGCTACTGGCGCCTCGAAGACGACGGCGAGACGATCTTGGCCGCACGGCTGGGCTTCGGCGCGACGATCGCCGACGACACGACCGATCTCCCCGTCGATCTGCGCTTCTTCGCGGGCGGCGGCGGTTCGGTGCGCGGCTACGAGTACCAGGCGCTCAGCCCCCGCAACGCGGTTAACCAACTCATTGGCGGCCGCAGCCTCGCGGAAGGATCAGTCGAACTGCGCTCCTGGTTGTGGGATGATATCGGCGTGGCCGCCTTCGTCGATGCCGGGTCCGCGTCCAGCGCGAACTTCCCCGACTTCGAAGACGTTGGCGTAGGTGTGGGCGTCGGCGCGCGCTACCGCACGCCGGTCGGTCCGATCCGCTTCGACGTCGCGGTTCCCTTGGACCCTCCGCCGGGCGACGCCGAGTTTGGGGTCTATGTTGCGTTGGGTCAGGCGTTTTGAGCGATGAAGCTCTCGAAAGGGTTCCGCCGCACGTTG
>JAEUML010000106.1 GCA_016792785.1 Alphaproteobacteria bacterium
GCGCCGGGTTTGAGGCCCGGCCATTGGCCGAGGACCCTGCCCCCGCTGACGGCGCCGCCCGCAAGGAAGGCGACGCTGGCGATGCCGTGGTCGGTGCCGCCCGAGCCGTTCGGCGCGACGGTGCGGCCGAACTCCGTGAAGAAGAGGATCGCGGTGCGGTCCCAGACCGGCGCCAGCACTTCGCGCATCGCCTTCACGCCCTTGTCGAGGTTGTCGAGCAGGAAGGCGAGCGGGCCTTGCGTTGTGCCTTGGCCTTGGTGCGTATCCCAGCCGCCGGCCTCCATGACCGCGATGCGCGGGCCGTCGGGGGCGGCGATGATGTTCGCCGCCATCTTGGCCAATGGTTCGAAGCGGTAGCCGCGCGCGCCGCGCATCGCTTGCGCGTTCTCGCGCATGTCGCCGGAGGCGCCGGCGACTGCGCCGGTCGCAAGGGCGCGGTCTAGCGCCGACTGCAGCATCGGATCGCGCGCGTACATCGCCTTCAGGCGCATCAGAAAGTCGTCGTCGACGGAGGGCAGTTGCGGCGGCATCCAGGACGAAACCTCGCGCCTGCCTTGCAGTATCACCGGCACGGATTGCGCGATCGCGAGCGTGAGCTTCGGATCGCTTACGCCGATCGGGCCGAGCGCCCGGTTGAGCCAGCCGTCACCGGTCGGCGCCACGCGCGCGCCGCCGGTTTCGATCACGTTCTGGCCGTCGAAATGCGAGCGGTCGCGATAGGGCGAGGATACCGCGTGCACGATCGCGAGCTGCTTTTGGTCCCACAGCGTCTTGAACGTCGCGAGCTTCGCGTTCAGGCCGAACAGGTTGTCGAGCGGAAGGATCGCCTCTTTCGGCAGCGCGAGCGCGCCGCGGGCGCGCGCATAGTCCGGATCGCCGTAAGCCGGAACAGCTGCGAGCCCGTCGAGCGCGCCGCGCAAGATCACGACGATGAAGCGCCGGTCGCCGGGCGTCGCCGCGTAGGAGAAGCGCGGCGCAGCCATGCCGAGCGCCGCGGCGCCCGCCAACGATTGAATGAGGGTTCGCCGGACAAGGGTCATCGTCTCTGAAACTCCGGTGAGGCGAGCAGAAGGGCGAGGCCTTGCGTCGCGTCGGCGGCGCGCATCACGGCATCGCGGGTGGGTGCGGACAGAAGCGGCCCGAGCGCGGCGTTCGCAAGCACGGTTGGATCGGATTTCGCCGCGATGCGTTCGGCGAGCGCATGCGCCCATTGCGCGCGCTCCATGATCGCGGCCGGTCCCGCCCATGCAGAGGCAACGTCGGGCCAACCCTTTGGCGACTGCGCCGTGAACGGCACCTGGCCCATGATGCGAAGCGAGTCCGCGAGGCCCTTGAACTGCTGATCGCCCAACGTCTGTTGCCCGCCGCCGAGGAGGCGCGCGGCCGCGACCACAAATTCGATCGGCGTGCGCATCTTCGTGAGCGATGGCTGCCAAGCGGCCGGTTCGTCGACAATCGCGATCGCCATCGCCTTCAGATCGCCGCCCGTATCGCGGAAAACGCGTTCAAGCCGCGCGACCGCTTGGGGCGGCGGTTCATCGGCGATGAAATGACGCGCGAGCTTGGTTGCGATGTGCCGCGCGGTCGAAGGGTGGCGCGCAAGCTCGATGAGCGCCTGACGACCTTCTGCCTCACCAGCTTCCGCGTAGGTCTTGCCGAGCAGCGTCTTCGTGCCCGGTTGATGGCGGTTCGGGAAGAACTTGAAGCCGTTGTCGTTGTCGGTACCTTGCCGGTCGACACTCCAACCGGTGAGTACGCGCGCGAGTTCGATCACGTCGGTCTGGGTGTAGCCGCCGTTGACGCCCAGCGTGTGCAATTCCAAAATCTCACGGGCGTGGTTCTCGTTCAGGCCGCGCCCCGTGAAGCGCCCCGCGGGTGAGTCCGGCCCGATCGAAAATGCGTTGTCGAGATAAAGCAGCATCGCGGGATGCCGGACGGTTGCGATGAGCAAGTCTTCGAACCTACCGAGCACGTTCGGGCGGATCGCCTCGCGCTCGTAACCGCCGGCGACGAAAATCATGCGCTGCTTCAGGACCGAGATCGTGAAGTGGTTCGACCAGAACCACACGAGACGCTCCAGGAACGGCGCCGGGTTCTCGAACGCGTTCTTCATCCAGGGGCGCATCTCGTTGATGAAGAGTTCCCGCCCCATCTGCTGAAGCTTGATCTGATCGTCCGGAGATGCCTTGGCGGCCTGGCGGTATTCCGGCAGCGCACGGATCACTTCGCCTGTGGATTTCTGGCCGGCGAAGGGGCGCGTGACCGGCTCCACGCTTTGGCACTGAGACTTCAGCCAGCCGCGCGGATCGCCGCGCATGGCCTCGAGATCGCGCCTGCCGGCGCCTAGGCCAAATCGATGGGCGGCCAGGATGGCGTCAGCGTTCATGCGTCACCCTCTTGCCTTGGAGTTCCTGCGCAGTTCTGCTTTAACGCGCGCGCCTTTGGCAATCCGTCGGAGTCCCATGACCACGCGCAAAAACGGCCTGACCTACGCCCAAGCCGGGGTCGATATCGATGCGGGCGAGGCATTGGTCGAGGCGATCAAGCCGCTCGCGAAGTCGACGGCGCGGCCGGGGGCGGATGCGGCGCTTGGCGGTTTCGGTGGGTTGTTCGATTTGAAGGCGGCAGGATTCAATGATCCGCTGCTGGTCGCGGGCACCGACGGCGTTGGTACGAAGCTCAAGGTGGCGATCGAGTCCGGCATCCACGACACCGTCGGGATCGATCTCGTCGCGATGTCGGTGAACGACATCGTCGTGCAAGGGGCCGAGCCGCTGCTGTTCCTTGATTACTTCGCGACCGGCAGGCTCGACGTTGCGATCGGGACCGAGGTCGTGAAGGGCGTCGCCGAAGGCTGCCGGCAGGCGGGCTGCGCGCTCGTGGGCGGTGAGACAGCCGAGATGCCCGGCATGTATGCGCGCGGCGACTACGATCTTGCAGGATTTGCGATCGGCGCGGTTGAGCGCGATCAGGTTCTGCCGCGCCGCGACATGGCCGAGGGCGATGTGGTGCTGGGCCTCGCGTCGTCGGGCGTGCACTCGAACGGGTTTTCGCTGGTGCGGCGGATCGTTGCGGAGAGCGGGTTGTCGTATGACTCGTCCGCGCCGTTCGCGAAGGGCGAAACGCTGGGGCGCGCGCTGCTCGCGCCGACGCGCATTTATGTGAAGAGTGCGCTGGCCGCGATCCGCGGCAGCGAGGTCAAAGGCTTCGCGCACATCACCGGCGGCGGATTGACCGAGAACGTTCCGCGCGTCGTGCCGGACGATCTCAACATCGAAATCGATTTGGGGAGCTTTGCGCCCCTGCCCGTCTTCCAATGGCTCGCCCGCACGGGCGGCGTCGAGGAGCGCGAGATGCTGCGCACGTTCAATTGCGGCATCGGCATGATCGTGGTCGTGCCCGAAGCGCGCGCGGATGAGGCCTCGCGTGTGCTGACGGACGCCGGCGAGCGCGTGTCGCGGCTTGGGCGGCTGGTCAAAGGTAAGGGTGAGCCGACGGTGCGGTACAAGGGACGGCTTGCTCTATGACTCAGGCATCGCGCCAGTCTGGGAGCGCGGGCGTCCCGCCCGCTCTTGCGGAATACCCGGTGGCGCTCCGCTCGCCTACGTTCAGGAAAAGCGGGCGGGACGCCCGCGCTCCCAGACTGACGTGAAAAAGCGCGTCGCCATCCTGATCTCCGGGCGCGGCAGCAATATGCGGGCGCTGATCGAGGCAGCGCGCGCGCCGGACTATCCGGCCGAGATCGTGCTCGTCGTGTCGAGCCGGATGGATGCGGACGGGCTTGGGGTCGCGCGCGCGCTTGGCATTGCGACCGAGTTGGTCGACCAGGTGCGATACCGGCGCGAGAACCGGGATCGCGAGGCCTTTGACGCGGAACTGCACCACGTTCTGACGCGGGCGAATGTGGAGTTCGTTTGCCTCGCCGGGTTCATGCGCATTCTCAGCGCGGGCTTCGTGCGCAAGTGGGAGGGGCGCATCGTCAACATGCACCCTTCCCTGTTGCCGGCGTTTCGCGGGCTAAAGCCGCAAGCCCAGGCGTTGGAGGCGGGCGTGAAGGTCAGCGGCTGCACAGTGCACTATGTCGTGCCTGAACTCGATGCGGGACCGACGATCGCGCAGACGGAAGTGCCTGTCCTCGACGGCGATACGGAAGAAACGCTGAGTGCGCGCATTCTCGAGGCGGAGCACAAGCTCTATCCGGAAGCGCTACGCAAAGCGTTGTCCTAGCTACTTCGCCTTTAGGATCGCGCTCGCGGCGTTGCGGCCGGCGGCGCCGCTTATGCCTCCCCCGCCGTGGATGCCGCTGCCGCAGAGGTAGTAGCCGTCGATCGGCGTCTTGTGGTTCGACCAGCCGGGGATCGGGCGCATGAAGAACATCTGGTCCAGGATCAGCTGGCCGTGGTTCAGGTCGCCTTCGGTCAGGCCGTAGGTTCTTTCCAGGTCGAGCGGCGTGAGCGATTTCGTTTGGCGGATCGACGATTTCAGCTGCGGAAACGCGCGCGCGGCGATGTCGACGGCGGTGCGTTCGAGAACGGGGCGCAGTTGTTCCCAGTTGCCTTGGCGCAATGCGTAGGGCGCAAACTGGACATGCAGCGACACGACGCTGCCTGCGGTCGTGATTTCGAGGTACGGTTCCTTCGACATTTCACCGTATTTCGCGGCGTCGTAGGCGCGCTCCGCGTAGCGGATGGATGGCGCGATGACGAGCGTGCCTTTCGGCAAGCCGTGATTGCCGTCGGTCAACAAGTGCACCTTTGCGACCGCACCACGCATCTTGATCGATTGCGTCGCCCAGACGAACTCCGGCGGCAGTTCGACGGCGCCGACGAGGCCAATCAGCGAATGGCGCGGATCGGCAGCAGAGACGACGGTGGTCGCCGCGATTTCCTCGCCGCTCTTCAAGCGTACGCCAAGCACGCTTTGGTTTTCGACGAGGACGGTCTTCACGTCTGCGGAAAGGCGCACCTCGCCGCCACGCGACTTCAGCGCTGCGACCAGTGCGTCGGCGATGCGACCGACGCCGCCTTCGACGCGCCGATGGCCAGGGCCGCCGCGATTCAGCCAATTGTGCATCAGCGTGTAGCCGCTGCCCGCCGACATAGGGCCCAGCGTTGCCCCGTGGATCGCGACGGCGCCGACGGCGGCGCGCAGGGCGTCGGATTCGAACCATTCCTCGGTGAGCTCCAGCGCCGACATGGGCATCGCGCGGATCACACGGAACATATCCTTCGGGCCGAGGCGGCGGAGCTTCAGCGCGAGCTGCGCGAGCGGCCATCCTTCCTTAAGCGACACGTTCGGCAGGCGCGGCATCGGCGTGCGATAGGCGGCGTCAAGGAACGCCGCCGCTTCGTTCATGAATGCGACGAAGGCTGGCCACTGTTCTGCGTCGCGCTTTGAGAGCGTGCCGATGGAGGCCAGCGTTTGCTCGTCGGAATCCGCGGCTAGGCGAAGCTGGCGTCCGTCGGGCAGAATCGAAACTAGCGGTTCGCTAACCGAGGTGGGCAAGCCGTGCCGTTCAAGTTCCAGATCGCTCACGATGTCCGGGCGCAATTGTCCGCCCGCGTGAAGTGCGTTGACTTGGAATCCGCCGCCGACGGACTCGGTCACCGCTTGGCCGCCGGGTATTGCGCGGCGCTCGAGCACGAGGGCGCGTTTGCCGGCCTTCGCCAGATAGTTCGCGGCGACGAGACCGTTCAACCCTGCGCCGATGACGATGACGTCGTGGTTTGCCATCAGCGCCAATCCTTCAGCACTTCGTGCGCCGCCAGTTTGCCCGCCGCGCCCATGACGCCGCCGCCGGGATGGGCGCCAGATGCGCCGAAGTAGTAGCCGGGCAGCGGCGTGCGGAAGTCGGCCCATTGCGGCGCTGGTCTCAAGAAGAACAGCTGATGCAGCAAGAGTTCGCCGTGGAAGATGTTGCCGCCGGTGATGCCGGCAATGCGCTCGATGTCCTTGGGCGTGATCACCTGCTTGCCCACGATGGCGCGGCGGATGTTCGGCGCGTAGCGTTCGATCGTCGAGATGACGGTTTCGCCGAACGCGTCGCGCTTCGCGTCGTCCCAGCCACCGTCGATGTCGTAGGGCGCGTATTGCACGAAGCACGACATGACGTGGTGGCCGGGCGGGGCCATGTCGCGGTCGATCATCGAGGGGATGATCATGTCGATGTAGGGTTGCTTGGAGAACTGGCCGTACTTTGCTTCGTCGTAGGCGCGTTCGATGTAGTCGATCGATGGGCTGATCGAGATCGCGCCGCGGTGCAGCGGGCTTTCGCCTGGCAGGCAGGTGAATTGCGGCAATTCGCTGAGCGCGATATTGACCTTGCCGGAGGAGCCCCGGACGCGGAAGTTCTTGATTTGCTGCGTGAACTCGTCGGGGAAGTGTTTGCTTTCGACGAATTGCAGGAAGCTGCGCTTCGGATCGGCGGCGGACATAACGACCTTGGCGTGCAGTTCGTCGCCGTTCTCAAGTGCCACGCCCGCAGCGCGGCCGCCTTTGACGATGACTTGCTTCACAGCTGCGTTGGTGCGGATTTCGGCGCCGATCGCGCGGGCGGACGCGGCAATCGCCGCCGTCACGCCGCCGGTGCCGTTCTTCGCAAAGCCCCAGGCGCGGAAGGCACCGTCGATCTCGCCCATGTAGTGATGAAGCAGCACGTAGGCGGTGCCGGGCGAATGGGGGCCTAAGAACGTGCCGATGATGCCCGACGCCGACTTCGTGCCCTTCAGCGGGTCGAACTCGAACCATTCGTTCAAGAGATCGGCCGAGGATTGCGTGACGAGTTTCGCGATCCGGTAGAGTTCCTTCTCGCTCAGGCTCTTCGCGTACTTGCCGAGCTTGAGCAGCCCCAGCATATCGCGCACGGACATCGACGAGGGATCGGGCGGCACGAGGCTGAGCACCGGCTTGATCGCCTTCGCGGCGCGCGCCATGACGCGGCTGTATTCGTCGGCAGCTTCCGCGTCACGCGGCGCGTGGCGATAGATCTCGCGGCGCGTTTGGTCGTGATCGCTCCAGCTCGCGAGGTAATCGCCGTTGTCCATCGGCGTGACGGTGCTGGGCAACGGCAGAATCTTCAGGCCGTGGCGCGGAAGTTCCAGGTCGCGGATGATTTCGGGGCGGAGAAGGCTCACCACATAAGAGAATTCGGTGAAGCGGTAGCCGGGGAAGATCTCTTCCGTCACCGCTGCGCCGCCGACGATCGGGCGCCGTTCGAGGATCACCACTTTCTTGCCAGCGCGCGCGAGATACGCGCCAGCGATCAGGCCATTGTGGCCCGCACCGATGATGATGGCGTCGTAGTGGTTCGCGGACATCTAGAAGCCGTCATGGCCGGGCTTGACCCGGCCACGCAATGTCGCTGCAGGAGCGTGTGGCCCTGGGTGGCCGGGTCGCGCTGCGCTTGCCCGGCCATGACGGTGAGAGAGTGTCATCACTTCTTCTTCCACGCGGGTTCGTAGAACGGGAGCTTCACCACCTTGGCGGGCGCTTGGCGGCGGTGGTGTTCGACCGTGACTTCCATGGTGAGCGAGGTTCCGGGTTCGTAGTGCGGGCGCTGCAGGTGTGCGAGGGCGATGTACTTCTTCAGGACCGGTGACCACGTGCTGGTCGAGGCGTAGCCGACTTGTTTGCCTTCGTGCATGACCGGCAGGCTTCCCCGCACGGCCATCGCTGGAATCTGCGGTGGCAGACCGACGTCGGCGTAGAGGCGTTCGAGGCCTTCCCACGCAATCTCAAGGCCCATCAGTTTCCAGGCCGAGCCCTCGCGCTTTTCGCGCTCGAGCGCGCGACGGCCGACGAAGTAGCCTTTCTTGTCGAGGTTCACCGCCCAATCCAAACCCATTTCGAGCGGCGACGATTTTTGACCGTCGATCCAGGCGTGCGTCGCGGCGGTGTAGTCGACGTCGAGCATGAAGAGACCGGCCTCCACGCGCGCCATGTCCATCGCGAGAATGCCGCAGGGCGTGATGCCGTAGTCGCCGCCCGCCGCCATCAGGCGATCCCACACCGGCAATGCTTGTTCGGCGTCCATCCAGATTTCGAAGCCGAGATCGCCGGTGTAGCCCGTGCGCGAGACGCTGACGGGAATGTTGCCGATGCTCGTGTTCGTCAGGCGGAAGTACTTGAGCTTGTCGAGCGGTTCGGCGCAGCAGCGGTTCAGCACCGCGCGCGACTTTGGTCCCTGCAGGCTTAGCGCCGCCATCCGGTCGGTGACTTCGGTGACCTTCACGTCCAGGCCGACGGCGTTCATTGCGAGCCAACGCAGCGACGGCTCGGCCGAGGTCATGCGGAAGCGCTGCTCGTCCATCCGCGCGACCGTGCCGTCGTCGAGCAGCTTGCCTTCATCGTCACACCAACCGGTGTAGTAGACTTGGCCGACCGGCATTTTCAGAATGTCCCGGGTCGTGACCTTGTGCAGCAGGCGCGCGGCGTCCGGCCCTTCGATCATGTATTTCATCAGCGGCGAGACGTCGATCAACGCCGCGCCGTCGCGGATGGCCCAGTATTCGTGCTCGAGCGACAGCTCGTACGAGCCGAGCACAATGTGGCCCGCCCAACGGCGCCAGTTCTGCGTCACGCTCAAGCGCGACGTGCGCTCGTGGAACGGCGTGCGTTTGAGTTCGAGAGTGCTGAGCATGCAGCGCCGCTTTAGGTCCCCGGCAGATCGCGCGTTCGAATCCGTTCGGGTTCTACCACGGAAAAGCGGCCCGACCAGTCGTCCCGGGCGTTGATCATGGCCGCCAACCATGCACTTCCCTGCCGCGTGCGCCGCAATGGCAACCGGAAAAGCACAACGCCGCTCGTCGCCGGTAGCCCGACTTGGAACGCAAGTTCGCCGAAGTCCTTGTCGAAGGTGAGAAGAACACGCCCCTCCGCCTCGGCACGTGCCAAGGTCGCTTCATCGGAAGCACCAGGAGAGTCTTCCTCGATCCACGCAACGTCGTGGCCGATAGCGCGCAGTGCCGAGACAGCTCGACGCGGGAAATTCTGATCGGCGAGGAAGCGCATGCCTATTCGGCCGCGAACACTCGCTCGGAACTCAACACATCACGCGCATAATTCAAGCACGCGGTGATGTCGTCGTCCGTCAGGCTCGGATACTCGTCGAGAATCTCCTTGCGGCTCCACCCATCCGCGAGAAGCCCGATAATGAACTCCACGGAAAGCCGTGTTCCGCGGACAACCGGCTTTCCAACGAGAACTTTGGGGTCGGCCACAATCCGAGAATCGTCGCTCATTTGCTCGCGTCCAATAGACTCGCGCATTCTACAGCAATGCGCGTGCCTACTCCATGCCCGCGCACGGCGTCGTTAATCCATCAGCTTCCGCGTCAGGTAGGTGAACTCCAGCGCCACGCGTTTGGCGCGTTCGCGTTGGTTCGCGGCTGCGGAATGGCCGCCGTCGATGTTCTCGTAGTAGAGGAACGGCAGCTTCATTTGTTGCATCTTCGCGGCCATCTTGCGGGCATGGCCGGGGTGGACACGGTCGTCCTTTGTCGAGGTCACGAAGAACGGTTCCGGGTATTTCACGCCGGCTTTCAGATTGTGGTACGGCGAGATCTTGCGCAGGAAGGCCGCCTCTTCGGCGTTGTCGGGGTCGCCGTACTCGCCGACCCATGAAGCGCCCGCTAAGAGCTTGTCATAGCGCAGCATGTCGAGCAGCGGCACTTGAATGACCACGGCGTTCCAAAGGTCGGGGCGCTGGGTCATGGCGACGCCCATCAACAGGCCACCGTTCGAGCCGCCTTGGATGCCGAGGCGGCGGGTCGTCGTGATCTTGCGCGCGATGAGATCTTCGGCGACGGCGGTGAAGTCGTCGTAGATGACTTGGCGCTTCGTCTTGAGGCCCGCTTGGTGCCACGCGGGGCCAAACTCGCCGCCGCCGCGGATGTTCGCCAGCACATAGACGCCGCCGCGTTCGACCCACAGCTTACCGACGGTCGCCGAATAGCTCGGCGTCATTGAGACCTGGAAGCCGCCGTACGCGTAGAGCAGCGTCGGGTTTGTGCCGTCGAGCTTGATGTCCTTTTTGTGCACCACGAAGTAGGGAACCTTCGTGCCGTCCTTCGACGTCGCCTCGAATTGTTGCACCTGCATGCCTGAAGCGTCGAAGCGCGGCGGCAGAGATTTCACCTTCTTGAAGGCGCCGCCGGCGGCGTCACCGGCGTACAGTCCGTCCGGCTCCAAGAAGCCCGCGACGTTCGCGAAGACCTTGTCGTCGTCGTTGCGCGTCGTGACGACGCCGATGGACGCGTTCGCCGGCAAGTCGATCTTCGTGCGTGACCAGGTGCCGTTCGCGAAGGCATAGGAGTAGAGCGCGCCTTTCACGTTCTCATAGACGGCGACGAGCAGGCGGTTGCGCGTGCTTGCGACCTGTTCGATCGACTCGCGCGGGCCGGGCGTGAAGATCACGGTCGCCCTGGCGCTCGCCATGTCGCGTTTGAGGTCGGCGAGTGCGAAGGAGAGCAGCGTGCCTTTGGACATTGCCGCTCCGTTCCAGGTCCAATCCTCTTCGAGCGTCAGCACAAGCTGACCTGCGACGTAGGTTTGCACCGTCGACTTCAGCGGGAACGGCAGACGCACGGGGCCTTTGTCCGTCGACAGATGGTATTCGGTTTCGAAGAACGACGGATAGCGCGTGAAGGTCACGGCCTGCGCTTTCCCGTCGGGATCGCGGTAAACTTGAGCGAACGCCGATACGTCGGTCTTCTGGCCGCGGAAGACTTCGACCGCCTCTTCCGGCTTCGTGCCGCGCTTCAAGAGTTTGACGATGAAGGGATAACCAGACTCCGTCATCGTGTCGGGGCCCCACTCGCGGCCGACATACATCGTGTCCGCGTCGAGCCATTCGATCCACTGTTTGCCGCCGGGCAGACGAAACCCGCCGTCGACGAACGACTTCGTCTTGTTGTCGAACTCGCGGATTTCGACCGCGTCTTTGCCGCCGTCGGAAAGCTGAACGACGCAGCGTGTCTCCTGAGGCTCGAGGCAGTTCGCGCCCTTATAGACCCAGTTTGCGTTCTCAGCCTTGGCCAGCGCATCGACGTCGAGCACCGTCTCCCACTTGGGTTCTGCATTCGGATAGTCGCTGAGCGTCGTGCGCCGCAGGAGTCCGCGCACGTTCACGTCGTCCTGCCAGAAATTGTAGATCGCGCCGGCGCGGAACGCGGGCTGCGGAATGCGGTCCTTTGCTTCGAGGATCGTCAGCGCCTTGGCGTGAAGGTCATCGTAGCGCGCATCGGCTTGGAGGATTTTCAGCGAGCGGTCGTTCTGCGCGCGTACCCAGGCGAGCGGTTTTTCGCCCTCGACCTCTTCCAGCCACTGAAACGGATCGGCGTCATCTTTCGCCACGGCGATACCTACGATGGAAACGGCAAGCGCCGAGACGACGGCGAGAGCAAGCTTGCGCACGGGAATCCCCCACGAACCACAGGACGAACGGCGGTGAGACGTGGCCGTTCGGCACCGGTTCGTCAAGGGTGCAGGGAGGGCGGACGCGCTAGCCCGCGTAGGGAATTCCAAGCCGCGACAACATCTTGCGCTCCTCGGCGATAAGGGCCGCAAAGCTCGGCCGCGCGTGGGTCGCTTTCAGGAAGCGCGCCAGGTTCGGGTACTTCGCCAGATCGGGCGCATAACCCGCATGCGCCGCGTTGACGAACGGCGAAGCGACGGCGATATCGGCGATCGTGAACGTGTCCCCGACAAAGTGCCCGCGGCCGGCGAGTTCCCTTTCGAAGTATTCGAGAAAGCGCGGCGCCTTGTTCGCCCACGTGTCGTCGGCGAGCGCGCGGTCGGGTTCCTTCTTCATCAGCAAGGCGATGACGACCGCGCGGAACATGCCGCCGCCGATCGTGGCGATGAAATCGCTGTCGGCGTATTCCTCGATCCAAAGCGTGCGGCCATAGGCGAAGGGTTGCGCGGGATAGAGTGCCGGCGTCGGATGCTTACGCTCGAGGTAAGCGC
>JAEUML010000118.1 GCA_016792785.1 Alphaproteobacteria bacterium
ACGATCGATATCACGGTCGCGATCACCGGCGTTTGCGTGTCGCCGCGCGAGTGGAACAACGGCGTCACCGTGCGCAGCAAGACGAACGCCGGCAACCCGCCTGCATAGGCCATCAGCACCGCGCCCGCCGCCTCCGCCGCCGCGACGTCGAACGCCCCGCGCGCGAACAGGCCCTTCATGATCGCATCCGGCGCGGCCAAGAACATCGCAACGCAAGGCAACGTCAGCAGCAGCCCGATCTCCGTCGCCCGGTTGAACGAGCGCGCCGCCTTCGCTTCATCGCCGGCCGACACCGCGCGCGAAAGCTCGGGCAGCAGCACGGTGCCGAGCGCCACGCCCACGACACCCATCGGCAGCTGGTTCACCCGGTCCGCGTAGTAAAGCGACGTCAACTCGCCGACCGCCAGGAAACTTGCAATGATCGTGTCGGCGAAGAGCGCGATCTGCACGCCCGCCGCCCCCAGCGCCGCTGGTCCGAAACGCACCGCGAACTGACGCACGTCATCGCTGAGCTTCGGCCAAGCCGGCATGACTGCAAGCTTGACCGCGCGCGCGGCGAGCACGAGCAGGACGAGCTCCGCAATGCCGCCCGCGAACACGCCCCACGCCGCCGCATGCGCGGCCGTGGGGTAGATGAAGGCGACGAGAAGCGAAACCGCCATCGCGATGTTCAGCAGCACGGGCGCCGCCGCTGCCGCCCAGAATCTCTTCTCCGCGTTCAGCATCCCGCCCAAATGCGTGACGATCGCAACGCAGAACAGATAGGCAAACGTGATGCGCGTGAGCTCGACAGCGAGCGCCATCTGCTCGGGACGCTCCGTGAACCCAGGCGCAAGTGCCGCGACAACCCAAGGCATCGCAATCAACGCCGTGACGAGCAGCACGAGCTGGATGGCGATCTGCCAGCCCATCATGTTGCGCGCGAATGCCCGTGCGTCCTCGCCCTTCAGGCTGGAATAGAGCGGCACGAACGCTGCGTTGTAGGCGCCCTCGGCGAAGATTGTGCGGAAGTGATTGGGCAGCCGGAACGCGACCATGAACGCGTCCGACAAAAGTCCGCGTCCGAGGATCGACGCCATGACGATGTCGCGCACGAAGCCGGTGAGCCGGCTGAGCAGCGTGAACCCGCCGACCGAGAGCAGCGAACGAAACATGGGGGCGTGCGCGAATCCTGTGAACCGCCGCCACCATGCCACGGAAGCCCCCGCCCTCAACCAGGGTGGAGGTCACAGGCGTCGTGAAAATCCCGCCCTATTTCGCCTTTCTTAACGACGGCTGTTCGAGATCGAGCGCATCGATCGGGATCACCTCGACGTTCTTCCGCACCGCTTTCAGCGCCTCGAGGAACTTGGCCGCATCGCCCACGATGACGAGCGTCGCCTTGTCGGCGCCTACGTAACGCTTCGCGGCTGCCGATGCGGCAGAGGCCGTCACCGCCGCGAGCTTGCCGTTGAATGCCACCGCCTCGTTCGCGGGCATACCCTGCAGGACGAAACCGGCGATGGCCCCGCCAAGGCCGCCGGCCGTCTGAACCTGCCGGTTGAAGCCGCCGGTCAGGAACGTCTTGCGTTTGGCCACGGCAACCTCGTCGAGCGGTTCGTTCTTCAAGCGGTCGAGTTCGGCGAGGATCACTTTCGCGACCTCCGCCGCCGACTCGTTCTTCGTCTGCGCCGAGGCGGAGATGACGGCGGCGTCCAACCGCTGCGGCAGGTTCGAGTAGGAACCATAGCTAAGCGCCCGCTTCACCCGGATCTCCTGGAAGAGCCGCCCGTTGCTGCCCGCCCCCAGCACAGCGTTCGCCGCGGAAAGCGCGTAGTAGTCGGGATCGCCGCGCTTCAACGCCCGAACGGAGGCCACGACCGCCGCCTGCCCCGCACCCGGAAGATCGACCACGATTGTGCGCACGGGTTCTGCATTCTTGCCGGCGCGCCCGATGGGCAGCGCCCCGCCATCGCCCTTCGCCTGCCAATCGCCGAACACGCGCTGCGCAAGAACAAAGGCTTGCGCCTGATCGATGCCGCCGGTCACGACCAGCGTTGCGTTCTCCGGACGCCAATACGCCTGATGCGCCCGCACCAGATCGTCACGCGACAGCCGCTTCAGCGACGTGTCGACGCCACCTGCCGGCGCGCCGTAGGGCGCCGCACCGTACATCGCGCGCTGCGAGGCGAGCGCCGCAAGCGCGCCGGGATTCTTCAGCGTCACCGCCCAACCGTCGAGCGCCCGCTTGCGCTCGCGCTCGAACTCGTCCGTGGGAAACGACGCGTTGCGCGCGACGTCGGCCAGCAACGCCGCCGCCCCGTCCAGCGTCGCCAGCGGCGCAACCACGTTCAGCGACGCGCCGTCGGCTCCCGCCTGCGGCGACAGTGACCCTCCCAGCGACTCAATCCCCACCGCGATCTGATCGGCGGTACGCGTCGCCGTGCCCTTGACCATCACTTCCGCAGTCAAACCCGCAAGCCCCGCCTTGTCGGCCGGATCCGCCGACGCGCCACCGCCAACAACAAGCGTGAGCGAGGCGAACGGCACATCGCTGGTCTTCGCCGCGATCACCTTCATGCCATTCGCCAGCGTTTGCTCCGAAAGCGCGGGCGGCGTGACCGGCACCTCCGCGGAAGGTGCCGGCGGCGGCTGACGATCAGCTTCCGCAGCCAGCTCGTTCGGCGTCGCCTTGGCGTTCGGCAGAGGTGCAAACTTCGGCATCGCCACCGGGTTACGCCAATTGTCGGCCTCCCCTTGCGGCCGCTTCGACTCGTCCAGATAGCGCACATCGACGCGCGCCTTGTCGTTCAGATACGTACGCGCCACACGCTGCACATCGGCCAGCGACACGTTCTGAATCGCGCCGAGCAGCTTGTCCGGCCACTGCGGATCGCCCGTCGACACGACCGCCTCGCCGAGCAGAAACGCCCGCCCCGCGAATGTCTCGCGCTGCTGCAGGTCTTGCGACAGAAGCTCGATCTTGGCCTCGGCGAGTTCGTCGGCGGTGGCACCCTGATCGCGCAGCCGCAGAACCTCAGCCCGGATCGCGCTCTCCGCCTCCTCAACCGTCTTGCCGCCGGCGAGAAGCGCATAGGTGGCCAGACACCCGCCGTCTTCCTGTTGTTCGAAATACGACCCTGCCTGTGTCGCTATCTCTGTATTGACCAACGAACGCTGCAGCCGCGACGACTCCCCCCGCGCCACGATCGCCTCAAGCACCATCAACGCCGGCGCATCCGCATGCTTCAGCGATGGCAACGGCCACACGCTGGCGACGCCGGGCAGCGGCACGTTCGGCGCATACATCACCGACTGGCGCGCACCTTTGCGCGGCTTCTCCTTCGCGTTGATCGCAAGCGACGACGGATTCTCACGTTTCGGGATCGCTGCAAAATATTTGTCGATCAATGCATCCAGGCGCGCCGGATCGAAGTTCCCGGAAACGATCAGCGTCGCGGTGTCAGGCCCATAGAACGCCTCATGGAACGAACGCGCGTCGTCCAACGTGGCCGCATTCAACTCGTCGATGTTGCCGATCCCGGGCCGCCGGTTCGGCAGCAGGTCGTAGCACTGCTCTGCCATCATGAAGCCGAAGAAGCGGCCATAGGGCGGCGCGAGATAGCGCTGGCGCAACTCCTCCTTCACCACGCCGCGCTCGGTCTCGAACACCTGGGCGTCGACAACGGGCCGCGCCATGCGCTCCGCATGCGTCCACAGCATCGTCTCGAGATAGGCCGCCGGCACGATCTCGAAATAGTTCGTGCGGTCGTCGCCGGTCGATGCGTTGCGCACGCCGCCAACGTCTTCGGTCAGCTGGTTGACCATGTTGAGCGGCATGTTGCGCGTCTTGCGCGACAGGATGTGCTCGAAGAGATGCGCGAACCCAGACCGCCCCTCCGGATCATGCTTCGAGCCGACCTCGTACCAAACCTGCACCGTGACGTTGGGCGTCGACCGGTCCTGCAGCGCATAGACCTTGAGCCCGTTGGGAAGCGTGCGCGTCGTGTATTGCAGCGCTGGCACGCTGACCTTCGCGTCCTCGGCCGACGACGACGGCACGAACGACAGCAGCGCCAACCCCAGCGCCAACGCAAATTTGCGCATCAGATGAATCCCCCGAATTTGGTCCCGAGTGGACAGGACCCAGCCCCCGATTTCAACCACGCTCACCGCTTGTTGATCGTACGAATCCAGCCCACAAAAGCGTCCAAGAACCCTGCCCGAACATCCGCATCCGTGCGCCCGCTCTTCGCGGGGACATGAAACGAATGATCCGCATCCGCAACCTCGTGCAGCACGGCCCGCACCCCGAGCTTCTTCACGAGCGGCTTCATCAGCGACATCTCGGCCAGCCCATCGCGCGTCCCCTGCACGAACAACATCGGAACGCGCACATCGAAGAGATGCGCCGCCCGCTCATCCGACGGCGCGCCCGCCGCATGCAGCGGGAACCCGAGGAACGCCAAACCCACAACGCCGGGCAACGGCGACAAAGCCTGCGCCTGCGACGTCATACGCCCGCCGAACGACTTGCCGCCCGCAATGAACGTGACGCCCGGAAGCACCTCAGCCGCCTTCGCGACAGCAGCGCGCACCGCCGCATGCGCAACCTTCGGCACATCGGGCCGCTTCGATCCCTCTTCCATGTAAGGAAACTGATAGCGCAGCGTCGCGATTTGGCGCGCTGCCAACTCTTGCGCCACCGCCTCCATGAACGGATGCGTCATCCCCGCACCCGCCCCATGCGCGAACACGTAGCAAGCGCTCACCGACGGCGGCGCGATCAGAAGGGCGGATACCGAGCGCCCTTCCAACGCAATCTTGACCGCCCGCGCTTTCACGTCAGGGTGCCGACGCCCATGTGCAGTCAAGGACCTTCGCCTCGAAGATCGGCCCAATCAGCAGCCGCTTGCCCGAGGCCGCCGCGACGCTCGCGCCGGAAAGCTCCGCCCCGTCGTTGTAGTAGATCGTCTCAGGAGCAAAGCTGCCTTTGCCGTCGGCGCGCAGATGCAGAATGTGGCTCGGAGACCGCTTCGCGGCATCGCCCACATGCGCCAGCAGATCGAATATCTTCGTGTGCACGCCGAGCAACAGATCGCCGTTCGCGAGTACGTCGATGTTGTCGGCAAAGCCCGGTACCGCGACTGCCGCCCGCTGCTTCAACGCCGCCGTGGCCGGGTCGCGGTCATAGACATAGACCGTCAACTCCGATGCCGCCGAGAGATAGAGCGATCGCCCGTCCGCCGACACGTTGATCCCGTTCGCCCCACCGATGTTCTCGAGCGCCGTCGAAAACGCGTTGCCGTCGAAATACTGCACGGTCGAAAGCTTGAGCCTGAGATAATCCTCCGCCGTCCGCATCCAACCCGTGGGATTGCCGTGGTCGTTCGAAACGTAGAACGCATCCGCCCCGACGCCGACGAGATCGTTCGGCGCCACCAGCGCCGCCCCGGTCACCGTGCGCCGGTGGGTCAGCGTCGCGCCCGCCACATCGAACAACTCGATCGAATGCTTGCCGCCGGCGTGGTTGATGACAAAGAGCGTGCGCTTTCCGTCGGCGCCACGATAGAGACTGATCCCATGCGGCGCGAAGCCGTCCGGGAGCGCCGACGCCGTCATATCAATCGGCGCCGCATCCGGTGCATTGAGGTCATAGACCCAAACCGCGCCGCGCACCGTGCCTCTCGCTCCCGCCCGCCGATCGTAACCCGCGAGATAGGCGACCCCAAGTTCGGTATCGATTGCCAAATCCTCGACGCCAACGACGCCGCTGACCGTCCGGCACGCCTCCAACGCTCGCGGCTTGATGTCCTGAAACACGCCCGCCGCTTGCAAGAAATAGTAGAGCCACACCCCGAACGTGATCAAAAGCGCGACAAACGCCAATCCCAATATACGACCCACAGTCCGAACCTCCCTCTATCCGAGGGAGAGCCTATCAGCGCCGCCGAGTCGCGCGACGGGTCGAATTGGCGCGGCCTGCCGTGCTAAGGCCATAGCCAACGCACCGCCCTGATTCAGGGGGCAGGCGAACTGGGGCAGGTCCGTATGACGACTATCTTGAGTCCGAATGAAACACTGGGCCTCGCAGGCGCCGCACTCGACAGCCGCGTGCGAAAGGCGGCCAGCCACATCAACGACTTGACGTTCGCCCAAATCGGTCAGCGCCTGCGCGCCGATGCGCAGAAGAACGAGTTGACCTACGAACGCGACGGCGCATTCGAACCGATCCCCGTGATGCTGCGCCCGCTGCTCGCGATGAACGAGCAGCTGAACTACGTGCAGCACGTCTGCCAACGCCTGACCGACGCGCTGAAGCGCCTGCCTTCGCTTTACCTCAACGATCCGGTCGTCAAGAAAGTCATCGCGATCACGCCGGGCGAAGAAGGCTGGCTGCGCGACACCTGGACGGAGGCGCACAACCGCAACAACACGGTCTATGGCCGCCTCGACGCCGTGTGCGATTTCACCGCCGCGGGTTGGCAGGACACCCTGCACTTCATGGAGGCGAACCTGTCCGGCGTTGGCGGCATCAACTACGCCCCGCTCGCCGAGCAGCTCGTCATGCGCGACATCGTGCCGACGCTGCTCGACCACGACCCCGCCTTGCGCATCGAGATGCCGCGCGACCAGCGCGATCTTTTCATCCAAGTCCTGATCGACCACGCCCGCGCCGTCGGCCGCAACCGCTGCCGCTTGAGCTTCGTCGAACCGAAATACGCCGAAGACGGCATCAACGAACAGTCGGTCTTGTGTCAGTACTTGGGCGCGCGCCACAACCTGACGATCACCCACGCCGACCCGACCGAACTGCGCATCAAGGACGGCGACGTGTTTTACGGCGACGATTGCGTCGACGTCGCCTACCGCGATTACGAGGTGCGCGACCTGATCGAACTCGAAGAGGAACTGGGCAAACCGCTGGACGCGATGCGCCTGCTGTTCAAGCAGAACCGTGTCGTGTCCTCGCTCGTCGGCGATTTCGACCACAAAAGCTGCTGGGAGGTTCTGACCGACCCCGCGATCGCCGAGAAATACTTCAGCGCCGAGGAATGCCGCCTTTTCCGCCGCCACGTGCTGTGGACGCGCATCGTGGGCCCTCGCCGCACGACGTTGCCGCACAATATCGAGGGCGATCTGCTGGAATTCGTCCGCCAGCACCGCGAAGAACTCGTGATGAAGCCGAACCGCTCCTATGGCGGCGAAGGCGTCACCATCGGCGCATCGACCTCCCAAGCCGATTGGGACAAGCTGATCAACGAGGCGGCGGCGGCAAGCAGCGACACCGAAGCGAACTGGGTCGTGCAAAAAGCGACGCGCCTGCCCGTCCACGAATTCCCGGTCGTGGGCAAAGACGGCCGCGTCTTCGCCGAACAGTTCTACGCCGTCATGGGCTTTGCGCCGACCGAAAACGGCCTCGGCATCATGTGCCGCGTCAGCCAAAAACAGGTCGTCAATGTCGCCCAGCACGGCGGCATGGCGGCCGTGCTCGTCGCGCACCAACCGCAGGAATTGCGCGTGCCGAAGCGCTCGCAAGGTGGCCGCGAAGAAGGCGCCGAACAAGCGCTGCGCACCAAGATCGCCGAGCTGCAGCACTTCGACAACGCGATCGCCACGCTCGAATGGGACGAGGAAACCGTCCTGCCCGACGGCGGCCGTGAAGAGCGTGGCGAGCAACTGGCGACGCTGGAGACCGCACGCCACGCGCTGCTCATCTCCGACCATCTCGGCGACCTGATCGAAGAGGTGGCAACGGAACGCGCCGGCGACGAACGCTGGCGCCGCGAAATCGAGCTCCTGCGCGACCTGCGCGCCAGCGACCTCGCTCTGCCGCCCGACCTCGTGCGCGCCTACGCAAACGCACGCGCGCGTGCGACCGCCGCGTGGGAAGACGCGCGCGAAGCCGACGACTTCAAGATACTGGCCCCCGCCCTCGCCGACCTCGTCGCCATCGCGCGCGACACGTCGAAGGCGATCGACCCCGACGCCGACCCGTACGACATCCTGCTCGACGAATACGAACCTGGCCTGACGCGCGCGCGCCTAGAACCAGTGCTGAACGATCTGCGCGCGCGCCTGGTGCCGATGGTGAAAGACGCCGCGCGAAAGACCGCCACGTGGCCCGAAACGGTGACGCGCGCCGTGCCGGACGCGAAGCTCTGGACCGTGTGCCGTACGGTGCTGGAGGCGATCGGCTTCGACTTCGGCCGCGGCCACCTCGACCGCGCGACGCATCCCGGCACGACCGCGCTGGGCTTCGACGATGTGCGCCTCGCGCTCCGCCCGAACAACGACGACATGATGGAAGCGATCCTGACGACGCTGCACGAAGGCGGTCACGGTCTCTACGATCAAGGGCTGGCGCCGCAAGACCGCGCGACGCTGCTCGCGCAGGCGCCGTCGATGGGCATGCACGAAGCCCAAGCCCGCCTTTGGGAAAACCACATCGGCCGCAGCCGCGCGTTTTGGACCTATCTGTTCCCGAAACTGCGCGAGACGCTGGGCACGTTGATGCAGGGCCTCGATGCGGAAAAACTCTACCAAGCCGCAAGCCGCGTCCGCCCCACGCTGATCCGCGCCACCGCCGACGAGCTTTCGTATCACCTGCACGTCGTGCTCAGATACGAACTCGAAGTCGCAATGATCAAAGGCGACTTGAAGGTCGCCGACCTGCCCGCCGCCTGGAACGAACGCAGCCTCGCGTTGATCGGCGTGAAGCCCACGAACGACCGCGACGGCGTCCTGCAAGACGGCCACTGGTCGTCGGGCATGTTCGGCTACTTCCCGACCTACACGCTGGGCAGCCTCTACGCCGCCCAACTGACCGAGGCGTATGCCAAGACGCACAAACTCGACGAGCAGATCGCAGACGGCGACTTCGCGCCGTTGCGGGGCTGGCTACACAAGAGCATCTACGCCGTCGGCGACCGTCTGCCCACGGAGGAATTGGTGAAGCAGGTCACCGGAACCGGCCTCGACGCCGGCGCCTACTTCCGCCACGTCGCCAAGAAGTTCGATTGACGCCAAACAACCCCCGCGCGAACAACGGCCGGCCGCATTCCCTCAGACGGAGCGGCCCGATTGCGCGGTGCCGCTGCGTCCGCTAGGCACTGGCCCGGTTTCTTTCCCCGATCTGGCGAGACTTCCGACATGCGCTCACCGCTTGCCCTTCTCCTTGCAACGTCCGCACTCGCGCTGGCGTCGACCGCCGCCGCCGACGAAGGCATGTGGCTGCCCAGCCAGGCGGAAGAGATCGCCGCGCAAATGAAGGCGGCGGGGGCAAAGCTCGATCCGGCGGCGCTCGCGAACCTGCAAGCCGCGCCGATGAACGCGATCGCGTCGCTCGGCGGCTGCTCGGCAAGCTTCGTCAGCCCGCAAGGACTCGTCGTCTCGAACCATCACTGCGTCTACGGTTCGATCCAATACAATTCGAAGCCCGAGCGCGACCTGCTCACGAACGGCTTTGTCGCCGCGACGCTCGCCGACGAACTGCCCGGCGCTCCGGGCACGCGCGTCTTTGTGATCGAGGACCTGCGCGACGTGACCGCCGCCATGATGGCGGGCGTCACGGACGCGACCGTCGGCAAAGCCCGATTCGATGCGCTGGAGAAGAACCAAAAGGCGCTGATTGCCGAGTGCGAAAAGCAACCGAGCCGGCGCTGCGACGTGCGCGCTTACTACGGCGGTTCGACCTACTATCTGCAGCAGATGCTCGAGATCCAGGACGTGCGCCTCGTCTATGTCCCGGCCGGCGGCATCGGCAACTACGGCGGCGAGGTCGACAACTGGCAATGGCCGCGCCACACCGGCGACTTCGGCTTCTACCGCGCCTATGTCGCGCCGGACGGATCGTCGAAGCCGTTCGCGAAGGAGAACGTGCCCTACAAGCCGAAGTCGTGGCTGAAGCTCGCAGCGAAGGGCGTGGCCGAAGGCGACTTCGTGATGCTCGCGGGCTTCCCCGGCGCGACCGATCGCTTGCGCACGGCGGCGGAAACGAAACACTTCTACGAAGAATTCTATCCGCTGCAGCAGCGCCTGCTCGCCGAATACTCTGAGCAGATCACCTCGGCCACCGCCGGCGACAACGCCGCCACGATCAAATACGCGAACGCACTGCGCGGCGCCGACAACTTCAAGAAAAAGCTTGTCGGACAACTCACCGGCGCCGAAGCGATCGCGCTCGTCGACAAGAAGAACGCCGTCGAAAAGCCGTTCCGCGATTGGGCACTCGCCGATGCGGCGCGCAAGGACCGCATGGGCCAAACGATCGCGGCCCTCGACGCCGTCGCCGCCGAAGCCGCAACCGCGCGCATGAACGGCGTGCGCTACGGCCTCTTGAGCCGCGGCCAACTGCTTGGCGCCGCACGCACGCTCTATCGCTGGGCCAAGGAACGCGAGAAGCCGGACGCCGAGCGCGAACCCGGCTTCCAGGACCGCGACCGCCGTCTGGTAACCGAGCGCCTGACCCAGATCGAACGCCGCTTCGACGCCCGCGTCGACCGCCGTCTGCTCGAAGCGGCGCTGGTGCAGTACCGTGTGCTGCCCGATGCCGAACGCAATCCGGCGCTGGATGCAGGCCTGGCGAAGACCGGCCTCGACCGCATCTACGCCGACACGAAACTCGCCGACACGGCCACGCGCGTGGGCTGGCTCGACAAGTCCGCGAAGGACATCGAAGCCTCGCCCGATCCGTTCCTGAAACTCGCCGTCGCGATGTACGCGGAAGACATCGCCAAAGAGAACAAGGGCAAGGACCGGGAGGGCCGCCTACACGCCGCCCGCAGCGCCTACATCGCCGCCTACCGCGAGTACGCGAAGGCGAACGGCAAGGCGCTCTATCCCGACGCGAACGGCACGCTTCGCCTGACCTACGGCCACGTGAAGGGCCGCATTCGCGACGGCGTGAAGTGGAGCGCATTCACGACGCCGCAAGG
>JAEUML010000131.1 GCA_016792785.1 Alphaproteobacteria bacterium
CGGATTGACCCACGCCGACGCCGCCCTGACGGCGACCCACGACCGCATCCTCGATGCCGCCGAGCGCTTGCTCGCCGAACACGGCGTCGCCGGCACGTCGGTGCGCGCAATCACCGAGCAGGCGCAAGTCAACGTCGCGGCGGTCAACTATCACTTCGGCACGAAGGAAAACCTGGTCCGCGCCGTCATTGCACGCCGCGCCTCGGGTCTCGAGGCCGCCCGCAGCGAAGCGCTCGATGCGCTCGAGGCGCGCACCGCACGCGAGGCGCGGGCGCCGACTGCGAACGAGCTCGTCGAAGCGATGATCGCGCCGATCTTCGCGCAGGCGCTGTCGAAGGACTCAGGCTGGCCGCACTTCATCCGCTTCGTTTCGCGCCTCGTGTGGGAACCGGGCGCGGAGAACTTCGCGCCGGCCGAAAGCTCGATGCGCCTGTTCGAACGCTTCGACGCCGCGCTGCGCCGCGCGCTTCCCGCGCTGGGCTCAGACGACGGACGCCGTCTGTGGCGTCTGGCCTTCATGCGCGGCGCGACACAGCACACGCTGCTGATGATCACCGCGCTGCGCACCGGCGCTGTTCCCAAAGGCATGCCGATGGCCGAAGCGGCCGCCGCCACCGACCTCGAAACGATCAAGCGCGAACTAATCGCCTTCGTCGCTGGCGGCCTGGCGAACTGATGCCGCGCCTCTACCTCAAACGATCTCACCCTCGATCGGCACCGGTTCGCCGCTGAGCCACGCGTCGATCATCGCATTGACCTTCTCCGGCGCTTCCTGCTGCACCCAGTGCGAGACGCCGGGCAGGTAGCGCAGCGTCAGGTCCTTCACGTAGCGATCGGTCCCGGCGGTGGTTGCCTTGCCGAGCGCCGTATCCTCAAGCCCCCAGATCATCAGCGTCGGCACGTCGACCGTGCCGGGTTCGGGGTTCATCGCCTTTTCGCCCGCCCGAACTGCGGCGCGGTAGTAATTGATCATTGCTTTCATCGCGCCGGGTTCGAGCGCGTTGCGCCGGTATTCGTCCGTGACCGCAGGCGGAAAGCGCGTTTTATCGACCGCCATGTCGACGAAGGCACGCCCGATCGCCTCCGCGCCGCGGCGCCTGAGTGCGAACTCAGGCAGCCATGGAATCTGGAAAAAGAACACGTACCAGGACTTCTTGCGCTGCGCCCACGTCTTGAGTTCGCGCACCATGCACGCCGGATGCGGCACGTTCATGATGACGAGCCGTTCGAGCGGCCGCGCTTTCTTGATCGCAAAGAGCCACGCAACGACCGCGCCCCAATCGTGCGCCATAAGCAAAGTGTTCTTCGCGCCCGCCGCGTCGATCAGCGCCGCCGCGTCCGCGACCAGATGATCGACGTGATAGTCGGCGACCTTGCCGGGACGAGAGGTCTTGCCGTAGCCGCGCATATTCGGCGCCCACACACGATAGCCGTGCCGCGCGAGCAACTGCATCTGATAGCGCCACGAGAACTTGGACTCCGGAAACCCATGCAGCAGCAGCGCGAAATTCTCGCCCTCGCCGCACTGATCGACCTCGAACGTCAAACCGTTGGCTTTGACGAAGGCGGTTCTGATCGGCGCGTCGCTCATGCGTGACCTCTATTCGCGTCTCAATACGCTTTCGACAAGGAAGTTGGCCCACGGCTGCGCGCGGAACTCCGCCTTCAATTTGTCCGGATCGTAGTCCTTCGCCGTCCACTCGATGAGCGAGAGGTCCTTGGGCGCGCCGTGTTTCAGATACTGCGCGAAGTAATAGTCGATAACCCCGGTCTTGCCTTGACGCACATGGCCATAGCGCAGGCTCAACATGCGCATTGCATGGTCAACCGGTTCGCCCTTGCGGAAGTGGAGATAAAGCGTGCTCATCAAGCCGGCACGATCCGCTCCCGACTTGCAGTGCATAAGCGCCGGATAGCGTATGCGTTCGAACAGCGCCTTCGCGCCCTCAATCTGTTCAAGCGTCGGCGCGCCGCGCGACGTGACCAGGAAATTCTCGAGCGTGACCCCTTCACGTTCGCAGGCGTCGCGTTCGAGGGCATGAAAACTTGAATTGATCCCGCCACGCAGGTTGATCACGGTTTTGATGCCGCGCCGCGCCCAGCGGCGAATCTGGAACGGCCACGGTTGATTGGTGCGCACCATCTCGTCCGAGATCCAATGCGCGTTAGTCCACCACACGCGCAAGAACGCGTGATCGCGCCACGTCATGTCGAAGAGCGCGGCAAGCCGTCCGGACGTGCTGGAGAGGTCGTAAGAGGCCATAGGAGCCGCGGTGAATACCGGCTAGCCCTCAGAAAAGCAAAGGCCGCCGGCTCATCGCCGACGGCCTTTGGGATGCGCCCCTACCCGGGCCGTAAGGTCAAAGATGGAATTGCAGCGTGATGTCGCCGCTTTGCTGCGTGATGTCGGTTTCGAATTCCTCGCCGAAGACGTCGGTGTAGACGAAGTCTTGCGTCTGGAAGTAGCGATAGGCGACCGACATGGAGATGCCGTCGGCGATCGGGAACGTGATGCCCGCCATGAATTGATAGCCGAAGACCCAGGTGTCGTCCTTCGCGTCGAACAACGTCACGGTCGTCAACGTGTTCGGATCGACCACGGACGCGTCGATCGCATAGTCGACGAACACGCCGCCGACGCCGGCGCCGATCCACGGCAGGATCGGCCCGTCGACGAAGTTGAAGTCGTAGTACGCGTTGCCCATGATCGCGCCGGCTTGCGCGTCGCCACCGACGGGGATCACGTCGCCTTCTGTGTTCAGCGGCGCGAAGAAATCGTCGCGCACCATCGTCACTTCCTCGAGATCTGCGCTGCGATACGTGCCTTCGACTTCGATCCGGAAATTCTCGTCCAAGATCCAGCCCATGAACACGCCGACGGCGAACCCGTCCGCGTACTCTTCGTCATAGTCGAAGTTGACTGAACCCTGCGTCGCCCCTTGGTCGGTGATGACATAGCCTCCGCGCAGGCCCAAATACGCAATGTCGTATTCGGCGGCCGCGGGTGCCGCAAAGGCGGTCGCCCCGATGACGGCCAGTGCCGCCACTGTGAATGTTGAACGCATCGAAGCCCCTCGTGACAGGAACGGCCTGCAAAGACGCACCGGATGCACGCCTCGTTAGCCGCGGTTAACACGGTGTTGAATCTGATCGGGCGTGCTTAAGGCCGGGTTAAGGCGGGGCTTTAAGGCTTTGTTTACCCGCGGAGCAGCGAGGCCGGCCAATGCCGCCACGCGACGGCAATCAGGCACAGGATGAGAAGGACGCTGTATTCGACACCGTTGCGTCCAAGCCCCACCACGAACCATCCGTTCGGCGCATGCACGAGCACCAGCCCGATGGACAGAATGAAGATGTGACCAAGGCAGGCGAGCGTCACGAACCGGCGCGCGACGATCAGCATCGGCGCGACCAGTTCGTACATCGTGACAGCCCACGCTTGCGCGCGTCCGAAGGGGAAGCCTTGGGCATCGAGCCAGCCGCCGAACGGCTCCACCCCGCCATAGCCCAGCCGCGCGGCGCCGTGAACGAAGATGAGCGCGGCAACGCCGATGCGAATGACGTCGAGCGCGAGATCGGCGCGCACCCCGTTGGAATCGTTCATGTGGCTCGTCCCCCCCCCCGGCATACGCCCGGCCGACCGCAACTTTGCCGCACCGCGCCGCCGCCTTGCAAACGCCATACGTCGGTCTTAGGTTCCGCCCCTCGCGAGATCACGAGCCTATGAACGGGCGAGGGTCTCGCGCGCCCTGTGCAGTTGTAGCTCAGTTGGTTAGAGCGCCGGATTGTGGATCCGGAGGTCGGTGGTTCAAGCCCACCCAACTGTACCATTTCCGCGGCAACTCCCTCGACCCCGGGACGACGACTCCGAAGCGCTCGTCTTAGGTCGTCGCCGCAGCTCAGACCACGGCGCCTGCGGACTCCGTCTTGGCCTGTCCCGATTTGATCGTGGGCATGTAGAGCAGCAGGCACGAGGCTACAAAAACCGAGGAATAGGTGCCCACGATGATGCCCCAAAGGATCGTCGCGGCGAACCCGAACAGAGCCTCGCCGCCGAACAAGAGCAGTGGCAACACAGAAAGCGCCGTCGTGAAGCTTGTTAGGAACGTGCGCGACAGCGTTTGGTTTGTCGACGAGTTGATGAGTTCGGTAAGCGCTAGGCTTTTGAACTTGCGCCGGTTCTCTCGGATGCGGTCGAACACGACAACTGTGTCGTTGATCGAATAACCGGCGAGCAACAGGAGGGCGGCGACCGACGTCAGATTGAAGTCAAACTGGAGGATCGAGTACATGCCGACCGCCACGAGCACGTCGTGCCCGGTGGCCAGCAAGCCCGCAACTCCGAACTGCCATTCGAAACGGAACGCGACATAGACCGCGATCATAAGGATCGCGAGCACGGTCGCGATGACGCTGCTCTGGAACAGTTCACCCGACACCTTTGGGCCGACCGCCTCCACACGGTTGAACGTATAGCCGGACCCGAGCGCGGCCTTGATCTTGTCCGCGACCGCTTGCTCCTGGCCGATCACTTTGCTCGACGGCTGCACGCGGATCAGCACGTCTTTGTCGCCGCCGAAATTCTGGATCGCGACCTCGCCGAAGTCGAGCTTGCCGAGCTTCTCGCGCAAGGCGCCGATATCGATGGCCTGGGCGCTGCGCGCCTCGACGACCACGCCGCCCGTGAAATCGATGCCGAGATTAAGTCCCTGGAACCACAGGGAGAGAATCGTCGCCACGACGAGCAGCCCGTCGATGGCGAACGCGAGATAGCGCTGCCCGACAAAGTCGATTTTCGTGTTGTCCGGAATAATCGTCAGACGCGCCATGTGTTCGTTCGCGAAGCGTTCGTGAGGGGTGGCGAAAGGGGGCGGATTAGAGCCGCAAGACAGGCCCCGCACAACCCCCAATATCGCGGCGCTTGGCCGCCGCCTGCGTCAGGGTAAAGGCGTCTGTTTCTCAGGACTTCGGCAAACGAAGCGAACCATCGCTCGAGAGCGGCCAATGCGGATTGAACGCGACCTCCCACGGATGGCCGTCTGGGTCGGCGAAGTAGCCGGAATAGCCGCCCCAGAACACCTCCTGCGCCGGCTTGAGCAATGTGCCGCCCGCCGCGACCGCGTCTTTCAGCACGCGATCGACCTCGGCTTTGTCGCGCGTGTTGAAGGCGAGCGCGATGCCGCCGAAGCGTGCTGTCTCGTTCGGCAACTGCGCGTCTTCTGCCAGCGCATGGCGCGGATAGAGAGCGAGCGCCGCGCCGATCAACTGAAAGAACACGATGTCCGCACCCGGCGGGCTTTGCCCTTTCCATCCGAGCGCTTCGTAGAACGCGCGCGCCCGGCCCAAGTCCGCAACCCCGAGCGTGATCATCGACAGCCGTTGGTCCATGGCGCCTCTCCCTATGATGGAACACAAAGCGAACACGCACGAGCTTGTCAACGCAACACTTCTTTACATCCCCGACAAGCAGGCGAAACGCGCGCGCTTGATATCTCTCCCTGCAAGACCCGACCTCAAGGAGAGACACGATGACGAAGTCCCAGAACCTCGCGACCCGCATTTCAACAGCGGTGGCAGGTATCGCACTCGCGACCTACGCGGTGGCGTTCCTGATCAACGCGGCGACCTGGATCTGACGGTCAGCCTTCCCCCAAAGCAAATACGGAGACAATCGAATGAGCGAACAAACAACCACGAAACGCCGCGGCTTCGGCTATGCGGCAGTCATCGCCGCTGGCCTCCTGGGTCTCGTCGGCGGCGGTCTGGTCAGCACGGCCGTCGGCCACAACATGGTCGGTGCGGGCTTCCGCCACTTCGGCGGCCATCATGATCGCGGACCCGTCGATCCCGCCGAAGCGAAAGAGCACGCCGCCCGCATGGCCGGACACCTCGCCTGGGCGGTCGACGCGACGGACGCGCAGAAGCAGCAGCTGACGCAGATCGCGCAGGCCATGGTGAACGACCTGCTGCCGGCGCACGAGAAAATGCGCTCGGCCCGCGGCAAGATCGCCAACCTGCTTCGCGCGCCCAAGACCGATCGCGCGGCGCTTGAGGCGATGCGCGCCGAGCATGTGGCGCTCGCCGACGACGTTTCGAAGCGCATTGCTCAAGGCATGGCGGACGCGGCTGATGTTCTGACGCCGCAGCAACGCTCGAAGCTTGCGGCGCACTGGAGCTTCTGATTGCGTGGGCCAGATGGCCGACCGCATTCTCCTGATCGAAGATGATCCCCGCCTTGCCCGGATGGTTGACGACTATCTGAGCGGGGCGGGTTTCCGCGTGACCCAGGCCGCGACGGGGCGCGCCGGCCTCGCGCTTGCGCAGCGCGAAGTCTTCGACGCCATGGTGCTCGATCTCATGCTGCCTGACATCGACGGCCTCGAAGTCTGCAGAGAGGTTCGTGCCAAGGCGCAAACCCCCATTCTCATGCTCACTGCCCGCGGCGATGCGATGGACCGCGTCGTCGGCCTTGAAATGGGCGCCGACGACTACCTGCCGAAACCGTTCGAGCCGCGCGAACTCTTGGCCCGCCTGCGCGCGATCCTGCGCCGCGCGCACGCACCGGCGCCTGCGAACACGCTCACGTTCGGCCGCCTGGAAATCGACAAGGATGCGCGCGAGATCCGCGTCGACGGCGCAGCCCGCTCGCTCACGAGCTATCAGTTCGAACTCCTGCTCGCGATGGCCGAGCGGGCGGGGCGCGTGCTCTCGCGCGACGCACTGTTCGATCTCGTGAAGGGCGAAACGATCGAAGCCTTCGACCGCTCGATCGACGTGCACATCTCCCGCATCCGCGCCGCGATCGAAGACGACCCGAAAAAGCCCCGCCGCGTGCTTACCGTGCGCGGCACGGGTTACGTCTTCGCCAAGGCGCAAGAGTAGGCGCGATGACGTTCTTCAACCGCCTCTATCTTAAGGTCTACCTCACGATCGTGGGCACACTCGTGCTCGTGATCGCGGTCTCAGCGTTGATGTGGCGCGCTGGACCCGAGATGGAGGTTGCGCGCAGCGCCTTCGAAATGGCGAGCGGCGTCGCCGCCGCAGCCCTCGCCGAACCCGACGCCCCGCCCGCCGATCAGCAAAAGGCCGTCGAACGCCTCGCCCGCCTTCTGAAGTCGGATCTTGCGCTCTACTCGCCCGACGAAAAACTGATCGCCGCGACCGGTGCACCACTGCCGACGCCGACCGAAGCCGACGAGTACGAGCGGCGCTGGTACCGGCCCGACCGCAATCGCCCGATATGGGACTTCCGCCTGATGGACGGTCGCTGGATCGTTCTTCGCCCGCCGATCGAGCATCACCGCGGCGGCCTAGGTTTCTTCACCCACCTCGCAGTGGTGGCGCTTCTGCTCGCAATCGGCGCCTATCCGATCGTGCGCGGCATCACGCGAAGACTCGAACGCCTGCAGAGGGGCGTCGAGTTGTTGGGCGCTGGCGATCTAGCGGCCCGCGTAAAGGTCGAAGGCAAGGACGAAGTGGCGAGCGTCGCCTCGAGCTTCAACCGCGCTGCCGCACGCATCGAGGAACTGGTGACCGCACACAAGATGCTGCTCGCGAACGCCAGCCATGAATTGCGCACGCCGCTGACGCGTCTCCGCCTCGGCGTCGAATTCCTGAAAGACAAGGTCGACCCCGCCCGCCGTGCCGGCCTTGAGCGCGACATCGCCGAACTCGACCAGTTGATCGACGAGATATTGCTCTCAAGCCGCCTCGACGCGCTACACGCGCTTGAACACGTCGAAGACGTCGATCTGCTCGCGTTGGCGGCCGAAGAAGCCGCCCGGTTCGAACACGCGAATGTTGCGGGCGACGCAGTGACCGTGAAGGGCGACCCGCGTCTCCTGCGCCGCCTGATCCGCAATCTGCTGACGAACGCCGAGCGCCACGGCAAACCGCCGATCGAAATTGCGGTTGCGGCCGAGACGGCCGGCGTCGTCCTGCGCGTCGCCGATCACGGGGAGGGAATCCCCGAAGCCGATCGCGCCCGCATCTTCGAACCGTTCTACCGCCGCGAAGGCAGCCCATCCGCCGGCACGGGCTTAGGCCTCGCTCTCGTCCGCCAAATCGCCCATCGCCACGGCGGCGACGCGACGCTCGATGTCACGGCCAAAGGCACGACGTTCGCCGTGCGCTTGCCGCACGGCACACATTGAGATCCTCGCATCGAGGCGCCGCAGCCGGCATTGCAATTGACTGTCCGTAAGGCGACCCTTGTTTGTCACAGCAACAAGGATCCACGCCCATGGCTGACCTTCTCGCCCTTTCCCGCGCCGTGATCGACGAAGGCAAGGGTGCCGAGGCCGTCGGGCCGATCAACCGCATCAACCATCAGCTTTCCGAAATCGGCGACGGCATCGCAATGGTCGAGGCTTTCTCGCATTGCGTTCTGTTTGAGACGAATGACGGTCTCGTCGCCTTCGACACCTCGAACGAACACGGCGGCGGCCGCGTCGTGGAAGAAGTGCGCCGCTGGCGGCCCGAACGCTTCAACACGATCGTCTACACGCATGGCCACATCGACCATGTCGGCGGCTGCGGCGCGTTCGTACACGATGCCGAAACCTGCCGCCATCCGCGCCCGCGCGTCGTCGGCCACGAGAACGTGCCCGCGCGCTTCGATCGCTACGATCTGACGAACGGCTACAACAAGATCATCAACGAGCGGCAGTTCGGACAGTTCCGCCGCCGTGGCTACGACATCGCGGGCAGCACGAGCTTCCTGCCCCGCACCTCGCCGAAACCCGACACCGTCTATCGCGACACCTTGAAGCTCAGTGTCGGCGGACTCGACATCGAACTGCGCCATGCGAAGGGCGAGACCGACGACCATACCTGGGCTTGGATCCCCGCGAAGAAGGCGATCTGTGCCGGCGACTTCTTCATCTGGAACTTCCCGAACGCCGGCAATCCGCAAAAGGTCCAGCGCTACCCGCGCGAATGGGCGATCGCGATCCGCGCGATGGCGGAGCAGGGCGCGGAACTGTTCCTGCCCGCGCACGGCCTTCCCATCGGCGGGCGCGAACGCATCCGCAAGGTCCTGACCGAAGTCGCCGACGCGCTCGATCTTCTCGTGCGCGAAACGCTGGCGTTGATGAACGAGGGCGCGCGCCTCAACGACATCATCCACTCGGTCACGGTCGATCCCGCGGTGTTGGAGAAGCCCTATCTGAAGCCGATGTACGACGAACCCGAATTCGTCGTGCGCAACATCTGGCGCCTCTATGGCGGCTGGTACGACGGCAACCCCGCGAACCTGAAGCCAGCGCGTGATGCCGTGCTTGCGGCTGAGGTCGCGGCACTCGCAGGCGGAGCGCCGAAACTTGCCGAGCGCGCGCTGGACGTCGCGAGCCGGGACATCCGTCTCGCTTGCCACCTGGTGGAACTGGCGGCCCAAGCCGACCCTACGAACAAAGCCGTCCATGCTCTGCGCGCGCGAGTCTATCAACAGCGCCGCGAAGGCGAGACGTCGCTCATGGCCAAGGGCATCTTCGGCCACGCTGCGAACGAATCGAAGGACAAGTCGGGCGTCTAAGCCCAGTTGCGGCTCTGTGGCGGGATGGTTACCGTGCAGGCCAACAAGCGGCACGAGCCGCGCGCAATTGCACAAAGGGCGGAACGAACTTCATGGGCACAGAGAATACGCGTCTCCTCTTCGTCGCGGCGGCGGTCGCGCTGGTCCTGCTGATTCCGGTTTTGGGGTCGCGCTTCGGCGGCAAACCGACGACGGTCACGAACGTTGTCGAGGGCACGGAACCCGTCGACGTCACACGCACCCAGGCGCGTCAGAAGCGCCTTGCGGCGGCGAGCGCCATCGACGGCGCGCGCGTTGTCGCCGCCGACAGTGAACCGGAGAATTGGCTCGCCCACGGCCGCACCTACGGCGAGCAGCGTTTCTCGCCTCTGAACAAGATCAACACCGAGAACGTGAAAGACTTGGGCCTTGCCTGGACCTACGAGACCGGCACGATCCGCGGGATGGAAGCATCGCCCATCGTCGTCGACGGCGTGATGTTCGCGACCGGCTCGTGGAGCAAGGTCTACGCGCTCGACGCCAAGACCGGTGAGGAACTCTGGACCTACGATCCGGAAGTCCCCGGCGAAACCGCACGAAAACCGTGCTGTGACGTCGTCAACCGCGGCGTCGCGGTGTGGAAGGGTAAGGTCTATCTCGGCACGCTTGACGGTCGCCTCGTGGCGCTCGACGCCAAGACCGGCAAGCCCGTCTGGGACGTGCAAACGGTCGACCGCGCGAAGCCCTACACGATCACCGCCGCACCCCGCATCGTCAAAGGCAAGGTCATCATCGGCAACGGTGGTGCCGAACTCGGTGTGCGAGGCTATATCACCGCCTACGACGTCGACACCGGCAAGCAACTCTGGCGCTTCTACACGGTGCCGGGCGACCCGCGCGTGCCCGTCGAGAATGAGCATCTGAAGGCCGCGATCCCGACATGGAAGCCCGACGCGCAAGGCTGGAAGTATTGGGAGGTCGGCGGCGGCGGCACGGTTTGGGATTCGATGGCCTACGACCCCGATCTCGACCTTCTCTATATCGGCACCGGCAACGGCAGCCCGTGGAGCCGGTATCTGCGTTCGCCCGGCGGCGGCGACAATCTCTATCTCTCATCGATTGTCGCGATCAAACCCGACACCGGCGAGATGGCTTGGCACTTCCAGGAAACGCCTGGCGACACGTGGGACTTCACCGCGACCCAGCACATCATCCTCGCCGACCTCGAAATCAACGGTCAGATCCGCAAGGCGCTGATGCACGCGCCGAAGAACGGCTTCTTCTATGTGCTCGACCGTGCGACGGGTGAGTTCATCTCGGGCAACAACTACGTGCCCGTGACCTGGGCCAAGGGCTTGGACGCGAAGGGCCGCCCGATCGAAAACCCGGCGATGTCGTCGTACCGCGACGCGCCGAAAATGGTACAGCCCTCACCACACGGGGGCCACAACTGGCAGCCGATGTCGTTCAATCCGCAGACGAAGCTTGTCTATCTGCCGGCACAACTGACGGCTCAGCTCTTCGTTCATGACAAGACGCGCAGCGTAAAGCCGGGCGTGTGGAACACCGGCCTCGACTTTGGCGCGCTGTCGTCGATGACGATGAAGGCGCTCGCCGCCGGCCAGCCGCTGCCGTCGATGGAAGGCTTCCTGATCGCTTGGGACCCGATCAATCAGAAAGAGGTCTGGCGCGCCAAGCACGCGACGTTCTGGAACGGCGGCACGCTGACGACGGCGGGCAACCTTGTCTTCCAAGGCACGGGCGACGGCCTGTTCCGCGCATGGAAGGCCGACACGGGTGAAGAAATTTGGAAGATCGACGCCAAGACCGGCATCATTGCCCCGCCCGTGACCTACAGCGTCGACGGCGAGCAATACGTCGTCGTCTTGGCCGGCTGGGGCGGCGTCGGCCTGACGCTTGTGCCCGAGCCCGCGAACGCGATTCTGAAGTACGGCAACGCCGGCAAGATCTTCGCCTTCAAGCTCGGTGGACAGAAGACGATCGAGATCGAGCCCGTGCCACGTGCGCCGTTGGCCAAGCCGCCTGCGCAAACGGCAAGCGCCGCAATCGTCACGAAAGGCGATGCGACCTACCACCGCTATTGCAGCGTCTGCCACGGCTTCTTCGCCATGGCGAGCGGCGTCGTCCCCGACCTCCGCTACTCAACGCCCGAGACGTTCGACCGTTACAAAGAGATCGTCCTCGACGGCGAGCGCAAGGACACGGGCATGGCGGGCTTCGCCGACCAGATCAAGATCGAGGATGTCGACGCGATCAAGGCCTACATCCTCACACTCGCGAACGCCGCCTACGATGCCGAACAAAAAGCCGCGGCGGCGCCGCCCGCAACGCCTGCGCCTGCGCCGCCGAATTAACGCCTCGCGCCTTGCTGGCGCAGCCGTTTCTAGGATACCAACGCGCCGCCCCGCGAAAACCGGGGCGGCGCTTCGCGTGATGGGCGCGTTTTGGATCAGGACAATGGCGAACGAGCAGACGAAACGACCGGCGGCCGAAAAGCCGCGCGGATTCCGCGACCGGTTGGGAGGCGAACTCCTGGCCGAACGGCGCATGCTCGAAACCATTCGCGGCGTGTACGAGTCCTACGGTTTCGATCCGCTTGAGACACCTGCGATCGAATACGCCGACGCGCTGGGCAAGTTCCTGCCCGATCAGGACCGCCCCAACGAAGGCGTCTTCGCGTTCCGTGACGACGACGAAACCTGGCTGTCGCTGCGCTACGACTTGACCGCGCCGCTCGCCCGTTTCGTCGCCGAGAACTACGACGCGCTCCCCAAACCGTTCCGCCGCTATCAGGTGGGCCAAGTCTTCCGCAACGAAAAGCCCGGCCCCGGCCGCTTCCGCGAGTTCACGCAGTTCGACGCAGACACGGTCGGCACCGCCTCGATGCTGGCCGACGCCGAACTCTGCATGATGGCCTGCGATACGCTCGACCGCTTGGGCCTCGGCAACGACAGTGTCGTCAAGGTCAACAACCGCAAAGTCCTGAACGGCGTTCTCGAAGCGATCGGCATCGTGGGCAACGACGATGCGATGGAGCGTCAACGTTTGGGCGTTCTTCGCGCGATCGACAAGCTCGACCGCCTCGGCCCCGACGCCGTCGGCGATCTGCTCGGCGCGGGCCGCAAGGACGAATCCGGCGACTTCACGAAGGGTGCGGGCCTCGGCGCGAACGCGATCGAACGGGTCCTCGCGTTCACGCAAGCCGGCGGCAGCGACCGCAAGACGTTCTGCGACGAACTCGAGCGCATCGTCGGCGACAGCGCCGAAGGGCGCTCGGGCGTCGGCGAACTCCGCCAGATCGATACCGCTTTGAACGCCGCGGGCTACGGCGACGCGCGCGTGCGCTTCGATCCGTCCGTCGTGCGGGGCCTCGCTTACTACACCGGTCCCGTCATCGAAGCGGAACTCACGTTCGAAACGCGCAACGAAGACGGCCAACTCGTACGCTTCGGCTCCGTCGCCGGCGGTGGCCGCTACGATGACCTGGTGACACGCTTCAAGGGCGTGCAAGTACCGGCAACCGGCATCTCGATTGGCGTCAGCCGCCTGCAGGCAGCCCTCACTGCGCGCGGCCTCACGGGCACCGCCGCGTCCGGCCCCGTCGTCGTGCTCTTGATGGACAAGGACGCGGCGCAATCCTACTTCGGCATGGTGAAGGAGTTACGCGCCGCCGGCATCCGCGCCGAAATCTATACCGGCACCTCCGGCATGAAGGCGCAGCTCAAATACGCCGACAAGCGCATGAGCCCGGTCGCCGTCATCGAAGGCAGCGACGAACGCGCGAAGGGCCTCGTCACGCTCAAGGACCTCGAACTCGGCGCCGAACGCGCAAAGGAGATCAAGGACCGCGACGCCTGGGCGAAGGGCAGCGACGCGCAGACGACGGTTCCGCGCGCCGACCTCGTCGCCGCCGTAAAGAAGATCTTGGCCGCCCAAGGCGCGCGCACATGATCGCAGCGCCGCCCTATGACGCGGCGACGCTCGCCGCGCTCGAAGCGCAAACGTCGGCGCTGCTCGACGTCTTCGCGACCTACGGCGCCGAGCGTATCGAACCTGCGATCGTGCAGCCCGCCGACGCGTTCCTGGACCGCATGGGCGAAGACCTGCGCCGCCGCACGTATGTCTTCACCGGCCCCGACGGCACCGAACTGTGCTTGAGGCCCGACCTCACGATCCCGACCTGCCAAGCCTATCTCGCGCGCGCGCCGATGGCGGACCGCGCGATGAAGCTCTGCTATGCGGGTCCCGTCTTCCGCCACGATCCGAAGGCGCCCGATCGCCCGGGCCAAAGCTACCAGGCGGGCGTCGAGAACATCACCGCCGCGAACGCTGCCGCCGCCGACGCCGAAGCGCTGATCCTCACCGACAACGCGCTCGCGCGCACCGGCTTGAAGAATGTCGAGACGACGGTCGGCGACCTCTCGATCTTCGCAAGCCTGCTCGACGCATTGGGCTTGAGCCCGCAATGGGCCGAACGCCTGCGCCGCCACGTCTGGCGCCCCGCCTATATGAGCGAGCTCTTGAAGCGCCTTACCGGAGAGGCGACGTCGGGCAACGCCTTCCTCGCGCACGTGGGCGCACTGCCCGCGGACGAAGCACGCGCGGTCGTGCGCGACGCGCTCGCGATGAACGGCATCCGCCACATCGGCACGCGCACGATGGAAGAGATCACGGAACGCTTCTTGGAACAGGCGGCGGATGCGTCCTCAGCCCGCCTGCCACGCGCGACCGCCGATTTGATCGCGCAGTTTCTGGCCGTGAAGTGTCCCGCAACCGCCGCCGTTGACACGCTGCGCAAGCTTGCGCGCTCGGCCTCGATCTCGCTGGACAGCGCGATCGGCCAGCTTGAGCGCCGCCTGGGGTTGATCGAGCGCCACGGCTTCAACCTCGACCGCGCGACGTTCGCCGCCGAGTTCGGCCGCAACATGGAATACTACACCGGCTTCGTCTTCGAACTCCGCGCAAGCGCCGTCGAACGTCCCGTCGCCGGCGGCGGCCGCTACGACAATCTATTGACCGCGCTCGGCGCGCCGAAGCCCGCACCTGCGGTTGGGCTCGCGATCTTCGCCGAACGTCTCCTCGCCGCGCGCCGCGCGCAAGGGGTAACGGCATGAGCGCGCTCACGATTGCATTGCCGTCCAAGGGCCGTCTGCAGGAGCAAGCGCTCGCATTCCTGGGCGACGCAGGTCTCAACGTCGCGCAGGCGCGCGGCACGCGTGATTACGTGGCGACGCTTTCGGGCATCCCCGATGTCGCGGTCGCGCTTCTCTCGGCGGCCGAGATTGCGGGCGAACTGCATGCGGGCCGCGTCCATCTCGGCATCAGCGGCGAAGACCTGCTGCGCGAACACGCACAAGACGCGGGCGACCGCACGCTCGTGATCGAGAAACTCGGCTTCGGCCGCGCCGACGTCATCGTCGCTGTGCCGCGCGCCTGGATCGACGTCGCGACGATGGCCGACCTCGACGACGTGGCGGCCGCGTTCCATGCGCGCCACCACCGCCGGCTGCGCGTTGCGACGAAATACTTGAACCTGACGCGCGCATTCTTCGCCGGTCACGGCATCGCCGACTACCGCATCGTGGAAAGCCTGGGCGCCACCGAAGGCGCTCCGGCCGCAGGCACGGCCGAGGCAATCGTCGACATCACGACGACCGGCGCGACGCTCGCCGCGAACGAACTCAAAGTGCTCGACGACGGCGTCATCCTGCGCAGCGAAGCCGTTCTGGCCGCCAGCCTGCGCGCCGGGTGGAGCGAACCCGTGCGCATCGCCGCCCGCGCGCTGTTCGACCGCCTCGCCGCGCGCGCGTTGGCGAAAAGCGGCCAGATCGTCCGCGTCCGCCTCGATCAAGCCGTCGAGGCAGCCCTGCCCACGCTCGAACGGAACCTGCGCGCGAAGGTGCTGACGCGCACGCCGACCGAAGCCTCGCTCCTCGTCACCGACGCGAACCTCACCCAAGCAATGACGCTGCTGCGCGCCACGGGCACGCAAGCCTCGGTGACGGCCGAGAAGACCGACTACATCTTCACCGCCGAAAACCCGCTCTACGCCAAACTACAAGCCGCGCTGCGCTGAGCACGCATCAATGCGTCAGCGTGCGCGTCCACCATTGGCTGGCGACGCGCAGCTTCTTCGCTTCGAGCCAGCGCACCGCGCGCGGATCGCGCGCCGCAGCGACCGCGATGATCTGCACCGCGCCACGCGCCCGCGCCTCGCTCATCACGGCGTCGAGCAAGTCGGATGCCACCGCATCGGCCTCGCCGCCTTCGGTGATCGCGAAGTCGTCGATCAGCACCGTCTTGCCGCCCGGCGCGAACACCGGCGGCGCATCCTGAAGCACGCCGACGACGAAGCCGATCATGTGCCCGCCGCTCTCGGCGACGCGCGCGATCACGTTGGGCTGGCCGAGCTGATGCGTGAAGAACGCGGTCGTCATCTGCGCCGCGGCCTCGCTCGGCCGCCACATCACGGGCTCCAAGCTTTCCAGAAAAGTGCGCTTCACCGCGATCAGCTCCGCCATCGCCGGCACGTCCGCGGCGGACGCCGCTCGAATGTTCGCTGCCATCGTCTAAACCCCCGCCATCGCGCCGCGCACGCCGACCTTGATCCCTTGCGGATCGATCAGCACGCCCGGATTCATGATTCCGTTCGGATCGACCGTACTCTTCGCCGCACGCAAGGCTTCGGCAAACAGCGGCGGACACTCGCGCACATAGCCCGGCCGGTGATCGCGCCCAACCGCGTGGTGATGCGTTATCGTGCCGCCGGCCGACACGACGACATCGTTCGCCTCGGCCTTGATTTCCTGCCACTGCTCGAGCAGCGCGCTCATCCGCCCCATCGCCTGAAACGTGAAATAGGGCGCAGGGCCGTCCGGGTACGCATGCGTGAAGCGGCACGTGACGCTGCCGGGCTTGCCCGTCACGCGCTTCAGAACGTCGCCGATGCGCCGCGTCACCTCGCCGTGGAACGCCGCGAAGCGGTCCCACGTCACCGCCGTTTCGAACGTGTCGATGATCAGCCCCATCGGCACCAGCACCTCGCGATAGAACGGCGCGCGCAGGAACGCGTTGCGCCAGGCACCCGCCGCGCCTTCGCGATGTTGGCTCTCCGACTTCGCCGGCTGATCGACCACGCCGCCGTGATCACGCACCAGCTCAATCGCCCGCGAGAGTTTCGCGTCTTGAGCATGGTCCGCACTCTCGAACGCAAGCACCAGCAGCGACGCCGACCCGTCTCCGGCACCCGTGCCCAGCGCCTCGTCCGCGTCGATCAAGCGGCAGTTCGCCGGATTGAGCCCCGATTGCGCGAGCGCCCGGACTGCCTCCGCGCCTTTGAGGAAGTCAGCGAACTTCACCGAAGCCGAGGCGCGAAACTTCGGTGCATCCTGCAGGCGCACCCACGCCTCGGTGATGACGCCGAGGATGCCTTCCGAGCCCACGAACAACCGCTCGGGCTGCGGCCCTGCGCCCGACCCCGGCAGCCGCCGCGTCTGCATCAACCCCGCGGGTGTCACGACGCGCAGCGCTTGCACAAAATCGTCGATATGCGTGTAGAGCGTCGCGTAGTGCCCGCCCGAACGCGTCGCGATCCACCCGCCCAGGGTCGAAAACTCGAAGCTCTGCGGAAAATGGCGCAGCGTCAGCCCGTGCGGCTTCAACTGCGTTTCCAGATCGGGGCCCAAGGCACCGGCCTGAATGCGCGCCGCCCGGCTCGCCCGGTCGATCTCGACGACTTTGCCCATCCGCGTCATGTCGAGCGAGATCGCGCCGGCATAGGCATCGCCCACGTCGCACTCGACCCCGCCGCAAACGCTCGATCCCGCGCCGAACGGAATGACGGCGGCCTTCTCGCGCGCCGCCCAATCCAGCACCGCAAACACGTCGCTCTCGCTTTCCGGATAGGCGACCACGTCGGGCGGCGAGGCGATCTCGCGCTTGAACATGCGCACATAGTCCGGAAACGACTTGCCGTAGGCGTGCACCAAGCGATCGTGCCGATCGCTGGAACAAATCCGCGCGAGCGTCGACGGCACGGCAAGCCGCGGCGCACGGAGTTCGAACTCGCTCTCGCGCGGACCGGTGCGCGGCACAAGTGTCGCGCCGAAGCGTTGCCCGAACAGTCGCGCGAGAAACACGGTCTCCTCGTCGCTGACCGTCTGGTCTTCGCGCCCCCAACCATAGAATTTGCGTCGTGCCGTCATCGTCGCCCCGCACTTGTCGTCGGGGCCGGACGTTAAGGACGAACGCCGCGCGGGTAAACCGTTGAGTTACGGGCTTGAGGTGGTGCCGGACCGATTTGCTCAAAGGGGGGCGATGCGCCAATGTGGCGCCGTAGAGGAAACGACAAAAGACGGGTCCATCAAATGAGCGCAGAAAGCGCCGCAGCACCGACCGCCGCGGCACGGACGGGCGATCTCTCGACGCCTTACAAAATCTACGTCCTGGCGCTCTTGGTGCTGGTCTACATCTCGAACTATGCCGACCGTATTCTGCTCGGCATCCTGCTCCCCGCGATCAAGGCCGAGTTCGGCCTCACGGACACCGAACTGGGCTTCCTCCACGGCACGTCGTTCGCGATCTTCTACGCGACCTTAGGTGTGCCGATTGCGATTTACGCCGACCGCGGCAACCGAAAACTGGTGATCGTGGCCGCGACCGCAACCTGGTCCGCCATGACCGCGCTTTGCGGCATGGCGCAGAGCTACTGGCAGCTCGTCGCCGCGCGCATCGGGGTGGGCGTCGGCGAAGCGGGCTCGAATCCACCGTCGCATTCGATCATCTCGGACCTCTTCACGCTGAAGTATCGCGGCACGGCGCTCGCGATCTTCTCGCAGGGCGTCTCGCTCGGCATCGTCGTAGGTCTCTATGGCGGCGCGCAGGTGGCTGAGGCTTATGGCTGGCGCGTCGCGTTTTATGCGCTGGGATTGCCCGGACTTGCGATCGCGCTTCTTGTCCTTTTGACGTTGGTCGAGCCGCGCCGCGGCGCCTCTGACGGCCACAGTTTTTCGGGCGAGCCGCCATCGTTCGTCTCGACGCTGCGCTTCATCGGCTCGCAGCGCTCGCTCGTGCACATCTTGATCGGCTCGACGCTCGCGACGCTCGTCGGTTATTCCGGCGTCTTGTGGTGGCCTTCGTTCATCATGCGCTCCCACGGCCTCAGCCCCGCCGACATGAGCGCGTTCTTGGCGCTCGTCTTCGGTTTGGGTTCGGGCTTCGGCATTTTCCTCGGCGGCTACCTCTCGGACTATTTCGGCCGGCGCGATGTGAAGCTGATGCCGCGCGTGGTCGCGGTCGCGATCCTGATTGGCATTCCCTTCGGCCTCGCGCTCTACATCGTCGACGATTCGACGCTCGTGTTCTTGCTCATCGGCATACCAGCCGCCGCGGGCGGGATGTACCTGGGCCCCAGCATCGCGATGGTGCAAAGCCTTGTTGCTGTGCGCATGCGCACGGTCGCTTCGGCGCTCTTCCTCTTCATTATCAACTTGATCGGCATGGGTTTGGGCTCGCTTCTGATCGGCGGCCTCAGCGACGGCTTGAAGCCGACCTACGGCGACGATGCGCTGCGTTACGCGCTCCTGATCGTCACTGTCTTTAACATCTGGGCGATCTTTCACTATTGGCGCGCCGGCCGCTTCATCGAGGCCGATTTGAAGACGGCCGCCGCCGCATCGGCAAAGGGCTGACGTGAAGAACTGGACGATTCCCGAAGACGCGATCGCGCGCGTGACTGGGCGCGCGCGCGACCGCTTCGCCGCCGCGCATCCGAAGTCGAAGGCGCTGGCCGAACAGGCGAAAGCCTCGCTGTTCGGCGGCGTCCCGATGCACTGGATGGCCGATTGGCCGACACCGTTCCCGCTGTTCGTCGCCGAAGCGAACGGCGCCCGCTTCCGCGACGTCGACGGCAATGCGTATGTCGACTTCTGCCTGGGCGATACCGGCACGATGTTCGGCCACTCGCCGGCCCCCGTCGCTGCAGCCATCCGCGAACAAGCCTCCCGCGGCTACACCACGATGCTACCCGGCGAAGACGCGGTGTGGGTCGGCCAGGAACTCGCGCGCCGCTTCGGCCTGCCGTTCTGGCAAGTCGCCGCGACCGCGACCGACGCGAACCGCTACGCGCTCCGCTGGGCGCGCGCGGTCAC
>JAEUML010000136.1 GCA_016792785.1 Alphaproteobacteria bacterium
CGGCGGCGTGCTCTGTTCGACGAGATCGACGCGCTCGGCGTGCAGGCCTGGATGACCGGCACGGATGCCGGCGCGTTTTCAGCCTTAACGGGGCGCGCGCAATTCCGCCGCGTCGCCGACGGCCAAATCCGGCCGCTTTGATATCTTTGCATTCTTGGATTTGACGATGACCGACGAAAAAGACCCAGCGAAGGACAACGCCGAGTACGGCGCGGACAGCATCAAGGTGCTGAAGGGCCTCGATGCCGTGCGCAAACGGCCGGGCATGTATATCGGCGACACGGACGACGGTTCGGGTCTGCATCACATGGTCTACGAGGTCGTCGACAACGCGATCGACGAAGCGCTCGCCGGGCACGCGACGGAAGTGGGCGTCACGCTGAACGCCGACGGGTCGTGCACCGTCTGGGACAACGGGCGCGGCATTCCGACCGACATACACGCCGGCGAAGGCGTGTCGGCGGCGGAAGTCATCATGACCCAGCTACATGCCGGCGGTAAGTTCGACCAGAATTCCTACAAGGTTTCCGGCGGATTGCACGGTGTGGGCGTTTCGGTGGTGAACGCGCTCAGCGAATGGCTGGACCTGCGCATTTGGCGCAACGGCAAGGAACACTTCGTCCGCTTCCGTCACGGCGATCCGGAAGCGCCGCTCAAGGTCGTGGGCGACTCCCACGGCAAGCGCGGCACCGAGGTGACCTTTTTGCCCTCGACCGCGACGTTCACGAAGACGGAATTCGATTTCGCGACGCTGGAGCACCGCTTGCGCGAGCTGGCATTCCTGAATTCGGGCGTCACGATCAAGTTCGCGGACATGCGCGGGGTCGAGCGTAAGGAAGTCGTGCTGCACTATGACGGCGGGATCGAAGCGTTCGTGCGCTATCTCGACCGTACGAAGACGGCGCTGATCTCGAAGCCGGTCATGTTGAAGACCGAGCGCGAGGGCATCACGGTCGAAGTCGCGCTGTGGTGGAACGACAGCTATCACGAGAACATGCTGTGTTTCACGAACAACATTCCCCAGCGCGACGGCGGCACGCATTTGGCGGGTTTTCGAGGGGCGCTGACGCGCGTCGTCAACGGCTATGCGAACGAGTCGGGGCTGGCGAAGAAGGAAAAGGTGGCGCTGACCGGCGACGATTGCCGCGAGGGGTTGACCTGCGTGCTCTCGGTCAAGGTGCCGGACCCGAAATTCTCGTCGCAGACGAAGGACAAGCTCGTGTCGTCGGAAGTGCGCCCAGTCGTCGAAGGCGTGGTGGGCGAGTCGCTCGCGACGTGGTTCGAGGAACATCCGGCGGAAGCGAAGGCGGTCGTTGGCAAAGTTGTCGAGGCGGCAGCCGCGCGCGAAGCGGCGCGCAAGGCGCGCGAGCTGACGCGGCGCAAGGGCGCGTTCGACGGCGTGGGCCTGCCCGGCAAGCTCGCCGATTGTCAGGAGCGTGATCCGGCAAAGTGCGAGATCTTCATCGTCGAGGGCGACTCGGCGGGCGGCTCGGCGAAGCAGGGGCGCAACCGTGCGAACCAGGCGGTGCTGCCGCTGCGCGGCAAGATCTTGAACGTGGAGCGCGCGCGCTTCGACAAGATGCTGTCGTCGAACGAGATCGCGGTCTTGATCACGGCGCTCGGCACCGGGATCGGGCGCGAGGAGTTCGCGCCGGACAAGGTGCGCTACCACAAGATCATCATCATGACCGACGCCGATGTCGACGGTGCGCATATCCGCACACTGTTGCTGACATTCTTCTACCGGCAGATGCCGGAGCTGATCGAGCGCGGGCATCTCTACATAGCCCAGCCGCCGCTCTACAAAGTCACGCGCGGCAAGTCCGAGCGCTACCTGAAGGACCAGCGCGAGTTCGAGATCTTCGTGATGGCCGAAGGCGTGCGCGACGCGGTGCTGAAGCTCGGCAACGGCGAGCAGGCCGCGGGGCCGGACCTCGGCGCGCTGGCCGAGTTCGCGCGCACGGTGAAGGGCGCGATCATGGGGCTGGCGCTGAAGTATCCCGCGTTCGCGATCGAGCAGGCGGCGGTCGTGGGTGCGCTCAACCCGGACACGCTGTCGGACCCTGCGAAGGCGTCGGAAGCCGCACGTGCTGTCGCCGAGCGACTTGATCTCGTGTCGAACGAGCTTGAGCGCGGGTGGACGGGCGAGGCGGGGGCGAATGGACTCGTCTTCCGCCGCATGTTGCGCGGCGTCGCCGAAGAGATCGTCTTCGACTCGGTGCTTGTCGGCTCAACCGATGCGCGCCGGCTCGACAAATGGTCGAAGGAGTTGCGCGCCGTCTATGGTCAGGCGGCCTCGATCACGCGCGGCGAGGAGACGAAGCCGGTGCGCGGGCCGATCGAACTCGTCGACGCGATTCTGGCGTGGGGTCAAAAGGGACTGACGCTGCAGCGCTACAAAGGCCTCGGCGAGATGAACCCGGAGCAACTTTGGGAGACGACGCTCGACGAGAATGCACGCTCGCTGCTCCAGGTACGCATCAGCCATGGTGACACGGCCGACGACATCTTCGCGAAACTGATGGGCGACATCGTGGAGCCGCGGCGCGAGTTCATCCAAGACAACGCGCTGGCGGTCGCGAATTTGGACGTTTGATCAACGCCTTTCGCGCGAAGGACATTTGGGCATGAAAGTTTCCGACGCGATCAACACGCGCATAACGACCCGCGCTTTTCTAGACAGGCCGGTGCCAGGCGAGGTGCTGCGGCGGATTTTGGAGACGGCCAAGCGGGCGCCTTCGGGGGGGAACCTTCAGCCCTGGCATGTGTGGGTGCTCGCGGGCGAGCCGATGGTTCGCTTCAAGGCGTTGATCAAAGAGAAGGCGGCGGTTACGCCGCGCGGCGAGGGGACGGAGTACAACATCTATCCCGCGGAGCTGAAGGAGCCTTACAAGGCGCGGCGTTTCAAATGCGGCGAGGACATGTATGCGACGATCAACGTTTCGCGCGAGGATAAGTTCGGGCGGTTGATGAACTTCGCGCGCAACTTCGAGTTTTTCGGTGCGCCGGCCGCGTTCTTCTTTGCGATCGACCGGCAGATGCAGCAGGGGCAGTGGGCCGATCTCGGCATGTTCATGCAGTCGATCATGCTGCTTGCGCGCGAAGAAGGTTTGCACACCTGCCCTCAGGAAGCGTGGGCGATTTGGCACAAGACCGTGGGCGAGTATCTATCGATCCCGGCCGAGCTCATGCTGTTCTGCGGCATGGGCATCGGCTTCATCGATGAGGCGCACCCGATCAATCGCTTGAGGACGGACCGTGCGCCGCTCGACGAGTTTGCGACGTTCGTCGGGGTTTGACCGCTACTTCTTCTTCTGTGCGGCTTCTTTGGCGGCGGCGGCTTGCGCGGGTGTGAGTTCGAGTTCCTTGGCGACGCGATCGATCATCAGCGTCTCCATGCGGTGGAGCTGGCCGTCGACCAGCGCGACCTGCCAAAGATGGGTGACGATGTCGATGCGTTCCGGCATCGAGTAGCCCTTCTTGATCGCCTCACAGAAGATCCAGTTGTCGTACGTGTTCGCCTGGCGCGCTTCGGCGAGGCCGAGAAGGTTGCGCGCTTGATCGGCCGGGAGCTGCAGCGTCTCGCGCAATAGGCGCACGACCGTGCCTTGCTCGACGGCGTCGTAGTGGCCGTCCAGACGCGAGGCTTCGATCAGCAGGGCGGCAACCGCGACCTGGCGGCGCTCGAACGGGTCGGGATTGAC
>JAEUML010000167.1 GCA_016792785.1 Alphaproteobacteria bacterium
CGCCTCCGCCGGACCCGGTGCACCCAAGTACCCTTTGCACTGGAGGCGCGGCTTGTGAGAGGCTTCGCCCGGCGGCGAAGCGGCGCGCGGTGAGGCGATGAAGTGGAGCGAGCGGCAGGTCGGGGATGCGGTCGTGGCGACGGTCGCGGGGCGGATCGACCTGACCAACGCGGATGCACTGCGCGATCAGATGACTGAGGCGCTGAAGAAGACGAAGGCGGCGCTCGTGCTCGATCTTTCGGGCGTCGACTATATGTCGAGTGCCGGGTTGCGGTCGCTGATGATCGTGTTCAAGGCGGCGAAGACCGAGGGCAAGGCGTTGGGGCTTGCCGCGTTGCAGCCCTTGCTGCTCGAGATCTTCACGATCAGCCGGTTTCATCTCGTGTTTCCGCTGTTCGACAGCGTCGCGGATGCGACGGCCAAGCTTGCGCCGGGGCGGGCATGAAAGTCCGCTTCTGGGGCACGCGCGGATCGCTGCCTTCGCCGCTCGGCGCGCGGGCGGTCGAGGCCAAGATCGTGAACGCGCTGGTCAAGGGCGCGGGCGCCGGGCTCGACAGCGAGGCGAAGGCGCGGGCGTTCGTCGCCGAACATTTGAGCTTCGCCGAGCGCGGTACTTACGGCGGCAATTCGTCGTGCGTTCAGATCGACCTCGGGGGACCCGAGTATCTGATCTGCGATTTGGGATCGGGGGCGCGGGAGTTTTCGCTTTCGACGCTGGCCAAGGGCGGGCCGTCGAAGCCGCAGACCTATCACGTGCTGGTTTCGCACGTGCATTGGGACCACATCATGGGGTTCCCGTTCTTCGTGCCGGCCTATATCCCCGGCAACCGCATCAAGCTCTATAGCTGCCATGCGAAGCTGGAAGAGGCGATACGGGGACAGCATAAGGGACCGTGCTTTCCGGTCGAGTTCGAAACGCTCGGCGCCACGATCGAGTTCGTGACGCTGGAGCCGGGGCGGCGCACCGACATCGCGGGCGCATCCGTCACGGGCTTTGCGCAGCTGCACGGCAACGATTCCTACGGCTATCGCATCGAGCGGGACGGCAAGGCGGTCGTCTATTCGACGGATGCGGAGCACAAGCCGGAAGACACGGCGGAGACCGCGCGGGCGGCGGCGTTCTTCGCGGACGCCGATCTTGTGATCTTCGATGCGATGTATTCGCTCGCCGAATCCGTTTCGATCAAGGAGGATTGGGGGCATTCGAGCAACGTGTTGGGCGTCGAGCTCTGCCAGATGGCGGGGGCGAAGCAGCTGTGCCTGTTCCACCACGAGCCGGTGAACGACGATGCGCGGATCGATGCGATCCTGGCCGAGACGATCCGCTTTGAGGAGATCACGCGGACGGGCGCGGCGCTCAAAATCTGCGCGGCGTATGACGGCCTCGTGATCGAGGTCTGACGCGATGGTCGGGCGCCTTCTCTTTGGTGGGTGGGGGCGCAAGGCGGCGTGGGCGGTGTTGCTGCTCTTCGTGGTGCTGCAGGTGGCGGCGCCGGCGCTGTTCTCGCTGCCGCGGTTCGGGCTGTTCGATTTCTATCAGCGGACGATGCCGCGGCTCGAACATGGGAACCCCGTCGTCATCGTCGCGATCGATGAAGCGAGTTTGAAGAGCGTCGGTCAATGGCCATGGCCGCGTCACGTCACGGCGGAGCTTGTCACGAAGGTTCTGTCGGGAGCGCCGTTGGCGCTCGGTATCGACACGGTCATGGCCGAGCCCGACCGCTCGTCGCCGGACGAGTGGCTTCGGCACGCGGGTGATATGCCGGCAGCTGTGCGCGAGGCTGTGCGTGCGCTGCCCAGCCACGAGGCGGCGTTAGCGCAAGCGATTGCGGCGGGGCCGGTGATGTTGGGCATCGGCGGCGTCGACGATGGTCCGGCCGACGCAGGGCCGCTCACTCCCTACCGTCAGGTTGGCTCCGGCAATACGTCGCCGCCCGCGGCGCTGCCGCGGTTCGCGGGCGCGCTGCGCAGCCTTCCCGTTCTCGACCAGGCCGCTCGCGGGCATGGGTTGCTCTCAGTGACGCCGGACGACGACGGTGTGTTCCGCCGATTGCCGCTCGTCGTGCGGATCGGCGAACGCGTCGCGCCCTCGATGGTGGTCGAGTTATTGCGGCTGACGGCGAAGGCGACGACGTTCGAGGTCTATGCGGAACACGAAGCGGTCAAGGGCGTGGGCGTCGGACCCCTTTCAATTCCCTCGGGCGCCGACGGCAGCGTCTGGGTGCACTATTCACCGCACGATCCGCGGCGCTTCGTTTCGGCGGCGGACGTGCTTGCCGGGCGCGTAGGCGGCGAGGCGTTCCGAGACAAGATCGTGATCGTCGGCGTCACGGGACTCGGCATCACCGACTTACGCCCGACGCCGGTGGGCTATATGCCGGGGCCTGAAGTCAATGCGCAGCTGATCGAGAACATTCTTGATGCGCGATTGGTGGAGCGGCCGACGTGGACGCGCTTGGCCGAGCCGATCGCGACGCTTCTCTTGGGATTGCTGTTGATCGTGGGGTGGCGGCTCGCGGGGATCGGGTGGCAGGCCCTGATGCTCGTCACTGCGATCGCCGTGCTCGGCGCGATTGGCGTGGCGTTCTGGCAGTCGCTGATGCTCGTCGACGTAGCGACGCCGGCACTGGGTGTCGCCGCCGCGTTCTTCGCCTTCGTCGCCGCCCATTCGGCCGAGACCGCGCGGCACTTGCAGCAAGCGCGGCTCGCCAAGGCCAGGGCCGAGGGCGAGATGGAGGCGGGGCGGCGCATTCAGATGGGGATGCTGCCGGGGGCGGCGAGCGTCGCCGGCGACACGCGCTTCGATCTCGGCGCGCTGATGGTTCCGGCGCGGCAGATCGGCGGCGATCTCTACGACTTCTTCAAGATCGACGAGCGGCGGCTTTTCTTCGCGGTCGGCGACGTCAGCGGCAAGGGCGTTCCTGCGGCGCTGTTTATGGCGCTCGGCAAATCGCTGTGCAAGAGCTACGCGCTGCGCGGGGAGACGGACGTGGCGGGCATCCTCACGCTCGCGAACGGCGAGATCGCGCGCGACAATCCGGAGATGCTGTTCATCACCATGTTCGCGGGGTTGCTCGACCTTGACACCGGCGAACTTCAGTTCTGCAACGCGGGGCAGGACACGCCCTACCTTCTGCGCAATGGGGTGGCGGAGGCGGTCGTGTCGTCGGGCGGGCCGCCGCTGTGCGTGGTCGAAGATTTTCCCTATGCGACGGAGCGGCTGCGGCTCAAGCCCGGCGATCTGCTCTGCGTGATGACGGACGGCGTGTCGGAGGCGATGGACGGCAACGGCGCGCTGCTGGGCGCGGAGCGGACGAAGCAGATACTCTCGGCGATGCCTGCGGACTGGAGCGCGAACGGCGTCGTCGACGAGCTCTACAAGGCGGTCGGGCGTTTCGTCGGCGGGGCGGAAGCCTCCGACGACCTCACCGTGCTCGCCATCCGTTGGAACGGGGTCAGCGCACCGTGATCTCGACGCGGCGATTTTTGGGTTCGCTCACTTGATCGGCGGTCTTGGACAGCAACTCACGCTCGCCGCGGCCGACGGCGGTGACCGCGTCCGACATGACACCGCGCGCGGCGAAGGTTTCGCGCAGCGCCGCTTCGACCGCTTGCGCTCTTTCCAGCGACAGGCGGTCGTTGTCTGCGGCGCCGCCCACCGTGTCGGTATGGCCGGTGATGACGATCTCGACCGCTTTGCGTTCGCCGACCTCTTTCAGCATCGCGTCCATCGTGGCTTGCGAGTCGGGCGCCAGCGTCGTGCCGCCTGTTACGAAATAGAGCACGTAGCTCTTCGGCGGGATCGGGCGCGCGGCCAACGCGTTCGCGAAAATCTCTTCGACCTCCGTCTTGCTCATTTCGACCGGAGCCATCGCGCCCTGCCCGCCCGGCTTTGCGCCGGCATAGGCCTTGTCGAGCACCATCGTTGCGCCCGCCGCCTCGACCGTGACGCCGCCGACATGACCGTCGGCGCCGGGCAGCACGACGATAAGGTCGTTGCGCGTGCCGCAGCATGCCGACAGCAGCAATGCCGCACCGAGGACGAGAGGGGTGCGCGTCATGGGGCCTCGTCGGCGCGGACGGCGAACTCCGTCCCGCGCACGCCGAGCAGCGCCGCCGGCGTCTTCAGGCGCATCGCGCCCGGCGTCTGGCGCACGATCTGGCCGGATTTGACCGCGAGCGTGCCCTTCTTCAGCGAGGCGTTGAACGTGCCCGCATGCGTCGTGCGGTCGAACTTGAACTGGTCGAGCGAAAGGCGGGTTTGCGGACCCAACGACATCATCGAATTGTCCACGAATGTGATGCCGACCGTGCCGTCGGCGGTGACGATCGTGTCGGACTCGAAGACGCGCTCGCCGATCACCGCGGGCTTCGTCGCGCCGGCGCGTTCGATCGACGCCGTGCCGTTTGCGGTCTTGATTTGGCCGATCGGCTCAGCCGCGAACGCGGCCGGCGACAACGCGAGCGCAAGGCAGACGGCGGCGCATCGCGCGCGCGGTGCTGTCATGATGGCCATGAACGCGGACTCCCTGACAGGACAAGGGCATGCCCGGCGATCTTGACGTGAATGTGCCCGCGACCACAAGGGGGCTTCAGGCGGCGCTGGCGGCGATCGACGAGTTCTGTGCGTCTCGGGGGTGCACGGACGACGTGCAGAAGCGTGCGCGCGTCGTGGTCGAGGAGCTCTTTACCAACACGATCAAGTACGGCTACGGCGGGGAATGCGAGCAGCCGGTGCGGCTTTCGCTTTCGGGCGGCGCCGCCTTCACGGTGGTCTTCGAGGACGAGGCGCCGCCATTCGATCCGACGCACTGGATGCCGCCGCCACTTCCGCCCGGCGAACGGCCGCCGGGCCAGGCGGGGATTGCGATGATATTGGGCCTGAGCACGCGCGTGACGTATGAAGCGACCGCGGGCGGCAACCGCGTCATCGTCGTCATTACGCCTTAGCTGGCGCGCGCCGCATTCCCGCGATAGGACTGGGGCATGCTCGAACTCTTCCTCGCGGCCTTCGTCACGTTCTTTGTCGTCATCGATCCGCCGGGTGTCACGCCGATGTTTGCGACGCTGACGCAGGACATGCCGCCGGCGTGGCGGCATCGCATGGCGTGGAAGAGCGTGCTTGTGGCGACGGTGATCCTGCTCGGCTTCGCGTTCGGTGGCGAATGGCTGCTCGAGAAGCTGCATGTGAGCCTGGACGCGTTTCGGATCGCCGGGGGTGTTCTGCTCTTCCTCATCGCGCTCGACATGCTGTTCGAGACGCGCACGCAGCGGCGCGAGGCGCGCAACGAAAAGGTGCTCGAGGAACGGCGCGCGCATCCGGGCGAGCACGACGACATCTCGGTCTTTCCGCTCGCGATTCCGTTGATCGCGGGGCCGGGGTCGATTGCCTCGGTGATGCTGCTGTTCGCGCAGCACGACGATTGGGCGAACCGCGGCGCGATCCTGGCGGGGGTGGTCGTAAATTTGCTGCTGACGCTCGTGGCGTTCCTGCTAGCCGCGCGTCTGTCGCACATGATCAGCGCCACGGTCGCGGCCATGGTGACGCGCATCTTCGGCATCATCCTCGCCGCCCTCGCCGCGCAATTCGTGATCGACGGGATCAAGAGCGCGTTTGGGTTGGGGTGAGGGTTTTCCACGCTCCGACGCAAATCGCGACAAAGTCGTAGGTGGCCCGCTTGCGCGGACCATGACAAAAGAGCGGATCAACGGGCGGTGTGATCCCATGAAAATCCTGGTCGTCGGTTCGGGTGGGCGTGAGCATGCTTTGTGCTGGGCGATTGCGGCGTCGCCTTTGACCTCGAAGCTCTATTGCGCGCCGGGGAATGGGGGGATCGCGAGGGTCGCCGAGTGCGTGCCGATCGATGTGATGGATTTCGAGCGCATCGTCGCGTTCGTGCGCGAGGCGCGCGTCGATTTCGTCGTCATCGGGCCGGACAATCCGATCGCGGGCGGGCTTGCCGACCGGCTCGCCGCGGAGGGGATCAAGCACTTCGGCCCGTCGAAGGCTGCCGCCGAACTCGAATGGTCGAAGGGGTTTACGAAGGAGCTTTGCGCGGCGGAAGGGATTCCCACGGCGCGGTTCCGCCGCTTCAGCGACGCGGCGTCGGCGAAGGACTATGCGAGCGACCATCCGTTGCCCGTCGTCGTGAAGGCGGACGGGTTGGCGCTCGGCAAAGGCGTCATCATCGCCTCAACGCGGGCGGAGGCGTCGGCCGCGATCGATTCCATGTTCGCGGGCACGTTCGGCGCGTCGGGGCAGAGCATCGTCATCGAGGAATTTCTCGAAGGCGAAGAGGCGAGCTATTTCGCGCTGTGCGACGGCGACAACGTGTTGCCGTTCGGCGCGGCGCAGGATCACAAGCGCGTCGGCGACGGCGACACGGGGCCGAACACGGGCGGCATGGGCGCCTATTCGCCGGCGCCGGTGTTCACGGGCGAGATCGAGCGGCTGACGCTCGACCGCATCATTCTGCCCACGGTGCGCGCCATGAAGGCGCGCGGCCGGCCGTTCAAGGGCGTGTTTTACGCGGGTCTGATGCTGACGCGCGAAGGGCCGAAGCTCATCGAGTACAACGCACGCTTCGGCGATCCGGAAACCCAGGTGCTCATGATGCGGCTCAAGTCCGACATCGTGGCGTTGATGTTGGCGGTGGCGGACGGCGGATTGAAGACGATGGATGCGCGCTGGCGCGACGAGGTGGCGCTCACTGTCGTGATGGCGGCGAAGGGATATCCGGAGAAGCCGCTCAAGGGCACTGTCATCCGCGGGCTCGAGCGCGCGGCGGCGGTTGAGGGCGTCGAGATCTTTCACGCCGGCACCGCGCTCAAAGACGGCGCGCTGATCGCGAGCGGCGGGCGCGTGCTGAACGTCACCGCACTCGGGCGCGACGTGGCCGAAGCCCAAGCGCGCGCCTATCGCGCGGTCGACCTTATCGATTGGCCGGAAGGTTTCTGCCGGCGGGACATCGGTTGGCGGGCGGTGGG
>JAEUML010000209.1 GCA_016792785.1 Alphaproteobacteria bacterium
ACATCGAAGCCTTCGCCGACGATGACGAGGCCCGCTACATCGCCCTCGATGTAGCCGTTGTTGACGATCGAGCCGGCGAAATCGCCGCCCGCTGAACTTACGGTGAAACCGTCGCTGAAAGACGCAAGACCGCCAATGACCCCGCCGGCGACACCGCTCAGCGTGCCGTCGTTCGTGATGTTACCCTGCCAAAGCGTGCTCGCCGCCAGAACCACGGCTGCCCCGCTCTCAGAGACGATGTCGCCCGGGGCCACGAAGCCCGGATTGCTGGAGTCGTTCGTGAAGTTCGCGTTGACGTTGCCGCCGACCACATAGAGCGCGGTTTGCGCCGCTGTGATGTCGCCGGTGTTGCGGATGAGAAGACCGCTCTCTCCGCCGATGTTGTCCGCGGCGATGAAGACGCCGTAGCCCTCTCCGCCCGTCATCGTTCCGGAATTGAGCACGTCGCCGTTGAAGTTCGAACCCTCGCCGCCCAGAAGGAAGAACGCACTGTCTTGTCCGGAAATGAAGCCGCGATTGTCGAAACCGCCCGACCAATTGTCCGTGCTGGACTCGATCGCATTGCCGCTGGAGGCGACGATCGAGGCGAAGACCTCATTGTAAACGCCGCCCGAGAACGTCTCCGTGTCGATGCGAATTGCGTCGTCGACGCCTTGGATTTGGCCGAAGTTTGCGATGCCACCATCAAAGGTCGCGATGTCGTTCGTGATCACGATGGCCGCGCCGCCGACGCTTGATATCCGCCCGCCGCTGTTGTTCGTGATGCCGCCCGAGAAAGTCGTCGAGCTTCCGCCCCCATCTCCCATAACGATAGCACCGTTCACGCCTGCTATCGTGCCAGAGTTCTGGATGCCGCCGCTCCAGGATGTGAAGCTGTCGTCGATGTAGATCGCAGCAAGGCCGCCGTTCAGCGTTGCTCCCGACTGGTTGTTCAGGCCGCCGGTCAGCGTGCCTTCGAGTGCGGCCACGCCGTAGCGGGTGCCCGAGGAGATGGAGTTGTTGTTCCAGATGCCGCCGTCTACCGAACCCGCGTTCTCACCGCCGGTGCCGATCTGGATCCCGTTGCCGGTCGTCGAGGTGATGAGGCCGTTGTTGAAAATGCCGCTTTGGACGGCTCCGCTGATCGTCAGCGCGCCGCGCTGACCCGCGCCGGAGTAACCACCTGAGATGTTGCCGTTGTTGATGACGCTGCCGGTGACGGTATCCTGCACATCGAACGGCGTGAAACCGGTTCCCGGATCGCCGACGATGCTGTTGTTGATCGCATCGCCCGAGACGTTGCCGTCGACAACGACGCAAGTGAAGGGCGAGCCCACCGTGAAGTTTCCGGCGACCGCGCCGGAGTTCAGCGTCGTGTCACACGCGGCTTCCGCCTGTTGCACCGTGCCGAGCACGCCTGCGGCGGCGACGATGGCGAGGGTCGACACGCGCGAGAGCAGCAACGCCTTGCTGCGCAGATGACCGTTCATTGGAATCCTCTTCGAATCTTGTTCCGGGGGGGACGGAGTCAGACGTCGATGTCTTAGGTCAGTTGCAGCCTTCGACCTGGCCGTCGACGATGCCCTCAAAGACACCGACGTTGTCGAAGCTGACCTTTTGGCCGGACTTCAAGACGATGGTCTTGCCGGTCTTCTTTGAGGTGAGGACCACTTCGTACTCCTCGCCGTTCGGGCCCCATTCAACCGAGATCGCGCCCGAGCCATCTTCATCAAGCGCGGAGCGGAAGATCGTGCCGCGGATACCGATCGTGACGGTCGGCGTTTCGACTTTCACGTTCTCCTTCGGGATCGAGCCCGACAAGAAGCGGAACAAACCCTTCGTATAACGGACCGTCTGCTTTCCCGTGCCGCCCGGTCCCGTGTAGACGTACTCGTCAACGGTGAGGCGCGAGTTCTGGCCCATCGTCAGCTTGGAGCCGTCGAGGAATGTGACTTCGAGCGCACCGCGCTCTGCCGTGGCGAGTTCGGCATTGCGGATGATTGGATCGCGAAGCTTGAGGTCGCTGCGCGTGCCTTGAGGCGGAATCTGGGACGCGTTCGGGATCAGCGCCGACGTGTTACCGACGGGCTCAGCCGACACCGTCGCCGCGGCTGCGCAAATTGACAGGGCCGCGAGGGCGGCTGTGGCAATCGACTTCATTACTTGGTCTCCCCGGGGGTGAACTTGAAAGACCGCCGTGAAACGGCGTCGAGCTGTCTTCGCCGCATTTCAAAGGGTGGTGGAGACAAACTATCGTCGCGCCAAGAATATTGCTACCGGGTGTGGCACGAATTCTTTGCGAAATCTGGGGCTTAGCGCTATTTCGTATTGTAGTTGCAAGTTGCACTTCGGCTCATGCGTTAAGCACGCGAATCACCCTTTTGGAGTACTTCGCCCGGGTTAGGCTATTCCCACACCGGATCACGCTATTGTAAGTTGCCTACTAGCCTCCAATCCGTTAATGGACCGGACCAGATGGGGCGGTTGGTGTTTTGGATGGGGCGAAAATCCGGGCGAACTGCCCCTTGATCTGAGATCAAAACGAGAACTTTCGTCCGATCTTCGGCGCTCGCGACCATTCTGCAACTTCAATTCGCCATACTGTGGGTCATGTAACCTGAGCGCGAGCCGGTGTTTTCGCACGCGTTCTACGAGTGGGTCGATGAGCGAAGACAACGACAATATTTCTCATTCGCCGGTCCGGCGGTCCTATGTCGTGGCCGTCGTCATCTTCCTATTGCTCGCGGCATGGGTGGCCTCAGGCGAACTGAATCGACTCGAGGAACTGGCGCAAGCGGTCATGCCGCAGAGCCAGACGAAACAGAGCACGCCGGCCAAGCCCGCCGCGCCGCCTGCAAAGCAGTCTGCGGCACCAGCACCCGCCGGCGCCCAAGCGACGGGCAACACGGCGGCGGCTGCGATCCCAACCGTTCGTGTACGGACGATTACAGCGGCAGCCCGCCAGCAGGACGTGATCGTGCGTGGCCGAACGGAGGCGCTGCGCAAGGTGACGGTGCGCGCGGAGACGGCCGGAAAAGTGGCCGCCATCCGCGCCGACAAGGGTGCTGCGGTCAAAAAGGGCGACACGATCTGCGAACTCAACGTCGACGCACGGCGCGCCATGCTGGAGCAAGCGCGCGCGACGATGACGCAGCGCAAGCTCGAATACGAAGCATCGAAGACACTTCAGGAAAAGGGATTCCGTTCAGAAACATCGGTTGCCGGCGACCTTGCCGCCTATCAGGCGTCCAAGGCCGAAGTCGAGCGGATGGAAAAGGAATTCGAGAACACGAAGATCAAAGCGCCGTTCGACGGCGTCGTTGACGATCGGATGGTCGACGTCGGCGACTATCTGGCGCCGGGGCAACCGTGCGCGCTTGTCGTCGCGCTCGATCCGTTCCTCATCGTCGGGCGCGTTTCGGAGAAGGACGTCCACTTCATCCAGATCGGCCATTCCGGCTGGGCGAAGTTGGTCACGGGCGAGCGGGTCGAAGGCAAGGTCCGGTTCGTGGCCAAGAGCTCGGACAACGCGACCCGGACGTTCCGCGTCGAACTCGAGGTCCCCAATTCCGAGGGTCGGCTGCGCGACGGGATCACAGCCGAGATGCACATCGCCGCAGCGACGGTCGACGCACATCGGATTACGCCCGCCATCCTGGCGCTCGACGACCGCGGCCAACTCGGCGTGCGCATCATCGACGAACAGCGCCGCGTGCGCTTCGTGCGCGTGACCATCATCGGCGACGGACCCGACGGCGTGTGGGTCGTGGGCTTGCCGCGCACGGTCACCATCATCACCGTTGGCCAAGAATACGTCACCGAAGGCCAGCAGGTGAACATTGTTGTCGACCAAGGGTCGGCCACATGATCGGGCTGGTTCAATGGGCGCTCGAGCGGTCGCGGCTGACGCTCAGCATCCTCGTCGCCGTCATCATTATGGGGACGTTCGCGTTCATCGTGATCCCGAAGGAAGCGGATCCGGACATCCCGGTGCCATTCTTCAGCGTGAGCGTGTTTTTGCCCGGCATTTCACCTGAAGATGCCGAGCGGCTGATCGTGAGGCCGCTGGAAGCGCAGCTTAAAGCCGTCGAAGGCTTGAAGCGCATGTCGTCGACCGCGGGTCAAAGCTACGCTGCCGTTCAACTCGAATTCGACGTGAACTTCGACAAGAACCTGGCGCGTCAGCGCGTGCAGGAGAAGGTCGACCTCGCGCGCGCCGAGCTGCCGCAGGACGTGGAAGAACCCATCGTCAACGAGTTCAACGTCGCCGACAATCCGGTGATCTCGGTCGTGCTTTCGGGCAGCGTGTCCGAGCGTGTCATGCTGCGCACCGCGCAACGTCTCGAGCGCGACCTCGAAGCATTGCCGCCTGTGCTGGGCGTCGACCTTTCAGGACAGCGCGACGAGGTTCTCGAAATCGTCATCGATCCGGCGCGCGTGCAGAGCTACGGCGTGTCGAGCGGCGATCTCTTCCGCGTCGTTACCGCGAACAACCAATTGATCGCCGCCGGCAATCTGGATACGGGCCGCGGACGCTTCGCGGTTAAGGTTCCGGGCCTCGTCGAGAAGCCGGAGGACGTGCTCAATCTGCCGATCAAGGTTTCGGGCGACGGCGTCGTGACGCTGGGAGACATCGCCGACGTGCGGCGCACGTTCCTCGATCGCAGCGTCTATCTTCGCTACAACGGCCAGCCCGCGATCGCGATCGAAGTGAAGAAGCGGATTGGCGAAAACGTCATCGACACGATCAAGCGGATCAAGGAGCTGGTCGAGAAGTCGCAAGCAAAGATTCCCGACGGCATCAAGATCGACTATTCGTTCGACCAGTCCTACTGGATCGAAAAGCAGCTGCAGCATCTGACGAATGCCATCCTGCTCGCGATCGCGCTTGTGATGGTCGTCGTCGTTGCCGCGTTGGGTTTGCGCTCGGGACTGATCGTCGGGTTCTCGATCCCCGCCTCGTTCCTAATCGGCTTCCTGTGCCTTTGGTTCGGCGGCTACACGCTGAACGTGATGATCATGTTCGGCCTCGTGATCACGGTGGGCCTGCTCGTCGACAACGCGATCATCGTCGTCGAATACGCAGACCGAAAGATGACGGAGGGCTTCTCGAAATACGACGCGTTTCTCGAAGCTGGGCGGCGCATGTTTTGGCCGGTCGTGTCGTCGACGGCCACCACGCTTGCCGCCTTCGCGCCGATGCTGTTCTGGCCCGACGTGACCGGCAAGTTCATGAGCTATCTGCCGCTGACCATGATCTTCATCATGACGGCGTCGATGGTGGTGTCGTTGCTGTTCCTGCCGGCGATCGGGGCGATCTTCGGGAAGCCGGAGAAGGTACACCCGCGGACCGCGCAGGCGGTGCATCTGTCCGAGTCAGGTGACCTCTACGCCATCGGCGGCTGGGTCGGCGCTTACGCGCGGCTGGTGACGAGCGCCGTGCGGCATCCCTTCATCGTTCTTGCGCTTGTGGGTCTCGGGCTCGCAGGCATCACGGCGGGGCTCTTCACGTTCGGCAAGGGCGTCGAGTTCTTCGTCGAGCAGGACACAAACGACGCTTCGCTGTTCATCCGCGCGCGCGGCAACCTGTCGGCGGACGAGAAGCGCGACTTGGTAATCGAGGTCGAAAAGCGGGTGTTGGGCGCTGAAGGACTACACTCGGTCTACACCGTTTCCGGCATCACGCCGAGCGGGAGCGGCGCGGCGCCGGTCGACACGATCGGGCGCATTTTCATGGAGCTCAAGCCTTTTGAGGAGCGTGGGCCGTCGAAGCCGCTGTGGCTCGCCATTCGCGACCGGGTCAAAGACGTGCCCGGGATGCAGGTCGAGCTTTTCGAGTCGCAAGGCGGGCCGCCCACCGGCAAGGCGATCCAGATCGAGATCGGGTCAGAGAACTATCAGCGGCTTGAAGAAGTGACCGCGTTGGTGCGCAAGCACTTGGAGACGGTGAAGGGTGTGCGTGACATCGAGGATTCCCGTCCGCTGCCCGGTATCGAGTGGGCGCTGACGATCGACCGCGAGCAGGCTGGACGCTTCGGTGCGGATGTTGGAACGATCGGGGCCGCGGTGCAGTTGATCACGAACGGCATCAAGGTCGGGGAGTATCGCCCCGACGACGCCGAGGACGAGATCGATATCCGCGTGCGCTATCCCCTCGCCGACCGCGGTATCGGCGCGCTCGACCAGCTTTACATCAACACGCGCGAAGGCGCAGTGCCGATCACGAACTTCGTGCAGCGCAAGCCGCAGCAGCAGGTCAACCGGTTGCAGCGGGTGGACAGCATGCGCATCTGGCTCGTGCGCGCGAACGTCGAAACCGACAAAGGCTTCAACGCCACGGAGCGCATCGGCGAGATCCGCAAGTGGATTCAGGCGCAAGGCCTCGACAAGGAGGTGCGCATCAAATTCCGCGGCGCCGACGAGGAGCAGAACGAATCCGCGCAGTTCCTGATGGTGGCGTTTGCGATCGCGCTGCTGGCGATCGGGGCGATCCTGATCATCCAGTTCAACAACTTCTGGCACGCGCTCGTCATCTTGTCGGCGGTCATCTTTTCGATCTTCGGGGCGCTGCTCGGCATGTTGATCGAGGGGCAGCTGTTCTCCGTGATCATGACGGGGACCGGGATCGTGGCGCTGATCGGCGTGATGGTGAACCACAACATCGTGCTCGTGGATACGTTTCACCATCTGCTCGATCAAGGGTTCAAGCCGATGGACGCGATCATCCGCACGGGCGTGCAGCGCATGCGGCCGGTGTTGCTGACCACATGGACGGCGATCTTCGGCTTGCTGCCGCTCATGTACAAATTCGACGTCGACTTCTTCCAGCGACAAATCCACTTCGGTGGGCCGTCGTCCGATTGGTGGGTGCCGCTCGCGACCGCGATCGTCTATGGCCTTGCGTTTTCGACAGTGCTGACGCTGTTCGTTACGCCGGCGATGCTCGCCATCGAGCAGCGCTACTTCGCCAAAGGGCGGCGCGAATGGGGTGAAATGGGGCGTAGCGCCGGGGCGCCCGCGGCCGCCGAGTAGACTTGCCACCAGATACCCCCCGGGGGTATAAGCAGCGCATGCTTCTGCGTGCGTTCCTCGCGCTTGTTCTCGCCCTTACGGCCCTCCCCGCGCTTGGCGCGGAGGTGCGGCTGACCGTCGAGCGTAAGGACGTAACGGTGACGGGGCGTTCCGTTTCGGCGATCACGTTCAACGGCCAGTTGCCCGGTCCGACGCTGCGCTTCCGCGAGGGCGAGGACGTCACGATCCATGTCACGAACAAGCTCGACGAGGACACGTCCGTTCATTGGCACGGGCTGCTGCTGCCCGGGATGATGGATGGCGTGCCGGGGCTGAACGGCTATCCCGGGATCAAGCCGGGCGAGACGTTCACCTATCGCTTCAAGGTGCGTCAGGCGGGGACCTATTGGTACCACTCGCATTCGGGCGCGCAGGAGCAAGCGGGAATGTACGGCGCGCTGATCCTCGATCCGCGCGAGTCGGAGGTCGTGAAAACCGAGCGCGAGCACATCATCGTGCTCTCGGACTTCTCGGAAGAGGACCCCGATGAGATTCTGCGCAATCTCAAGAACGACCACAGCTACTACAATCGAGGCCGGCGCACGATCGGCGACTTCTTCCGCGATGCGCGGCGCAACGGCCTCGGGGCCACAATGCGCGACCGGCTCGAGTGGGGCGAGATGCGCATGGACCCGACCGACATGGCGGACGTGTCGGGCTATACGTTCCTCGTCAACGGTCAATCGCCCACGGGTAATTGGACGGGGCTGTTCAGGGCGGATGAGCGCGTGCGGCTGCGCTTCATCAACGCGTCGGCGATGAGCTATTTCGACGTCCGCATTCCGGGCTTGAAGATGATCGTCGTGCAGGCCGACGGGCAGGATGTCGAGCCCGTGCCCGTAGACGAGTTCCGCATCGCGGTCGCGGAGACCTATGACGTCGTCGTCACGCCGCGCGAGGACAAGGCTTATACGATCTTCGCCGAACCGATCGACCGGTCCGGCTATGCGCGGGCGACCTTGGCGCCGCGCGAAGGTATGACGGCCGACGTTCCGCCGATGCGGCCCCGCACGACGCTGACCATGGCTGACATGGGCATGGCGCATGGCGGGCATGGCGGCCACGGTGCGCCGGCTGAGCCTGCTCAATCGCAGGGACATGGTGGGCACGGCGATCACGAGGCTGCGCCACCAGTGCCTGCTCAGTCGCAGGCGCATGGCGGTCACAGCGATCACGACGCGCCAGCGGCGGCGCGCGAAGGACCGCCGCGCGGATGGGCCGATGCGGCGACGCCTGCGGGGATGCGGGCGCTGAAATACTCCGACCTACGGTCGCTCACGCCGCAGAAAGATCTGCGCGAGCCGACGCAGGAGATCGTCGTCAGGCTCGGCGGCTCGATGGAACGCTACGTTTGGACCTTGAACGGCGCGAAGGCCGAGCATGCCTCGCCGATCGAGCTCAAATACGGCGAGCGGGTGAAGATCACGTTCGTCAACGAGACGATGATGGCGCATCCGATGCATCTGCACGGGATGTTCGTTCAGTTGATCAATGGGCAACCCGGGGAGCGGCTGCCGAACAAGCACATCGTCAGCGTCGCGCCAGGGCAGAGTTACTCGGCGCTGCTGACGGCGGACGAGCCCGGCGAATGGGCGTTCCACTGCCACCTGCTCTATCATATGGCCGCGGGCATGATGACGAAGGTCGTCGTCGCGCGCATGAGCGCGGAGGCGAAATGATCCGCGCGGGCTCGGCGCTTCTGGCGGTGTTGGCGTCGTCGGGCGTGGCGCTCGGCGCGGGTGCGCACAGCAAAGACGATCCGATGCACGAGCCCATGATCTTCTGGGGCGCGGGCGCGGAGGTCGACGGCACGGACGCGGGATGGCTTTCGGACAACGACGGCACGCTCGTCACCTGGGACGCGTATGGCTGGGTCGGCGGCGATGACGTGAAGGTGCGGTTCGAGGCCGAAGGCGAAAGCCATGACGGCGATGTGGAAGAGTCGGAACTGCGCGGCTTCGTATCGTGGAACATCGCCGAGTTCTGGGACTTCCAAGCCGGCGCGCGTTACGACTTCGAGCCGGAGGGGTTGTGGTGGGCGGCCGCCGGCTTTCACGGTATGGCGACCTATTTCTTCGAGACGGATGCGCTTGTGTTCGTGAGCGAGAACGGCGATGCGCAACTCAGGCTCGAGCAATCGATCGATTTCGCGGTGACGCAGGACTTGTTCCTGGAGCCGCATGTCGAGGTAAATGCGTTCGCGGAGGACGTGCCGGAACTCGGCGTCGGCGCGGGCGTCAGCGACGTCGAGATTGGTTTGCAGCTGCGCTACGAGTTCTCGCGCAAGTTCGCGCCCTATCTCGATCTCGTGTACGAACGAGCGGTAGGCGAGACTGCCGGTATTGCACGGGCTGCCGGCGACGACGTGGAACAAACAACGCTGCGCATCGGGTTGCGCGTGCGGCTTTAGGGTGGAGGATGGGATGCGTAGGTTTTTGATCTTGGGCGCGGCGGCGCTGTTGACGGCAGGTACCGCGGTCGCGCACGGCAGCAGCCATGGCGCGAGCAGCACGTCGGGCGAGCCCGGCGACGCAAAGAAGGCGACGCGCACGGTGAAGCTCGACGCCAGCGAATATGCGTTCAGCGAACAGACGCTGTCGTTCAAGGCGGGCGAGACGGTGAGGTTCGTCGTGAGCAACAAAGGCAAGCTCAAGCACGAACTCACGATCGGCGATGCGGCCGAGCAGGCGGCGCATGCGGCCGAGATGTCCAAGATGTCGGACATGAAGCACGACGAAGGCAGCCACGAGATGCCCGCGAACTCGATCCACGTGGGGCCCGGCGAGACGCGCGAGCTGGTCTGGAAGTTCTCCAAACCGGGAAAGCTCTTGTTCGCATGCAACTATCCGGGGCATTCCGACCTCGGCATGCAAGGCCGCATCGCCGTCGAGTGAGCGGCGGTCTTGATCCAGCGCAAAGCGGCCCGGTGCGCCGCGACTAGCATACCCCCCTGGGGTATGGTCCCTTGAAGGAGATCGACATGAAACTTCTGACCGGCGCGGCGATCGCGCTTCTGGCTTCGACGGCGGCGTTTGCGCAGCCGATGGGCGGCCACGGCGGCGAGCGTCCAATGATGGGCATGATGATGGGCGGCGGCGGCCCCTGCATGATGATCAAGCGTACAGAGGGCGCGCTTGCGTTCCTCAAGACGGAACTCAAGATCACGCCGGCGCAGGAGAAGACTTGGAGTTCGTTCGCGACCGCGTTCCGCGCCGCCGCCGACGACAAGCCCACTCACGACGGTCCCAAAGGGCACAGCGCGAAGCAAGGCAAGGGCGAGGCGGCGACGTTCCCCGAGAAGGTCGCGCATCACACGGCCATGATGGACGCGCATCACGCGGGCTTCAAAACGCTTTCCGGCGCCGCGAAGCCGCTCTACGATGCGCTGAGCGCCGAGCAGCGCAAGACGGCGGACGAATTGCTGATGCACTTCGTGATGTCGCATCACTGCGGCATGATGTGAGGACACGATGATTAACCGGCGGCACGTTCTGTTGGCGGCGAGCGCGGCACTTCTCGCGCCCGCCGCATGCGCCGCGCCGCCGGCACGCGCGATGCAGGTTTACAAAGACGCCTCGTGCGGTTGCTGCTCGGCGTGGATCGATCACATCACGAAGGCGGGCTTCAAGGCGGACGCCGAAAACGTCGACGATCTTGGCGCGGTCAAGACGAAGTACGGCGTGCCCGACGACCTCGCGTCGTGCCACACCGGCGTGATCGACGGCTATGTCGTCGAAGGCCACGTCCCGGCCGTCGACGTCGCGCGCCTTCTGAAGGAGCGGCCGAAGGCCATCGGCATCGCGGTCGGGGGAATGCCCGTGAACTCGCCGGGCATGGAGGTTCCGGGCGCGCCGGACGAGCCCTACACCGTTTGGCTGTTCCAGAAGGACGGCACGCGCACCGCCTTCGCCACGCACGGCAGCTGAAACATCACACAGGCTCAAGTTCGTAAGGCGCGCCGTGGCCGCGGGCGTAGGCTGCCGCGTAGGCAAGTTCGCCTTGGCTTTGTGCATGCACCGTGAACAGCGGTTGGCCGTGTTCGACGCGTTCGCCGGTTTTTGCGTGGAGTTCGAGGCCCGCCGCCGGTGAGCGTGGGGCGCCGGCGAGCTTTGCCACGCGCGCGAGTTTGCGGTTGTCGATCGTCTTCACGCGGCCAGCCTGCGGCGCCGCGAAGTGGCGGTGGAAAGCGGCAACGGGCGGCGTGCGCATGCCGCCTTGGGCTTCGCAGATCGCTTGGAACTTCTTCCATGCCGCGCCGCTATCGAGCAGGTGTTGCGCTTCCCCCAAACCGTCGCCGGTGGCTTTGCCACCGAGAACGAGCACCTCGCCCGCGAGCCTGAGCGAGCGTTCGCGCAGATCGACGGGAGCGTTCGGATCGCCCTTCAAGACCGCGAGCAAGTCGTGTGCTTCGAGTGCGGGTCCGATGCCGCGTCCAACCGGATCGGTGCCCTGCGTTTGCACCGCGTGGACTTCGAGGCCTACGGCGTGGGCGACGTGGGTCAGTTTGTCGATGATCGCGCGCGCGGCGCTCTGCGAGCGGACCTTCGCGGTCGGGCCGACCGGGACATCGAGCACGACGTGGGTCGAGCCGGCGGCGAGTTTCTTCGACAAAACGGAGGCGACGAGTTGGCCGTCGCTGTCGAAGTCGAGCGGCCGCTCGACGCGGATCAGGATGTCGTCGGCGGGGCTCAAATCCATCGCACCGCCCCAAACGATGCAGCCGCCTTCGCGTTCGACGACGCGGCGCATGGTGGCAAGATCGAGATCGACGGGCGCCAGCGTTTCCATCGCATCCGCCGTGCCTGCGGGCGAGGTGATCGCACGTGACGACGTCTTCGGCATCGTGAGGCCTGCCGCAGCCGCGATCGCAACCACGATCGGGGTCGTGCGATTGCCGGGCAGGCCGCCGATGCAGTGCTTGTCGACGACCGGGCGCGCCGGCCAGGTCAGGATCGTGCCGGCCGCCGCCATGGCGCGCGTCAGGCTCACGATTTCGCCGAGCGACATGTGATCACCCGCGCAAGCGGTGACGAAGGACGCGAGTTCCACGTTCGAATAGCGGCCTGCGACCATGTCGTCGATGATCGCCCGATACTCCTCGGGCTCGAGTTCGAGGCCGTAGATCTTGCGCCGCACGCTGGAGAACGACTGCACGGGTTCGGGGTGGGCGAATTCGAGCACGTCGCCGGGCTTTACTTGCAGTTCGCGCCAGGCGACTTCGGACAATCCCGCCTCATCGAGCGCGAGCAGCGCTTCGTCCACCACGTTTAACGTGGCAATCAGCGAGCGGGCGCCCGCCGTCACCTTCACGCGGGCGCGAACTTGGAACCCTTCCGAGCGGCAGACGTGGCAGTCGGCGCGCATGAAGACGATCGGCTCTTGATACGTGTCGATGCCCATGCGCCGCGCGCGGATGACGGGGGCGTGGTTGTGATTGTTGTTCGCCGACATGTCAGATGCGAACTTGGCGCAGGCGCAGCGCGTTCGCAATGACGCTGACCGAGCTCAGCGACATTGCGGCAGCGGCGATGACCGGGCTCAAGAGGATGCCGAACACCGGATAGAGCGCGCCCGCCGCGATCGGAACGCCGGCCGCGTTGTAGACGAAGGCGAAGAACAGATTCTGGCGGATGTTGCGCATGACGGCGCGCGAGAGTTTGCGCGCGCGCACGATCGCCGAAAGGTCGCCCTTCACGAGCGTGACGCCGGCGCTTTCCATTGCGACGTCGGTGCCGGTGCCCATCGCGATGCCGACTTCGGCGGCGGCGAGCGCGGGTGCGTCGTTGACGCCGTCGCCTGCCATTGCGACCTTGCGGCCCTCGGCGCGGAGCTTTTCGACGATTGCGCTCTTCTGATCGGGCAGGACGTCGGCGACCACTTCGTCGATGCCGAGTTTGCGGGCGACGGCGTTCGCTGTCGTCCTGTTGTCACCGGTCAGCATGACGACGCGAACGCCTTCGGCCTTGAGTTGGGCGATGGCATCGGGCGTCGTAGCCTTGATGGGGTCGGCGACGGCGATGAGGCCCGCAGGGGCGCCGTCGATCGCAACGTACATCACGGTTGCGCCTTCGCCGCGCCATCTGTCTGCGACCGCATCGAGTGGCGCCGTCGCGACGTTGCGGTCGGCCAAGAGCTTCGCGTTGCCAATAGCGACGTCGCGGTTCTCCACGCGGCCGACCACGCCCTTGCCGGTGACGGCGTCGAAGGCCGTGACGGCGGGGAGCGCCCCCTGCCCTTCCGCTTCGCGCACGATCGCGGAGGCGAGCGGGTGTTCGCTCTGGCGTTCGAGTGCCACGGCGAGCCGCAACAAATCGGCCCTGGTCGTCGTGCCGACCGTTTCGACGGCGACGACTTTCGGTTTACCTTCTGTCAGCGTTCCGGTCTTGTCGACGACGAGCGTGTCGATCTTCTCGAGCCGTTCCAACGCTTCGGCGTCTTTGATCAAAACACCCGCCTGGGCGCCGCGGCCGACGCCGACCATGATCGACATCGGCGTCGCGAGGCCTAGCGCGCAGGGGCATGCGATGATCAGCACCGCGACAGCGGCGATCAGGCCGAACGTGAAGCGCGGTTCGGGGCCGAAGACGCTCCATGCTACGAAGGCGAGCGCCGCAACGGCTATGACGGCGGGTACGAACCAGCCCGACACCTGATCGGCGAGGCGCTGGATCGGCGCGCGGCTGCGCTGCGCCTTTGCCACCATGCCCACGATTTGGGCGAGCATCGTCTCCGCACCCACCTTTTCGGCCTGCATGACGAACGCGCCGGTCTGGTTGATCGTGCCTCCGATCACTTTGTCGCCCGCATCCTTCGTGACGGGCACGGGTTCGCCGGTCACCATCGACTCGTCGACGTTGCTTTTGCCTTCGACGACCACGCCGTCGACGGGGACGCTTTCGCCGGGGCGCACACGCAGGCGGTCGCCTGTCGCGACGTGTTCGAGCGGGATGTCCTCGTCCGACGCACCGTTTGTGCGATGCGCGACTTTCGGCGCGAGGTTCAATAGGGCGCGGATCGCACCGCCCGTGTTCTCGCGGGCGCGCAGTTCGAGGACCTGGCCCAGCAATACAAGCACAGTGATGACGGCGGCGGCTTCGAAGTAGACGGCGACGGCGCCGTGCGCGTCGCGGAACGCCGCAGGGAAAGCGCCGGGGGCAAACGTCGCGACGATACTGTAAAGCCACGCGATGCCGGTTCCCATCGCGATCAGGGTGAACATGTTCAGACTGCGGTTCGCGAGCGACTGCCAGGCGCGCGCAAAGAAAGGCATGCCCGCCCACAACACGACCGGCGTTGCAAGCGCGAGCTGCAGCCAGTTGTTCGTCTGTTGATCGAGCACGGTGTGCAGGTTCGCGACATGGCCGCCCATTTCGAGTGCAACGACGGGGACGGCGAGCACGAGGCCGATCCAGAAGCGGCGCGTCATGTCTGCGAGTTCGGGATTGGGTCCCTCAGCTGCACCGGCGACTGCGTCTTCAAGCTCGAGCGCCATGCCGCATTTCGGGCAAGAGCCGGGGCCGAGTTGGCGCACCTCCGGATGCATCGGACAGGTGTAGATGACGCCGGGTTTCGCGGTCGGTGCTTCGCGATGCTGTGGCGGTTTGAGATAGGCGGCCGGATTGGCGATGAACTTCTCGCGGCAGCGCGGGTTGCAAAAATAGTAGGTGTGTCCGTGGTGCTCGGCGCTGTGCTTCGCGGTTGCCGGATCGACGACCATGTTGCACACGGGATCGCGCATCGGTGCGGTCGCTTCCGTCCCGCAGCAGGCGTCTTTCGTGTGCTCGTGCGTCGCGGCCATCAGGCGTTCCCGCCACCTTAACGTTGATTCAGCAGCTCTTGATCAAATATACCCCCCCGGGGTATATTTCAACCCATGCAAAGCGATACGAAAAAGGTCTGCCTGTCGCGCCTGAACCGCATCGAGGGACAGGTGCGCGGCCTCGCCAAGATGGTCGAGGAGGATCGCTATTGCATCGACGTCGTCACGCAGCTGCAAGCGGTGATCGCGGCGTTGAAGAAGGTCGAGGGCGAAATTCTCTCCGACCACATCGCCCATTGCGTGGAGCATGCGATCCGCTCAGGCGACAAGAAGGCGCAGCGCGAAAAGGTTGCAGAACTCGTGGAGACATTGGCGCGGGCCCGCGGTTGATCTTTCGCCGGCGCCGAGCGGGCGATCCCGACGGCCATAGGCGCGCTTGAATCCAGACGCCGACCGTGTGGTCGACTCGGCGGGCGTGGCGAGACGCACATTGCGGACATTGGCATCGCCAATCGGTCGTTCGACCGTTGAAGAAGCGGTCGTGCGGCGTCTCGCGTGCGCGGAACAATTCGTCGAGCGAGTACTTATCGCATGAGTGCCACATGTTCTTCGTAACGAGCTTGGCGCTGCAGGCGGGGCACGTCCACAACGAGCTATTCCCCGGCCGCGGCCGGCGCGGGTTGGGCGCGTTGGATTTCGGGATTCACCGCGGGGTCGGCTTCGGCTTCTTTGAGTTTTTCGCGGGCGGCTGCGGCTTCGCGTTGGCGGTTCCACATCGCGGCGTAGGCGCCGTTCTTGGCCAGAAGTTCGCCGTGGCGACCGCGCTCCACGATGCGGCCTTGGTCGAGCACTAGGATTTCGTCGGCGTCGACGACGGTCGAGAGGCGGTGGGCAATGACCAACGTGGTGCGGTTGCGCGAGACTTCGTGCAGCGCCGATTGGATTTCGCGTTCGGTGTGGGTGTCGAGCGCCGACGTTGCTTCGTCGAGCATCAGGATTGGCGGGTTCTTCAGAATCGTGCGGGCGATGGCGACGCGCTGCTTTTCGCCGCCTGAGAGTTTCAGGCCGCGTTCGCCGACCATGGCGTTGAATCCGTCGGGGAGTTGGCGGATGAACGGTTCGATTTGGGCGAGGCGCGCGGCGGTTTCGATTTCTTCGTCGGTCGCGCCGATGCGGCCGTACTTGATGTTGTAACGGATCGTGTCGTTGAAGAGCACGGTGTCCTGCGGAACAATGCCGATCGCGGCACGGACGGAGTCTTGTGTCACGTCGCGGAGGTCTTGACCGTCGATCGTGACGCGGCCCGATTTGATTTCGTAGAAGCGGTAGAGGATGCGCGAGATCGTCGATTTGCCGGCGCCGGAAGGACCGACGACGGCGACGGTCTTGCCGGCGGGGACGGTGAAGCTCACGCCCTTCAGGATGGTGCGGTCGGGTTCATAGGCGAAGACGACGTTCTCAAATCGTACTTCACCGCCGGTGACGACGAGCGGTTTAGCGCCGGGCTTGTCTTGCACTTCCTGCGGAACGCCCAAGACATCGAACATTTTCTCCATGTCGATGAGCGCTTGGTTGATTTCGCGGTAGACGGTGCCGAGCAAGTTCAAGGGCACATAGAGCTGCACCAGGAAGCCGTTGACGACGACGAGGCCGCCCAAGGTCATCTGGCCGATCGAGACGTGGTAGGCGGCGAGCGCCATGACACCGACGAGACCCAGCGTGATGATCACGGCTTGGCCCGTGTTCAGGACCGAAAGCGACATCTGCGATTTCTCGGACGCGTCGGCGTAGACGACCATGGCCTTGTCGTAGCGCGACGCCTCGTGCGCTTCGTTGTTGAAGTATTTCACAGTCTCGTAGTTCAGGAGGCTGTCGACGGCCTTTGTGTTCGCCTCGGTGTCGCTGTCGTTCATTTGGCGGCGGATCGCGGTGCGCCATTCGGTGATACGGATCGTGAAGACACCGTAGGCCAGGACGGTTGCGATCGTGATTGCTGTGTAGCCCCAGTGATAGGCCCAGAGCAGGTAACTGCAGACGAGCACGAGTTCGAGGATCGTGGGGGCGATCGAGAACAGCGCGTAGAACAAGAGCACGTCGATGCCCTTCGTTCCGCGCTCGATGACGCGGGTCAGGCCGCCGGTCTTGCGTTCGAGATGGAAGCGCAGCGACAGCTGGTGGATGTGGCGAAACGTCTTGCCCGCGACGGAGCGCACGGCGTTGTAGACGGCTTTCGCTGCCAGCGCGTCGCGCAGCTGAGCGAAGCCCTGCATCATAATGCGGGCGACGCCGTAGGCGACGATGAAAGAGATCGCGACGGCGAGCGCTTGGACCGCGGGGTTCTTGGTATCGAGCGCGTCGATTGCCGCGCCGTAGAACAGCGGGAACGATAGGGTCGCGACCTTGGCGAGCACGAGCGCGACCATGGCAAGCGCGATGCGCGTTTTCAGGTCGGCGCGGCCCTTGGGCCAGAGGTAGGGGAAGAGCGAGCTGACGGTGGCCCACTGAGAAGAACCGCGGTGAGCTTCACCCGCGGCGGCTGTCGAACGTCCTGGAGATGGCGGCATGGCTCTCGTTTAAGCCATGCCGCGGCCGAGTTCCAGCGCCGGCCGATTTCCCAGCCGGGGCCGTGAATCAGCCGGGAATGATCAGCGTTTGGCCGGGAAAGATCAGGTTCGGGTTGTCGATCTTCTTCTTGTTGAGCTTGTAGAACGCCGCCCAGCGTTTGCCCTTGCCCAGATGCCGCTTCGAGATTCGCCAGAGGCTGTCGCCCTTGCGGACGCGGATGATCTTGGCCTTCTTCGGTTCGGCGGCGACGGTCTCGGTCTTTGCGAACATCGCGGCCAAGTCGTCCTTGACCGGTGTTCCCTTCGTGGGTTTGGACGACAAAACCGACGGGAAGTCGCTCGCGACCGTCGTCTCCTTCACAGCGAGTTTCGGAGCGGTCGCCGGCACGTCATAGGGCAAATCAGTCTCGTCGATTTTGGCGCCGGCAGAGTCCACGAGCTGCAGGCGCAAGCGCTTGGCCGCTTTGCCCGAGTTGTTGGGCGCGGTGAGCAGCCAAGTGCCGTCCTCGGCAACGCGCGTTTCGCCGGAAGCCTCGCCGTTGATCGAAGCGCGAACCGTGGCGCCGGGATCGGCCTTGCCGGTCAGCACGGTGATGCCGGGCTCGCCGGCTGCGATCTTCTCGACCACGAGGCCGGTCTTCGCTTCGGTCGCGACCGTGCCTTCCTGCAACGTCGTCGCCGTTTGGTCGGCAGCCTTCAGCGTGATGCGCGGCAGGCCGCCTTCACTGGACGGCGGGCGGATCGTGGCACGCTGCGGGCCGATGACGACACTGCCGTCCTTGGCCTCTGCCGAGACGTAGAGTTCGTGTTCGGTCTTCGCAACGGGCGCTTTGAACTCGATCTCCCAATTGCCGTTGTCGTCGGCCTTTGTCGTGCCGACCGCCTTGCCGTCCCAAACCAGGGACACGGTGTCGCCCGGTGTCGCCGTGCCGGTGAAGGAGGCCTTGCTTTTGTGGTCGATTCCCGCCGTGCCGACCGACGGCGCGGCGCCTGCGACGGGGCCCCTTGTCACGTCTTGCGCGCTCTGCGGCGCGGCGTCGACTGCGTTCGTCACAGGGCGCGGATCGGCGGAGGTCAACGACACTTCCTCGGCGTCTGGCGCCGGCGCGAGCTCCGCGCGCGGTGGCGGCACGGGCGCATCGCTGCGCGGCAGCTCGCCAAGTTTCACCGTCGCGCTCGGTCCCGCCGCCGGATCCGACGGCTTGGACGACGTCCGTGTGATCGCGAACATTGTCGTCGTGATCAAAATCATCAGCGTCAGGATGACAATTACGCGCGCCATATCTCGCCCCGCTGTTGCCTTCGACGATCGGCCGGCAATCTAGACGCCGAGGGTTGCGCCGCAATTGCGACGCGAGCGCCTATCAACAGGTTTCGTCAGCGCCTGTTCAACGACTTGAGGTAGAGCGCGATCGCGTTCTGATCCTCTTCCGTCAGGTGTTTGCTGCTGTCTTCGATCACTTCGGCCATTGGTCCTTGCGCCGAATCGAAGTCCGGCTTGGCGCCACTATTGAGGTACTCCTCAATTTCCTCCACAGACCACTCAGCGAGTTGCGACCGGGGACCAACGAGAGCGGGAATCTTCCACCCATCGGGACCGTGAGGGTTGCCTTGCAAATAGCGCTTTTCGTCCATTTGGCCGAAATCACCGCGCGGCGTGTGGCATTCGCCGCAGTGGCCGAGCGCGTCAACGAGATAGCGCCCACGATTCCAGGTTGAGCTCCGGTTCGGATCGTAAGGCAGCGGCTCGCCGGAGAAGTAGAGCAGCTTCCAACCCTTCAACAATGCGCGCCAGGAAAACGGAAACGATAGGTCGTGGCCCTCGTTTCCGGCCGGCACGGGCGCCAGTGAAACGAGATAGGCTTTGATCGCGAGCGCGTCTTCGACGGTCATGCGCGTATAGGTCGTGTATGGAAAGACCGGATAGAGCTCTTCGCCGTGCACGCCTTGACCGTGAATCAGTGCACGGACGAACTCTTCATCGCTCCAAGCACCGATGCCTGAGCGCGTATCGCCGCTGATATTCGGCGCAACAAACACGCCGAACGGCGTGATCAGCTGGCGCCCGCCGGCGAATGGTTTGCCTCGGCCTTTGCGGTCCCAGTGGCAGCTGACGCAGCCAGCCGCCCGAACCAGATAGGCGCCGCGTTCGGCCATGCCCGGCTCTTCGCTCGACATGCCAGGCGGAATGTCGACTGCCGCGCGCAACGGCAGCATCAGCCACGCGAGGATGCCTGCACCGCCGAGCAGAACCAGCACCAACAACCAGCGTAGGGGCGACATCGTTATTCGATTTCAGGACCGCGGAACGGCGTGTGGCAACCGCCGCACGATTTCCGCACTTCGCCGAACGCGGCGTCGAGTTTCGCCTTGTCACCGGCGGCGGCGTTCGCCGCCTTCAGCGCGTTGACGAGCGCGTCAGAGGCCGCCTTGAACTCAGCCGGCTTCGCCCAAATCTCCTGCAGCGCGCGTGTTTTGGTGACACCCTTGTCACCGATCCCTGTTCCCTTTGGAAACAGCGTGGGAATGGTCTCAGCGAAGGCGATCGCAGCGCCGAGCTTTGCTTGAACTTCAGCCGGGGTCACGGCCTTCGCTGCAGCCTGCAAGTTGCCGCCCAAGCCCTTCATGCCGGCGATGCGTTGATCGACGGTCTCCTGCGGGGTCGCAGCCATGACGGTCCACGCCGCACCTGCGAAAACCGCGACGGCCGCGCCAGCCAACCAGTACTTCATCTCGATCCCCATCGTTGCGTTTTGCCAAGCCGCTTTGTTCTTAACCTACGGTAACCTTTGTGACGATTGCAACCAAGTCCCCCGTTTTTGGCCCTTCACGGCGTCATCGTTTCGCCGCAGAATCCCTGCATAGTTTCAAAACGTTTACGGGCAACCCGTATAGTTCAAGTCCTCTGCGTTCAGCCTGGAAAGAACAATGCAAAAGCTGATTGGGGTTTGCGTCTTCTGCGGCTCCTCCGAAGGCAGCGATCCGGCCTACATCCAAGCCGCTAGGCGCCTCGGCCGCGACATCGCGGAGTCGCATGCGCGGCTGATCTATGGTGGCGCGTCGATCGGGTTGATGGGCGAAGTGGCGCGCGCGGCGCTCGACGCCGGCGGCGAAGTGATCGGCATCATTCCGCAGTTCCTGCGCGCGCGCGAGATCGAGCTTGCGAGCCTGACCGAACTCGTCATCACGCCGAACATGCATGAGCGCAAGGACCGCATGCACGCGCTCGCCGATGCATTCGTCATTCTGCCCGGCGGACTTGGCACGCTCGAGGAAGTGCTCGAGGCGATGACCTGGGCACAGCTCGGGCTGCACAAGAAGCCAATCGTCTTCGTCAACGTGAAAGGGTTTTGGGATCCGCTGTTCGCGACGTTCGACCGCGTGGGTTCGCACAACTTTGCGCGCTACGGCCTCAAAGAACTCTACACGGTCGTGAACCGCGTCGAAGACACGATGCCAGCGATTTACAATTTCCGCCGGCAGGCTGCGGAATAGCGCGCCGCCTGGTTCGGTCTAACGTCCAGTAAGTGGCCGAGGCCTATATCACGAGCAGTTGCTTTGACGGCGGATGTTCGGGCGTGCGCGACTGATCCCGCGGGTCGCACTCCGGGGGAACCATGCAACTTACTTTCGCGCGCTTGACGGCGTTTGCCTTACTGCTCTTCGGCCTTTGTGCGAGCGCCGTTCACGCCGAACAGATTCCAGTCGACTCACCGCGGTGGAACCTGCAGGGCGAAGAGGCACGTGTGGTCGAGTTCCAAGGGCGGCGCGCGCTTCGCCTCAAAGGGGCGATCGCGTTGCTCGCCGATGCGAAGTTCGAGACCGGCGTCATCGAGTTCGACATGGCGCTGACCGACAATTCGCCCAGCTTTCCCGGCGTGTTCTTCCGCGGCGTCGACGAGTTGAACTACGAGCACTTCTATTTGCGTCCGCATCAGAGCGGCAATCCCGACGCCCATCAGTACACGCCGGTGATCAACGGCGTCACGGCGTGGCAGATCTACTCCGAATACAACGGCCAGATGCGCTACCGGTTGAACGAGTGGTTTCGTGTCCGGCTTGAGATCGCCGACGATTCCGCGCGGGTGTTTGTGGACTCCGAAGAGCCGCGTCTCGTTGTTCCCGATCTAAAGCGTGAGCGCGCGGCCGGGTTTGTCATGCTGCGGGGCAGTTCCGGCGGCGCCTATTTCTCGAACATCAGCATTACGCCCGGACCCGTGGCGGCGGTTCCGCCGGCGCCCGCCACCACATTGCCGGCCGGCTTGATCCGCACGTGGGCAGTGAGTGGGGCGATGCGGGAGGCCGACGCCTACGCCGCCGCGGCGGCGAACAAGCTCGATGGGATTGCCTGGACGCCGCTTCCCGTGGAGACAAAGGGCGTCGCCAATCTCGCGCGCGCCGCCAAACGCACAGACGAGGCGCCGACCGTGCTTGCCCGCGTGAGCGTGCGCGCCGACAAGGCGCGGACGGCTCCGCTCCGGTTAGGGTTCAGCGATCGCGTTCAGGTCTACTTGAACGGAACGCTGCTCTTTGCGGGCAACGATCAACAGGGGAGCCGTGACTATCGCTTTTTGGGGACGGTCGGGCTCTACGATACGCTGTACCTGCCGTTGCGGGCGGGCGACAACGACGTCGTGTTCGCTGTGACCGAGAGCGGGAGCGCACCCAACGGCGGCGGATGGGCGGCTTACGGCGTGTTCGACGATATGACGGGGCTTGCGCTCTCGACGCGTTGAGCCGCCCGCGCCGACCGATCGCGCCTGATCGCTTCCCCCGAGACGAGCGCGAGTGCGCTCCAGATGAGCGCGAAGGTGATCGCGTGCGTCTGGGTGAAGGGTTCATCGTAGAGAAAGACCGCTATCACGAGACTGATCGACGGGGCGAGATATTGCAGGAAGCCCATCGTCGAGAGTCGCACGAGCCTGGCGCCGGCGGCGAACAGCAGCAACGGAATGGCGGTGAGCGGACCCGCCAGGATCAAGAGGGCGTCGGTCGTCAGGTTCACGTGCATGAAGGCGCCCTGCCCGCTCGCCACCATGTAACAGATGTAGGCCAGCGAAAGCGGGGCCAGGATGATCGCTTCGATCGTCAGGCCTTCGAGCGATTCCACGGCGACCGTTTTCCGGATCAGGCCGTAGATGCCGAAGCTCAGCGCGAGCACGAGCGATATCCAGGGGAGGTAACCGAGCGCGACCGTCTGATTGACGACGCCGAGCACGGCCAGCGCGATCGCTGCCAGCTGTAGTTTCGTCAGGCGTTCGCCCAGCCAAACGACGCCGAGCACGAACGAAACCAAGGGGTTGATGTAGTAGCCGAGGCTGGTGTCGATGATGCGATCGACGGTGACCGCCCAGATGAAGAGGCCCCAGTTGATCGCGATCAGCACGGCGCTGGCGAGGAGCGCCAGCAGAACGTCGCGGTTCTTGAGCGCAGTCCAGAGTTTCGGCAGGCGCTCCCAGGCCGCGAGCGCGGCCATGGCGAAAATCAGCGTCCAGACGATGCGGTGAACCACGATCTCGACCGCGCCGACGTGGTCGAGCAGCTTCCAGAAGATCGGGATGATCCCCCAGGTGACATAAGCGCTCGCCGCGTAGAGGACGCCGCGGTTCAGCGGTGGCGGCGATGGCGTGGTCATTCGGCTTTCTTACTGGACTTGGCAGAGCGCAGCCACTTCCCTTGGGTCATGGCTGCGCTGCGGCATTTGCAAGCCAACTATTTCTTTTCGCGGTAGACGTAGCGTTCGTTCATGAATTCAATGAGGGCGAACTCGGTGACCTTGGGCGGCAGAACGTTCAGAATTTGGTTCAGCTCGGCCGACTTGCGCGGGAGCTGGCCGTCTTCGATGCCGGCGCCCCGCATCAGATCGGCGAGCATCGCCGGCTTGAAGTCGGCGGGGTTCATGCGAGCGAGTTCCGACTTCACCTTGGCCGCGATTTGGCTGAAGCCCTTCGGCCGCGCGGCCTCGGCGGCGTCGTCGAGTGCCGCGGCGAATTCATGAGCCATTTCGAACACGTTTTGTCCGATCGACAAATGCACGTTGGGCTCGGAACCGTGGTAGCCGAATTGCGGCTGCACGTACCAGCCGCGCGCCTTCATCTCGTCGATGATGTGGAAGCAGGAGAATTCATCGGCGGTGAACGCGACAAGATTGAGGTCGGGTTCGCCCAGCAGGCGCAAGTGCGGGTTCTTGCGGATGCCTTCAACGATGATGTGCGTGGCGTCGTGGATGCGCTTGGCAAAACGCATGTAGCCGTCATCGCCCAGCGTGTTCAGCACGGCCCACGCGGCCGCCATGGGACCACCCGTCTTAGACGATTGTATCGTCGGATTGATGATCGTGTAGCCGGTCCAATCGGCGGCCGCGTACATCTGAAAGCGGCGCAGGTCCTTCGAGCGGTGCAAGATCACCGACGCGCCCTTCGGGCAGTAGGCGTATTTGTGATAGTCCATCGACATCGACGTCACGCCGGGCACACGAAAGTCGAACTCGCCGAGCTTTGCGCCGAGGCGCTTGAAGTAGGGCAGCAGGAAGCCGCCGATGCAGCCGTCGACGTGAAACAGAAGCTTGTGCTTTTCGGCGATCTTGCCGATCGCTTCGATCGGATCGAGCACGCCGTGCGCGTAGGACACGGCCGAGGCGACGATCAAGACCGTATTGGGCGTGATCGCTCTTTCGATTGCGGCCGGATCGGCCTTGAACGTCTTCGGGTCGACGGGGACAAGAACCTTCTTCACGCCCAGGTAGTGGCAGCCTTTGTGAAAAGCCGCGTGCGCCGTGACCGGCAAGATGATCTCGGGCTCTTTGATTTGCGGCTTCGTGGCACGGGCGAAGTCGCGTGCGGTCTTGACCGCCAGCATGCAACTCTCGGTGCCGCCCGACGTAAAGTTACCGACGACGCCCGGCACGTCGCCCAAATGGCTTGATGCCATCGCGATGAGTTCGTTCTCGATCAGCATCATCGACGGATAGACCGTCGGGTCGAGACCGTTCTCGGTGAGGAACTCCATGTACGCCCACTTCGCGATCTCTTCGATCTCGGGGCCGGGGTCGTAGATGTAGGCGAGCGTCTTACCTTCGCGCCACGGCAGGTCGCGCGCTGCGAACGCCTTGAGCTCAGACTTGATCTGGTTCTTCGGCTTGCCGTGGGCGGGAATTTTCATCTGTCTCTCGCGCGTATCAGGCCCGCGACGGAGGCGCGCCGTCGCGCAGCAGTTTGTAGGTGATGGAGTCGATCAGCGCCTCGAACGAGGCGTCGACAATATTGGGCGAAACGCCGACTGTCGACCAGCGGGCGCCCCTGTCGTCGGCGCTTTCGATCATGACGCGGGTTACGGCCTCGGTGCCGGCGGTCAGGATACGGACCTTGTAGTCCACCAGCTTCAGGTCCTCGAGCCATTTGGAATAGCGGCCGAGGTCCTTGCGGAGCGCGTTGTCGAGCGCGTTCACGGGGCCGTTGCCTTCGCCGACGTTCATCAAGCGTTCGCCGTCGACGGCAACCTTGACCACGGCTTCGGAGACGCTGACCTCCTGGCCCAGCGCATTAAAGCGGCGCTCCACTGAGACGCGGAAGCCTTCCACCTTGAAGTAGGCCGGGACTTTGCCGAGGGCGCGGCGGGCGAGGAGTTCCAGGGACGCCTCGGCGCCGTCGTAGGCGTAGCCGAGGTATTCGCGCTCCTTGATCTGATCCAGGAGCGACGCGACGCGCGTGTCCTTCGAGTCCACGTCGATGCCGAGTTCGACGAGGCGGCCAAGCAGGTTCGAGCGGCCTGCTTGATCGGAGACGGGAATTTTTCGCGCGTTGCCGACGCGCTCGGGCGGCACGTGTTCGTACGTGCGCGGGTCTTTCATCACGGCAGAGGCGTGGAGACCGCCCTTATGCGCGAACGCCGACGCGCCGACATAGGCCGCGTGGCGGTTCGGCGCGCGGTTCAGAATTTCGTCGAGTAGGCGCGAGACGTGGGTGATCGACTTCAGGTTCGCTTCCGCGATGCCGGTTTCGAAGTGCTTCGCGAAGTCGTGCTTCAGCATCAGCGTCGGGATCAGCGATACGAGGTTCGCGTTGCCGCAGCGTTCGCCGAGGCCGTTCAGCGTGCCTTGCACTTGGCGCGCGCCGGCCTGGATGGCGGCCAGCGTGTTCGCGACGGCGTTCTCGGTGTCGTTGTGGGTGTGGATGCCGATCTTATCGCGGGGGATCGTCTTGGCGACGTCGGCGACAATGCGCGCGACTTCGTGCGGCAGCGTGCCGCCGTTCGTGTCGCAGAGCACGACCCAGCGCGCGCCGCCGTCGAGCGCGGCTTTGAGGCAAGCGAGCGCGTAGGCCGGGTTCGCCTTGTGGCCGTCGAAGAAGTGCTCGGCGTCGAACATCGGCTCGCGCGCTTTGGCGGCGACCGCGGCCATACTTTCGGTGATGGCGGCGAGGTTATCCTCGCGCGGCACTTCGAGCGCGACGTCGACGTGAAAGTCCCAGGACTTGCCGACGAGGCAGCAAGCCTGCGCCCGCGCATCGAGGATGGTCGCGAGGCCCGGATCGTTCGAGGCGCTGCGGCCGGGGCGTTTCGTCATGCCGAACGCGACGAGGCGCGCGCGCTTCAACGACGGGGGATCAGCAAAGAACGCCGTGTCCGTCGGGTTCGCGCCGGGCCAGCCGCCCTCGATGTAATCGAGGCCGAACTCGTCGAGCGCGTGGGCGATCTGGCGCTTGTCCTCGACGGAGAAGTCGACGCCTTGCGTCTGCGCGCCGTCGCGCAGCGTGGTGTCGAAGAGATAGAGACGTTCGCGGGTCATGACACGAAGCTCCCTGCCCTTCTCCCCGCCGGGGAGAAGGTGGCGCGCCGCACATCGGTGCGGCGTGACGGATGAGGGTTCGCTGCCTGAGCGTGCGGCCCCTCATCCGTCTCGCCGCTTCGCGGCGATCCACCTCCCCATTGGGGAGAAGGGCAAGATGGTTGGCCTGTCATGACATCACCTTCCATGTCGTGCCCGCCGCGCCGTCTTCAATGGCGACGCCCATTGCGGTGAGTTCGGCGCGCAGGCGGTCGGCTTCGGCGAAGTTTTTTGTTTTGCGGGCGGCATTGCGTCTGGCGATGAGGTCCTCGACAGCGGCCGCGTCTATGGTTTGGCCGACGAGGAAGTCGACGTCCTTCTCGCCGCCGTAGAGGCCGAGAAACGCCAGCGTGCGACGCAGGCGGCGGCGGTCGTCTGCGTTTGTGCGGGCAGCTGCCGCCAGACCGTGCAGCGCCGCGAACACTGATGGCGTGTTCAAATCGTCGGAGAGTGCGGCGAGAACGTCGCCCGACGGATCGTCCGCCGGCTGAACATCGTGCAGCAGCCGTGCCCATTCCATCAGCGTCGTGCGCGCCTGCGTTAGGCGATCGAGCGTCCAGTCAATCGGCTGGCGGTAGTGGGTGCCCAGCATCGCGAGGCGCAGCACGCGGCCGTGCCATTGCTCAGCCCCGAATTTCTTCTCAGCAAGCAACTCGCGGATCGTGATGAAGTTGCCGAGGCTCTTCGACATCTTCTCGCCTTCGACCTGCAGGAAGCCGTTGTGCATCCAGTAGTTTGCGATCGGCCGCCCATGATGGGCGCCTTCGCTTTGGGCGATTTCGTTCTCGTGGTGCGGGAAGATGAGGTCGATGCCGCCGCCGTGGATGTCGAACGTCTCGCCCAAGTGCTTCTCGCCCATGGCAGAGCATTCGATGTGCCAGCCGGGCCGGCCGTTGCCCCAAGGCGAGTCCCAGCCGGGCATGGTCGCGTCCGACGGCTTCCAGAGGACGAAGTCCATCGGGTTCTTCTTGTAGGGCGCGACTTCGACGCGGGCGCCGGCGATCATGTCGTCGAGCGCGCGGCGCGAGAGCTTGCCATAGTCCGTGTCCGATGCGACGTCGAACAATACGTGGCCTTCGGCCACGTAAGCGCGGTTGTTTTTCACGAGCGTCGCGATCATCGCGATGATCTCGGGCATCGTGTCGGTGACGCGCGGCTCCAACGTCGGCGGCAGATTGCCGAGCGCGAGCGCGTCTTCCTGATAGACCTTCGCGGTGCCTTCGGTCAGTTCGCGGATCGAGACCTTGCGTTCGGCGGCGCGGGCAATGATCTTGTCCTCCACGTCCGTAATGTTGCGGACGTAGGTGACGTGCTTTTCGCCGTAGATGTGCCGCAGCAAGCGGAACAGCACGTCGAAGACGATCACGGGGCGCGCGTTGCCGATATGCGCGAAGTCGTAGACGGTCGGTCCGCAGACGTACATGCGCACGTTCTTCGGGTCGATCGGCTTGAACGGCTGCTTCTCGCGCGCCAGCGTGTTGTAGATCGTCAGTGACATGCTCAAATCCTCAAACAGTCCGGTTTGGCCGGGCCTTCGAGATTCGGTCTCTGACGAGAATGGAATCGGTGAGCGCGGCCGCCTAGGTTTCGTTAGCCGCAAATACAAATCGCCGCGCGCGCAATTTGCGCCGCGGGGGAGAGGCCGGAATGGGTCGTCCGAATGCTCACGCGTTCCTCAAAACACAACTCATGCCGCCTGGCCGGCGAGCCGCTTGGCCGCCCGCTCGGGACCAATAAGGGGTAACAGCTTTTTCATCTCGGGTCCATGGGGCTGGCCGGTCAACGCTAAGCGCAGCGGCCTGAACAAAGCCTTACCCTTGGCGCCGGTTTTCGCGGAAACGGCAGCGGTCCATTCCGTCCACGTCGCGTCGGTGAAGGGGCCGTTAGGCAACAGGGTGCGGGCAGCCTCAGCCACGGCGGCGTCCTCGATCACCGGATCGATCGGACCCTCGACGACGCGCCACCAGGCGCGGGCTTCGCTCAAGAGCTGGATGTTGTCGCGCACCGTTTCCCAGAACGCGGCGCCGCCGCCGATGCCAAGGCGCGTCAGGTCGGGCGCGACTGCGTCGTACGACATGCCGTGCAACAGTTTGTGGTTCAGCACCTTGAGATCGTTCGGATCGAAATGGGCCGGGGCGCGCGAGAACCTCGTGAGATCGAAGTCGGCGACAAGTTCCTCGAGCTTCGCGCGCGGCACGACGGGATCGGACGTGCCGAGTTTTGCAAGCAGGCTGTTGATCGCCTGGGGTTCGATGCCCTCTTCGCGCAGGCCTTCGATCGAGAGCGAGCCGAGGCGTTTCGACAGCGCCTCACCGCCCGCGCCGACGAGCATCGAGAAGTGCGCGAACTGCGGGATTGGCGCGCCGAGCGCTTCGAAGATCTCGATCTGCACGCCGGTGTTCGTGACGTGGTCTTCGCCGCGGATGATGTGCGTGATCTTGAAGTCGATATCGTCAACGACGCTGGGCAGCGTGTAGAGGAAGCGGCCGTCCTCGCGGATCAGCACCGGGTCGGACAGCGAGGCGGTTTCGATGTGCACGGGACCACGGATGATGTCGTTGAACTCGACCGGCTTACCGGAGAGCTTGAAGCGCCAATGGGGTTTGCGGCCCTTGGCTTCGAAATCCGCGCGCTGTTCAGCGGTCAGCGCCAGTGCCGCGCGGTCATAGACCGGCGGCTTGTGCTGTGCGAGCTGGCGCTTGCGGCGGCGGTCGAGTTCGTCCGCGGTTTCGTAGCAGGGATAGAGGCGGCCGGCGGCGCGCAGCCGGTCGGCGGCCGTGTTGTGAGCCGCGGCGCGTTCGGACTGCTTGGCGAAGAGGTCGTGGTTAAGGCCCAGCCACGCCAGGTCGCGGTAGATGCCCTGTGCGTTCTCTTCGGTCGATCGCTCGGTGTCGGTGTCGTCGAGGCGCAGCAGAAACTTGCCGCCGGTCTTGCGCGCGAACAGAAAGTTCGTGAGCGCGGCGCGGATGTTGCCGACGTGAAGCTTGCCCGTGGGGCTGGGCGCGAAGCGGACGGTGGTGGTCATTATCAAGCTCTCGCTGGGCGCCGTCTGGGAGCGCGGGCGTCCCGCCCGCTCTTACCAACTGGACGCGCAAAAGTGCACGCGGAAACA
>JAEUML010000240.1 GCA_016792785.1 Alphaproteobacteria bacterium
CGGCCTTGTGCGTCGACGGTGTCGAAGACGAACGTGCCCTTCATCACCGTGTAGGTGCCGTCCGAGGTCAGCCAATAGGGCGGCAGCGCGTGGTTCGGCGGCACCTTCAGCACGACGCGCGTGGCGCCGACCCGCTCGTCGCGCGCAACCACCGCGACGCGGATCGGGTTTGTGTCGGGCTGATCGGCGCTGAGCTTTTGCCAGTTCGCGTTCGTCAGATCGACGTTCGGCACCGGCTGGTTCGGCGTCTTGAGCGACTGGCCGACCGCCTGCACCGTGTCGCCCATCGCCCCCATCGTGGCGCGATAGGTCGAACACGCGCCTGCAACAAGCGCGATGGTCGCAACCAGAATTGAACGAATCACATGACGGTCCACGCTGCGACTGCTACGGGCGATTCGCACGGTCAACAAGCCCCCGGTTTTGGCGCCGATTCCGACGTCGTTTCGGTGCGCAGTGAGTCCTCCACGCAACGCTTGTTTTAACCATTTGTTAACCAATTCGGCGTTAACCATGGTTAATGCGATGTGAAAGCAACAGCGCCATCCCTAGTGGGAGGGTGTGCGCTTTACACAACATATTTGCGTACCTAACGTCGCAAATAAATCGGGGGAAATGATTCGCATGCGACCCGGCGTTCCGTGGAATGTGAAGGGGATCGAGGCCGAAGCTCGCGAGGCGGCACAGCTTGCCGCGCGTCGCGCCGGCGTCAGTCTCGGCGATTACCTGACCCAGCTGATCATGACGGAAGGCCGGGGCGGCGGCTCTTCCGCAGGTTATTCACAGGGCTACGCACCTGCTTATCAACCGGGCGACGGGACCTATGGTCCGCAGCCGGTGCAGCAGTATCAGGCGCCGCTGCCGAGCGTGCGCTATCCCCATGCCGTTCCACAGCCTCAGCCCCAGGGTTATACGCAGGCTTTTCAGCAGCAGCTCGCCTCGGCGCAGCGCTATGCCGAGCAGCAGCCGCGCTATGAGCAGCAAGCGCGCTACGAGCAACAGCCGCAGTATCAACCGCAGGCCCAGCCGCTGCCGCGCGATCCGCTGACGGGTGCGGCGCAGCAGCTCGACGCGCAAATCCGCGGCAGCGAGTTCGCGGTCGTGGCGCATGGGCTGCGCGATCTCGCGGACCGGCTCGAGAATTCCGAACGGCGGGCGCAAGCGGCGATCGCGACCGTGAACCAGTCGGTCGCGGCGATGCAGGACCGCATCGATGCGGCCGAGCGCGTGAAGCAGTTTGCCGACGTCGCCTTCTCGAGTGCGGCCGATGCGCTCGCGCAGTCGGCGCGCGATCAGGCGGGTGCGTTCGAGTCGCTCGAAAACACCGTGCGCAGCGTGCAGAAGCGCATGAACGAGATCGATGCCGGCAACGCGCAGTGGCCGAGCAAGGACGCGGTCGCCAAGCTCGAAACCGCACTTGGGCAATTGCAGAAGCGGCTCGGCGAACTCGAAACGTCGAAGCCCGATCCGGCGCAGAAGGATCAACTGTCGCGCCTCGAAGTCACGCTTGGCCAGCTGCAGAAGCGGCTTGCCGAGATGGAGCAGGCGAAGAACGAATTCCCGGCGAAGGAAGCGCTGACGCGCCTTGAGGCGTGGATCAGCGACGTTCGCCACGATGTGGCGGATTCCGAGAAGCGCTCGCGGGAGGACATTTCGCAGCTCGCGAAGTTCATGCGCGAACTCGGCACGCGGGTCGATACGACCGAGAAGAACCTCGCTCAGGTCGGCAACGGCGCAAAAGCGGTGACGGAAAACGTTGCCGGGCGGCTCGATGCGCTCGAAGCGCGCTCGGCCTCGATGTTCGACGAGATGCGCGGGCAGTTGTCGTCGATCGACGGTCGCCTGGCGCAGACCTCGGCCGCCAAGGGCGCCGTGCAGCCGGAGGCGTTCGCCTCGCTGAAGAAGTCCGTCGACGGCTTGAGCGAGCGCGTCGAACAGAATTCGAAGGGCGGCGTTCACCCGGAAGCGTTCGCGGCGCTGAAGCGTTCCGTCGACACGCTGAGCAGCACGTTCGACGGTCTGACCGAACGGCTCGACCTCGTCTCGGATCCTGCGAGCGGACCGTTGGCCAGCCCGCTCAGCGCGATCGAATCGACGCTTGAAGCGCTGACCGCCAAGATCGAAGACGGCGAGCGGCGCGCGGCGGAGTCCGTCTCGACGGTGTCGAACGCACTCAAGACGATTTCCTCGCGTCTTGAGGACACGGATAAGAAGCAGACGAACGCGCTGCAGGCGATCAATCGCCGGCTCGACGATGTGGAGCGCGGCTCGTCGGAATCGTCGCGCACAGTCGAAGATTCGCTGAAGGCGTTGACCCAGCGCTTGGAAGTTTCCGACAAGCGGCACAAGGAAGCGATCGGCGGCTTGCGGCTGACGGTCGACGGACTGGTCGCCAAAGCCGCGGCCGACGCCGTGCCGCTCGATTCCTATGCCGGGCGCACGAGCAGCGCGCCGTCGGCGCTGTCTTCTCACTCGCACTTCACGCCGCCGCCGCCGATGAGCCCGCCGCCCGCGGCCGTCGACGAACCGCCGGAGTTCCCGCCGTTTTCCTCGACGACGGCCAAGGCGCTTTCGGGGATGACCCCGCCACCGCCGTCGGCGTTCATGGCCGATCCGCCGCCGCCGTCGTTCAACGTGCCGCCGAAGGACGACGGCTATTCGGTTTCGGCGCTGCAGACGATCATGGCCGGGCCGTTGTCGGCTGCCTCGCCCAGCGACTTGCCGAACATCGAGCCCGATCCGTTCGCGGCAGAGCGTATTGAGCCCGATCTCGGCGATGCCGAGTTTCAGCCGAAGAAAGACGACTTCCTGACGCAAGCGCGCCGCGCGGCGAAGGCTGCGGCGGAAGCCGAGGCCGAGCGGAACCAGAACAAGCGTTCGCGCTTTGCGGTTCCCGAGGACGGCCAAAGCCGCAAGCTCGGACGTTTGGCGATCATCGGGGTCGCGGGGCTGGCGGTCGTCGCGGGTCTGATCGCGCTTCTCTTCACGATGCCCGGCGGCGGCGGCGAGGACATCAATCGTCCCGCGCCCGGCAACAGCATCGGCGAAATCCTGAACGGTCCGGCGCCCAGCGAGGCGACGCCGAGCGCTGCTTCACCCGCCGAATTTGCGCCGGCGTCGGCGGCGGACGGTGGTGCAGCCTCCGGCGCGCCCAGCGTGGCGGTCGAACCGAACGGTCTCGGCGTGCCGACAAACGAGCCGGCGCCGCCGTCGTTCACCGCCGGCACCTCGCCGCTTCCGGGCGGACCGCCGTCCGGCGATACGACGGTTGCCGCTCTCGAATCCGCCGCCGTGCGGGGCGACGCGACGGCGCAGTTCGTGCTGGCGCTGCGCTATGCCGAAGGCCGGGGCGTCACGAAGGACGACACGAAAGCTGCCTCGCTCGTCACAAAGGCGGCGCAGCAAGGGCTTGTCGTCGCCGAATACCGCCTCGGCGCGATCTACGAGCGCGGTGTCGGCGTGCCGAAGGATCTGGCGCAAGCCAAAGCCTGGTATGAACGGGCGGCCAAGGGCGGCAATCGCAAGGCAATGCACAATCTCGCGGTGCTTCATGCGGAAGGCCAGAACTTCGCAGAAGCCGCGCGGTGGTTCCGTCAAGGCGCGGAGTTCGGACTTGCGGACTCGCAGTACAATCTCGGCATTCTTCTCGAGCGCGGCATGGGCGTGGAGAAAAACGCGAACGAAGCGGCCAAATGGTACGCGGTCGCCGTCTCGCAGGGCGATACGGGTGCGGCCGAGCGGCTTGAGCTCTTGAAGCGGACGATGTCGGGCGCGGACGTCGCCATGGCGCTCGATGCTGCGCGCAAGTTCCAGCCGAAGCCGATGAACGCGATCGCGAACGAAGTTCCGGCGTTCACGGGTTAAGCATCTTCGCACTCTTGGCGCGACCAATGTTCACAGGTGTGACGCCGTGAACTAGCCACGGCGCGCCCTTCGGGTTAAGCGTGAACACGGTCGCGTATCGCCTCGCGTCCGACCCGCACGGCACCCATGCAAATCTATCTGCCCATCGCCGAGATGCCGGTGAATATCTTCCTCATCATCGGGCTCGGCGCCGCGGTGGGCTTTCTTTCGGGCATGTTCGGCGTGGGCGGCGGCTTCATCTTGACGCCGTTCCTGATGTTCTGGGGCATTCCGCCGGCCGTCGCCGTGGCCACGCAGTCGACGCAGATCGTCGCGTCTTCCGTGTCCGGCGTGCTCACGCATTGGCGCAAGGGCAACGTCGATTTCAAGATGGGTGGTGTCTTGCTCGGCGGCGGCCTTGTCGGGTCGGTGCTTGGCATACAACTTTTCAATGCGCTGAAAGCCGCGGGGCAGGCGGACCTTTTCATCTCGTTGTCCTATGTGATTTTCCTGGGCTCGATCGGCGGGTTGATGTTTTGGGAGAGCCTGCAGGCGGTGCGCCATGGCGGCTCCAGCGTGGGCTCTGCGCGTCGCGAGCCCGGCGGGCATTACTGGGTCCACGGTTGGCCGCTGAAGATGCGGTTCCATCGTTCGAAGCTTTACATCAGCGCGATTCCACCGGCGCTGCTCGGCGTGCTCATCGGCCTTCTGGCGGTCGTGATGGGAATCGGCGGCGGGTTCATTTTGGTGCCGGCGATGATCTATCTGCTGCGTATGCCGACGGCGATCGTGGTCGGAACGTCGCTGTTTCAGATCATCTTCGTGGCGGCGTTCTCGACGCTGTTGCACGCGATCACGAACCAGAGCGTCGATGCGATCTTGGCTGTGCTGTTGATCCTTGGCGGCGTGTTCGGCGCGCAGTTCGGCGTGCGCTACGGCGAGCGGTTGCGCAGCGATTGGCTCAGGCTTTGTCTTGCAGCCCTGGTGCTGATGATCTGTCTGCGTCTCGGCGTCGATCTGGTGCTGCCGCCGACCGATCCGTTCAACCTGATCGTGGAGGGGCTGGAATGAGGCGGGTTCTCGCTACGCTTGCGATCGCAGCGGCGCTCGCCGCGGGCGCGGCGCGGGCGGAGGACCTTGCGGCCGGCATTTCGCGCGACAAGATCGAGATCACGTCGAGTTTCACCGGCACTGACGTCGTCGTGTTCGGCGCCATCGAACTGGAGTCGGGCGAGGCGTTGCCGGCGACCGAGATGCGCGACGTCGTCGTCGTGATCCGCAGCGACAAGCCCTACCTGGTTACGGTGCGCAAGAAGGATCAGGTCGGACCGATCTGGATGAACCGGGATCAACGCCGGTTCGCGGGCGTGCCGGGGTATTATTTCCTGTCATCGACGCGGCCGCTCAAGGATATCGCATCGGCCGAGGTTTTGGAGCAGTTCGAGATCGGGCTCGACCGCATCGCGCTCGGACCTGCGCCAGGCGCGATCGGCGGCCCGCGCGAGTTCCGCGAGGCGATCCTTCGGACGAAGATGACTCAGGATCTCTACTCACAGCACGAGGGGGCGGTCAGTTTTCTCTCCGGCTCGCTATTTCGCACCACCGTCGCGTTGCCGCCCAACGTGCCGGCGGGACATCTCAAGGTTCTCGTCTATGCGTTCGCCGACGGGCAGGTGACGAGTTCCAGCACGATGACGTTGTTCATCGACAAGACGGGGATCGAACGCGGTTTAAGCGAGTTCGCGCATCATTGGCCTTTGTTCTACGGGTTGGCGGCGGTGCTGCTGTCGGCGCTCGCCGGGTTCCTGGCGTCGCTGGCGTTCCGCGAGCGGCATTGAGAGCAATCAACGCAAAGACCTCTTCTGGTGTCGTGGTCGCCTGCGCGGACCGTGACACCCAATACAAGCGCGAACGGCTACTCCGTGAAGCTGCGCACGAGTAGTGCAACCTCCGCGTAGCTGTTTGCCACGATGTGTGCGCCGGCATCGCGTAGGCGGTTGGCGTGATCGGGGCCGCAGTGCGAGCCTGCGGTCAGGCCGATCACGGTCATGCCGGCGGCGACGGCGCCTTTGACGCCGAGCGTTCCGTCTTCGATGACGATGCAGTCGGCGGGGCTCGCGTCCAAACCGCGCGCTGCGTGAAGGAAAATGTCCGGGTGCGGCTTGCCGCGTTCGATGTCGGCCGCGGAGAAGATGCGGCCGTCGAAATGTCCGCCGAGGCCTACGAGTTCGAGCGAGTTGTTGATACCGCGCACGCTGCTCGACGATGCGATCGCGGTGCGTTCGGCGACGCATGAACGGATGAAGGCCGGGGCGCCTTGCACTGGCCTTAGATGCTCGCGTAACAGGACCGCCGTGCGGGCGCGGCACGCGTCGACGAAATCGTCGGGCGGCTTGCGCCCATGGATGCGCGCGACGGCGAGAACGCAGTCGCTCATGCGCAGTCCGATGTAGTCGCGCATGGCCTCTTCAATCGTCGTGGGCATGCCCATGGCCGTCAGCGTGTCGGCGAGCGCGCGATTGGCGAGGGGTTCGCTGTCGACGATGACACCGTCGAAATCGAAGATGATTGGTTTGTGCACCGGCGTCCGTGCCCCTTCCTGCAGGCTCGTGATGCCCCTTGAAACGGGGCGTCGTCGACCAACGTTTGACGACAGATTGCGACGGCCCGAGGTAGGGCCTGCGGCATTTGTTCTTCTTTTTCAGCCGGTTAGAGACATCTCAGCAGTGTCTTGACGTTTACGTCAACGGAAGTATATCCCTGATCGGCGCTTGAGAGGGTCAACGAACATGCAGACCTATACGATCAGCGAGTTGGCGGCGGAGTTCGGAATCACGCCGCGAGCCATCCGGTTTTACGAAGACGAACAACTCATCAAGCCGACCCGGCAAGGACAGTCGCGCATCTATTCGCCGCGCGACCGGGCGCGGCTGGTGCTCATCCTGCGCGGCAAGCGCGTCGGCTTCTCGCTCGACGAGATCAAAGAGATGCTCGATCTCTACGACGTGCGAGACGGGCAGGCGACGCAGCTCGCCTACACGGTCAAGAAATTCAGTGAACGGATCAATGCGCTGGAGCAGCAGCGCGCGGACATCGAGCATTCGCTCGAAGAGCTGCGCGCGGCGCGGGCGCGGCTCGAGGTCATGCTGGCCGAGAAGCAGCCGCACCGCATGCCCGCGAACGACGAACACGGGCGGCTGATCGGCTATGCCATGAATCCCGGCGCACACGATTAGGGACATACGAACATGGGCGCTTTGCAGGTCGAATCTCCGGCATGGATGAACGAGGACCTCAAGATATTCGAGCGCGAAGCGCGTAAGTTCTTGGAACGCGAGTGCGTTCCGCATAGTGAAAAGTGGATCAAACAGCATCACGTCGATCGCGAGGCGTGGAAGAAGGCGGGCGAGGCGGGGCTGCTCTGCGCGTCGACGCCTGAGGAATATGGCGGCGCAGGCGGTACGTTCGCGCATGAGGCGGTGCTCATCGATCTTCTCGGTAAGCTGGGAATCGACGGATGGGGCATCGTTCTGCACAACGCAATCGTTGCGCCCTATATCTTTCACTGTGGGACGGAGGAGCAGAAGAAGCGGTGGCTGCCGCGGCTTGCCTCCGGCGATCTCGTCGCCGCCATCGCGATGACGGAGCCCGGCACCGGCTCGGACCTGCAGTCCGTGAAGGCGACCGCGCGGCGCGACGGCAATCACTATGTGATCAACGGGTCCAAGACGTTCATCACGAACGGCGGCACGGCGAATTTCGTGATCGTCGTTGCGAAAACCGATCCGACGCAGGGCTCAAAGGGCACGTCGCTCGTCGTCGTCGAGACGGACGAGGTTCAAGGGTTCCGTCGTGGGCGCGTGCTCGACAAGATCGGGCAGA